>NZ_JBXWCS010000011.1:0-161754 GCF_057320385.1 Enterobacter cloacae complex sp. 394F7 | reverse complement strand
TAGCGCGGTGGTCCCACCTGACCCCATGCCGAACTCAGAAGTGAAACGCCGTAGCGCCGATGGTAGTGTGGGGTCTCCCCATGTGAGAGTAGGGAACTGCCAGACATCAAACAAGTGAAAAGGCCATCCGAAAGGATGGCCTTTTTGCATTTCTACACGGCGCACAGCGTAGGCCGGGTACGGCGAAGCCGCCACCCGGCATAACAAACGACTAGTGAATCACCTGTGACAGGAATGCTTGCGTGCGTTCTGACTTCGGATGCGCAAAGAACTCATCCGGTGGCGCCTGTTCAACAATCTCTCCGCGATCCATAAAGATCACCCGGTCAGCCACGGTCCTGGCGAACCCCATTTCGTGAGTCACGCACAGCATAGTCATTCCAGATTGCGCCAGCCCAATCATGGTATCCAGAACTTCTTTCACCATTTCAGGATCCAGCGCTGAAGTTGGCTCATCAAAAAGCATAATTTTGGGCTTCATGCACAGTGAACGGGCGATAGCCACACGCTGCTGCTGGCCACCCGATATCTGGCCTGGAAATTTATTGGCGTGTTCAGCAATACGTACACGTTCCAGATAGTGCATCGCTAACGCTTCAGCTTCCTTTTTTGGCATTTTGCGCACCCAAATCGGCGCAAGCGTACAGTTCTGCAGCACCGTCAGATGGGGGAACAGGTTAAAGTGCTGAAACACCATCCCGACTTCCTGACGCACGCGTTCGATGTTGCGAATGTCTTCATTCAGTTCGATACCATCAACAACAATACGCCCCTGCTGATGCTCCTCAAGGTGATTGATGCAGCGAATGGTTGTCGATTTCCCGGACCCGGAAGGGCCGCAAAGGACAATGCGTTCGCCCTGCTTGACCTTAAGATTGATATCTTTCAGGACGTGAAATTGTCCGTACCATTTATTTACGTTTTCCAGCGTAATCATCGCGTCGGCGGGTGTCATAGTTATTTGGCTCATAATTTCCTCAGTGCGGTGTACGCCCGGTGTTAAAGCGCTTTTCCAGATGCTGGCTATAGCGCGACATGCTAAAACAAAAGATCCAGTAGATCAGAGCAGCAAAGACATATCCTTCGGTGGACATGCCAAGCCAGACAGGGTCAACCGTTGCCTGTTGCACGCTGCTAAAGAGATCGAACAATCCGATAATGATCACGAGGCTGGTATCTTTGAAGAGGGCGATGATCGTGTTCACCAGCCCGGGGATAACCAGCTTGAGTGCCTGCGGAAGTATCACCAGCCCCTGTGTTTTCCAGTAACCGAGCGCCAGTGATTCCGCAGCCTCATACTGCCCTTTAGGCAATGCCTGCAGACCGCCACGCACCACTTCCGCAACGTAGGCTGACTGGAACAGAATGACTCCTACCAGGGCACGGATCAGTTTGTCTATCGTCGTGCCTTCTGCCATAAACAATGGCAGCATGACCGAAGACATAAAAAGGACGGTAATAAGCGGTACACCGCGCCAGAACTCAATGAAAATAACCGAGAGCACACGGACAACGGGCATTTTTGAGCGACGGCCAAGCGCCAGTAAAATGCCCCACGGCAGTGCGCCTGCGATCCCAACAGAAGCAATAATCAGCGTCAGCGTTAAGCCGCCCCATTGTCGGGTTTCCACGCGTTCCAGCCCCAGGAAACCACCGTACAACAGCACCCACACAACAATCGGATACACCACCGCCCAGCAGGCGATGTACCGTCCGCGTTGCGGCAGCCTTTTCCAGAACATCACGGCGATGGAGAGCAGCCCAATAACCAGCGCCAGATTGATTCGCCAGCGTTGTTCGTGCGGATACAATCCATACATGAACTGACCAAAACGCTCGTGGATAAACACCCAGCAAGCGCCAGCTTTTGTACAATCTGCCCGGGTTGAACCGACCCAGTTAGCCTGTAAGAAAGCCCAGTTAATGAGTGGCGGGATCAACTCCCACATCAGCCACAGACAAATTATTGTCAGCAGACTGTTACCCCAGCTGGAGAATAGATTCTTACGAGCCCAGAGAATAAAACGCCCACCTGTCGGGTTGGCAGGACGCGAAGAGTACGACAGTATCGCTTTTGTCATCATAGTTCCTTAGCGCTCAACCAGTGCAATACGGCGGTTATACAGGTTCATCAGCAACGAGATCGCCAGGCTGATAATCAGATAGACGGACATAGTGATGGCAATGGTTTCAATGGCCTGTCCTGTCTGGTTAAGCACGGTTCCGGCGAACAGTGACACCATATCCGGGTAGCCAATTGCGGCGGCCAGCGACGAGTTTTTGACAATATTGAGGTACTGGCTGGTCAGGGGCGGAATGATGACCCGTAACGCCTGTGGAATAATGACCTGTCGAAGCGTTACCGTATGAGGTAACCCCAGAGAGCGTGCTGCCTCGTGCTGTCCATGCGGGACTGCCTGGATCCCCGCCCGAATGATTTCGGCAATAAACGCAGACGTATAAATGGAAAGGGCCAGGGTCAGGGCCGCCAGTTCAGGAATTAACACCATCCCGCCCTGGAAGTTAAAGCCCCGCAAATGTGGGACATCCCAGTGTAACGCGGCACCAAAAAGCCAGTGTGTCAGTAGCGGCAGACCGATAATCAAAAGCGCCGCAATTGGCCATGTCTTGCGAAGCTGCCCGGTTTTAATCTGATGTTTGCGGTTATAGCGAAATAGCCCGGCAGAGAGGGCTAGCGCGATGATAATCGCGGTGATAAAAGCATATATCCCTTCTGCGAGTTCAGGAGAAGGAATATAAAGCCCACGGTTGCTCAGAAAAAACAGATCGAAGGCATCGACAGCCTGACGTGGCCCCGGAAGGTTACGCAGCACGGCGAAATACCAGAAAAAAATCTGCAGCAGCGGCGGGATATTGCGGAACGTCTCAATGTAAATGGTGGACAGCTTTCGCAGCAGCCAGTTATCTGACAGGCGAGCGAGGCCAATAAAAAAGCCCAGTATGGAGGCGAAAACAATACACAGCGCGGAGACCAGCAGTGTATTGAGTAAACCGACGAGGAACACGCGGCCGTAGGTATCGCCTTCCTGATAATCAATAAGATGCTGAACAATGCCAAAACCCGCACTGCGATCCAGAAAAGCAAAGCCGGAGGTAATACCGCGATTATTCAGGTTGGTAACCGTGTTATGAATTAAATAAATGGCGATAAGAACAACCGCAAGAATGGCAATAATCTGGAATAGCCAGGCGCGGACCGCGGGATGAGAAAAGGATAGCGATCCTTTTACGGGGGAGCGGCGATGGAACATAAAGAAACCTCGGTAACCATGACTCTGGAGTGGGCACTGCGTTCACAGTGCCCGTTACAGCAAAGACTTAACGTACTGGCGGTGCGTACTGAATACCGCCGTTATTCCAGAGATTGTTCTGGCCGCGTTTGATCTTCAGCGGGCTTTCCGATCCCACGTTGCGCTCAAAGATCTCAGCATAGTTGCCCACCTGTTTAATGATGTGGTACGCCCACTTGTTATCCAGCTTCAGATCCTTGCCAAAATCGCCTTCTGTGCCCAGCAGGTGTGCCATATCCGGGGTTGAGGGTTTGGCAGCTTTCTCATCGACGTTTTTCGAGCTGATACCCATCTCTTCTGCATTTAACATGGCGAACAGGGTCCAGCGAACGATAGAGAACCAGTCTTCGTCGCCACGGCGAACGACGGGTCCAAGAGGCTCTTTGGAGATCACTTCAGGCAGGACGATCCACTCTGCCGGGTTGCTCAGCTTAATACGCAGCGCGTAGAGCTGTGACTGGTCAGACGCCAGCGTATCGCAACGGCCAGATTCCAGCGCTTTGGCTGATTCATCAGAGCGATCGAATGTCACCGGGGTGTACTTCATATTATTCGCTTTGAAATAATCGGCGACGTTAAGCTCGGTATCGGTACCGGCCTGAATACACACGGTCGCACCGTCCAGCTCTTTGGCGCTTTTCAGGCCCGCTTTATTGTGGGTAAGGAAACCGATGCCGTCATAATAGGTGACACCGGTGAATGACATCCCCATGCCTGCATCACGGGAGGAGGTCCAGGTGGTATTACGGGAGAGCATGTCCACTTCGCCGGACTGCAGCGCGGTGAAACGTTCTTTGGCCGTCAGCGGGGTATATTTTACTTTGCTGTCATCACCGAAAACGGCAGCGGCGACGCCCCGGCAGACGTCAACATCGATACCGGTAAATTTGCCGTTAGCATCGGCATAAGAGAAGCCAGGCAAACCGTCGCTGATACCGCACTGAACAAAACCTTTCTTTTTCACGGCATCCAGCGTTGTGCCCGCATGGGCCTGACCCGCAACAGCAAACAACATACCCGCAGCGGCCAGGCTGGCTATCATCGTCTTTTTCATAATGCATCCTGTGTGGCTAAATTTATCGTTATTTAGGTGTTTTAAACACTTTTACCCATCTGTGGCGTTGGCCGACGTTTATATAGCAAACGTAATGCCAGGTTTCGCGCTCGATGAAATAAGCGATAAGTGAACGCTTAATGCTGAGTGTAGACAGGCTTAAATAAAAGGAGCGCCCCGAAACGGTGCGAAATTACAACCTGTGCCACAAATCGGAGCAAAACTTTTAAGGAGGGTCAGAAAAAAAGAAGAGATAGTTTCCAGAGTGAATATTGGCCGGGTATTCAATAATATGAATGGGTGAAAATCATCAAAACTGAATACAAAATTAAAAGGGGAAGTGAAAAAGAGGTGACAGGCTTCTGGCTAAAATTAATGGCGTGAATAAATACGGGATTTTTACTGATTTGATATTACTGCACTCATTCAAAGCAAAAGCGCGGCCAGAGCCGCGCTTTCTGAACAGATGTTATCGGGTCAGGGCAACAATACCCAGCGTCAACCCCGCCACCGCGGCAGCACCACCAGCGATAGCACCTGCTGTTTCCCAGTTATCCTGAGTGGTACCTTTCATACAGGTATTGGTATGAACCAGTCGGCCCTGATCGTCGTATACCGGTACACATGGAGAGTCGTGCGCGCATCCAGCCAGCAGCGCAGCGAGTAGTGCAACGGAAATGAATCTTTTCATGATGTTACCTCAGTATTATTTCGCGTCCGCTATAAAGCCAGGAGGGCTATTAACGAACTGGAGGTTATTTTACCACCGGGATAAGCCCACGTTACACGAGGAATAATCTCAAATTATGTTGTTTGTAAACATCGTGGAGAAAAGTGTTTCGTCAGAACGAATTAATGGAGAAATTATGGAGTAACAACGTGGCGTTCTTACTTAATGCAAACTGACTCTTTTTAACACTGCGATCTTAATACACTGTTTATCTTAAAATAAAAAAGGCACCAGAGGTGCCTTTCAGGTATTCATCACTCTTTATGGCGCGTAAAGCGTCGCCGGACGACCACAAAGAAAACGGGCACGAAGAAGATAGCCAGAAGCGTTGCGGAAAGCATGCCCCCCATGACCCCTGTCCCGACCGCGTTTTGCGCACCGCTCCCGGCGCCATGGCTGATCACCAGCGGCATGACGCCAAGAATAAAGGCGAGCGAGGTCATCAGGATCGGTCGAAGGCGCATTCTTGATGCTTCCAGCGTGGCTTCAATGATGCCTTTACCCTCTTTTTCCATCAGATCTTTGGCAAACTCAACGATCAGAATGGCGTTTTTAGCCGACAAACCAATTGTTGTCAGCAAACCCACCTGGAAATAGACGTCATTGTTCAAGCCACGTAACGCTGCTGCAACCAGCGCCCCTATGACTCCCAGCGGAACCACCAGCATCACTGAGAAGGGAATGGACCAGCTTTCGTAAAGAGCAGCCAGACACAGGAACACCACTATCAGTGAAATAGCGTACAACGCAGGCGCCTGATTTCCGGAAAGTCGCTCCTGATAAGACATTCCTGTCCAGTCATACCCGATGCCGGAAGGCAGTTTTGCAGCAAGACTTTCCATCAGCGCCATGGCCTCACCGGTACTTTTACCGGGTGCGGACTCACCGATGATCTCCATGGATGGCATCCCGTTATAGCGCTCCAGGCGAGGTGAACCGTACACCCAGTGCGAGGTGCTAAAGGCGGAGAAAGGTACCATCTCACCATTTGCGCTGCGTACATACAGGTTGCTGATGTCACCAGGCAGCATACGGAAGCGCGCATCAGCCTGGACATAGACCTTTTTCACACGTCCATGATCGATAAAGTCATTTACATAAGTTCCACCCAGGGCCGTTGAGATGGTCTGGTTGACGTCAGAAAGACTGATGCCCAGCGCCTGAGCCTTCTCCTGGTCGACATCCAGTTTAAACTGCGGGGTATCTTCCAGACCATTTGGCCGCACGCGCACCAGCATGTCAGGGTGCGCTTTCACCATTCCGAGAAGCTCATTCCGCGCCTGCGTCAGCGAGGTATGCCCCAGGTTTGCCTGATCAATCAGTTCGAAGTCGAAGCCCGTTGCGGTTCCCAGTTCGATAATCGCAGGCAGGTTAAACGGAAATACGAGTCCATCTTTTATCTGGCTGAAGGCTTTTGTCGCGCGGCCAACAATCGCCTCAACGCTATTTTCCGCCCCCGGTCGTGCTTCCCAGGGCTTCAGGCTGATAAAGGCAATCCCGGCGTTCTGGCCCTGGCCGCTAAAACTAAAGCCATTAACGGTAAAGACAGATTCAACATTGGCCTTCTCGTTTTTCAGATAATAGTTCTGGACCTGATCGAGGACCTGCTGCGTACGCGTCTGGGTCGCACCGGCCGGAAGTTGCACCATCGTCATAAATACCCCCTGGTCCTCTTCGGGCAGGAAGGAGGTAGGCAAGCGCAGGAACAGCACCGCCATACCACCCACAATGATGATGTACACCACCAGGTAGCGTCCGGTCTTGCGTAAAATGCCGCTCACGCTGTTGCTGTAGTGCTCCACGCTGCGGTCAAAAAGCGCATTAAACCAGCCAAAGAAACCGCCTTTCTTTTCGTGGTGATCGCCGGATACCGGTTTAAGCAGGGTTGCGCACAACGCGGGGGTCAGGATCAGGGCGACCAACACGGAGAGTGCCATTGCCGAAACGATGGTCAGTGAGAACTGGCGATAGATGGCCCCGGTCGAGCCACCGAAAAATGCCATCGGGATAAAGACCGCCGACAGCACCATGGCTATACCCACCAGTGCGCCCTGAATCTGTTCCATCGACTTCTGCGTCGCCTCTTTCGGCGGCAGTTTGTCTTCTACCATCACGCGTTCGACGTTCTCAACGACCACGATGGCATCATCAACCAGCAAGCCTATTGCCAGCACCATCCCGAACATCGTCAGGGTATTGATGGAGAACCCGAACGCCGCCAGCACCGCGAAGGTACCCAGCAAAACAACCGGCACCGCGATAGTGGGGATAAGCGTCGCGCGCAGATTTTGCAGGAACAGATACATCACCAGGAAGACGAGGATGATTGCTTCAAACAGGGTTTTTACCACTTCGTGAATAGAGATCTTCACAAACGGCGTGGTGTCGTACGGATAAACCACCTTCAGACCCTGTGGGAAGAATTGCTGCAGTTGCGCCAGCTTGCTCTTGATGGCCGCCGCCGTATCCAGCGCATTTGCACCGGTCGCCAGCTTAATCCCCAGGCCGGTTGCGGCCTGCCCGTTGATTTTGGTCACCATATTGTAGTTTTCACCGCCCAGTTCAATGCGTGCGACATCCTTCAGGTGCACCATCGAGCCGTCCGGGTTCACCTTCAGCGTCACGCGGCCAAACTCTTCCGGTGATTTCAGGCGGGTTTGCGCAATGATCGAGGCGTTCAATTGCTGGCCCGGCACGGACGGCGTTCCGCCTAGCTGGCCTGCCGCTATCTGGTCATTCTGGGTTTTCAGTTGATTAATAATGTCCAGCGGCGTCAGCTGGTATTTATTCATCGCGTTACTGTCGAGCCAGATGCGCATTGCATACTGGGCACCAAACAGCTGAACATCACCCACCCCAGTGGTTCGACTAATGGCATCTTTCACATTCGAGGCGACGTAGTCGGAAATGTCATCCTGCGAGAGGCTTTTATTGTCTGAAACAAAGCCAGCCACCAGCAGGAAGCTGCTGCTGGACTTCTCAACGCCGATCCCTTGTTGCTGCACTTCCTGCGGCAGCAGCGGCATGGCGAGCTGAAGTTTATTCTGAACCTGAACCTGGGCGATATCCGGGTCTGTACCAGACTCAAAGGTCAGGGTGATGGTGACATTACCTGCAGAATCGCTGGTGGATGACATATACATCAGGTTATCGATGCCGTTCATGTTCTGTTCGATAACCTGCGTCACGGTATCCTGCACCGTCTGCGCATCTGCGCCAGGGTAGGTTGCGGTTATGGCAACCGCGGGTGGGGCGATAGTCGGATACTGCGCTACAGGCAGTTTGAGGATCGCCAGCCCACCTGCAATCATCAAAATGATGGCGAGTACCCAGGCGAAAACCGGCCTCTGGATAAAGAAATTAGCCATGACGTCGTTCCTTAACCGGCTGGAGTCGTAGAGGTATCGGGTGTGGCGACGACGGTAGCCCCAGGTTTGGCTTTTTGTAACCCACTGACAATCACGCGGTCACCGTTTTTCAGCCCCTCTGTGACCAGCCAGCGATCGCCAATGGCCTGAGAGGCAACGACGGTGCGTGACTCAACCTGGTTTTTGTCGTTAACAATCAGGACGGTTGCATCCCCACGCGGCGTGCGGGTGACGCCTTGCTGTGGGATCAGAATCGCATTCGGCTGCGTACCCTCATTAATGCGGGCGCGTACAAACATTCCCGGTAACAGCAGGTGTTGCGGATTCGGGAAAATCGCCCGCAGAGTGATGGAGCCAGTGCTTTCATCAACCGTCACATCAGAAAACTGCAGCGTGCCTTTTAGCGGATAGGGTTGACCATTCTCCATCAACAGCTCGACGGTGCTGGTGGTCTCCCCTTTTTGCAGGCTTGTCTGCTTCAGACGCATAAAATCATTGCTGGACTGGGTGACATCGACATACATCGGATCCAGTTGCTGTACCGTTGCCAGGGCGTTTGCCTGGCCGTTGGTGACGAGAGCTCCCTCGGTCACGCTGGATTTACCAATGCGACCATCGACGGGAGAGGTGACTTTGGTATAGGCAAGGTTGATACGTGCGCTTTCAACTCCTGCTTTTGCAGCAACGACGCTGGCATCCGCCTGCTGAGCCGTCGCAACGGCCTGGTCGTACTCCTGCTTACTGACATACTGTGTGCCCACCAGCGGGAGATAACGTTTCACCGTCAGGTGCGCAATATTGGCTGCCGCCTGGGCTTTCGCCAGCTCTCCTTTTGCGCTGTCATACGCCGCCTGATAGCTGGCGGGATCGATCTGATAAAGTGACTGGCCAGCTTTGACATCGCTGCCTTCGGTGAAATTGCGACGCAGGATAATGCCGCTAACCTGAGGACGCACTTCCGCAACGCGAAACGCATCTGTTCTGCCCGGCAGCTCTGTTGTCACAGTGAGGGGGGCACTTTTGACAATGTGTACACTCACCTGAGGCGGCTGCGGTTGATGTTGCTGATTTTCCTGCCCATCGCATCCGGCAAGCAGTGCGGCGCAGACAATAAAACCGGTTAAGGGCAAGCGTCTGAAATGATTCGTCATTACTGTTCCTTTAAATACCCATTAACCGATATTTCCGTGGATCGGTGACAGGGCAGGGGACAAAAACAAAAAATGTAGCTGCGTATAATAATGAGGGTATTTAATGTTTTTTAATTTATAAGTGCGGATAAATGCGGCAGGAAAGAAAATCAGAAGAAGACTTTGCGTTTACAGCAATATACTTTAACAAAAGTAATCAGGAGAGTGATGTTTCATAGAGGGCATTTATCTGTTTTGTGAATTTAATTATGGGTATGCATTTGCCTCAGTTATAAATAAAGCGAATTGACTTTTTTTGTGCAGAATTCACCTTGTCTTTCATGAATACTTCCGATTACAAAACCCTACTAAACAGCTTAATTCTTGTGAGTAACGAGTAGTCGTCCATGGCGCGTAAAAAGAAAGCAGAGGCACAACAAACCCGTCAACAGCTGATTGAAGCGGCTATCGGGCAGTTTGCGACACGTGGCGTAACCAACACAACGCTGACGGATATCGCCGATGCGGCAAAAGTGACGCGTGGGGCCGTCTATTGGCATTTCACCAGTAAAACAGAGATATTTAATGCTATCTGGGAACAGCAATTGCCGCTTCGCGATCTCATTCGTGACAGACTTTCTCTTTCCGAAAAAGATGATCCCTTGTTAATGCTTCGTGAGCAATTTATCACTGCGTTGCAATATATTGCGCATGAGCCTCGCCAGTGCGCGCTGTTACAGATTTTGTATCATAAGTGTGAATTTACCAGTGATATGGTTTCCGAGTATGAAATCAGGAAACGTATTGGTTTCAACAATGATTTTCTGCGTGCGACACTGGAGCGCTGTATTTCACGAAACATCATTTCTTCGCAGGTGAATGTGGATTTAACGTTGATAGTGTTCCACGGATTTTTTAGCGGAATAATTAAAAACTGGTTAATGAATAACGACAGCTTCAACCTCTATCAACAGGCACCTGCTCTGGTCGATAACATTCTGGCGACACTCCCGGTGATGCGCGTGTCGCCACGTGAGGAGGCTTACGACTCGGTGTCGGGCAAGATCTCTCCCTGCTCGCAAAGCGTTTCAATGGTCTGCGCGCTGACAGGTTTTCCTAACAAATAGCCCTGAAGGGTATTACAGCCCAGTTCCGTCAAAAAGGCTTGCTGTGCTTCGGTTTCCACCCCTTCAGCCACCACTTTCAGATTCAGCGTTTTCGCCAGGGCGACAATCGCGGAGACAATGGTCGCATCTTCGCTTTCTCCACTGAGCTCTTTTACAAACGCCCTGTCGATTTTCAATTCACAAGCGGGTAAGCGTTTAAGATACAGCAGGCTCGAGTAGCCGGTACCAAAGTCATCAATAGAGGCTTTCACACCCGCATTCGTCAGCTCTGTCAGCACCCGCACGCTCTCATCCGGGTTACTCATCGCAGTGGTTTCCGTCACTTCAAGGATCAGCATTTCCGGCGGCACCTGGTGACGTGTCAGACAATCAAGCACCGTACTCACCAGCGAAGGTTGTTCAAACTGAAGTGTCGACAGGTTCACCGCCATTGACCAGTTTTGATGCCCTTTAAGGTGCCATTCCCGCAACTGGCGGCAGGCTTCGTTGATAACCCAGTTGCCAATGGGAATGATCTGTCCCGTTTTTTCCGCCAGCGGCAGGAACAGGTCTGGCGTAAGCAATCCCAGCTTCGGGTGTTGCCAGCGCAGGAGTGCCTCAAACCCGAGTACGGGGCCTGCCGGCGCGTGGAATTTGGGCTGATAATGCAGCTGTAGCTCATTACGATCGATGGCCAGCCACAGATCGTTCATCAGCTGCAGATGGGTTTGCGCCAGCGTGTTCATGGAGGGCTGGAAAAAGTGATAACCGTTACGGCCCATATGCTTGGTGTGGTACATCGCCGCATCGGCGTTAAACATCAGCTCGCGATCGGTTTTGCCATCGTGAGGATAAAGCGCAATGCCAATACTGAGGGTCACCACCAGCTCATACGGATCCACATTGAATGGACTATCGATAGTGCGCACCAGGGCATTGGCAAGGGAGGCTGCATCGTCCGGCCCCCCAACCTCTGCCAGCAGAACAAATTCATCACCGCCAATACGTGCAAGGGTGAACTGGCCTTTCAGAGGGAGCAGCAGGCGTTGCGTAACGGCAACCAGCAGTTTATCGCCGATATCATGCCCGTAGGCGTCATTGACGGTTTTAAAGCCGTCGAGATCCATAAACATCAATGCGAAATGCGTGCCTTCACGATCTGCTTTGTTGATGGCCTGATCGAGTCGATCTTCCAGCAGGATACGATTGGGCAGGCGCGTCAGCGTATCCTGTAGCGCCAGCTGGGCCAGCTCCCGGTTTGCTTCCGCCAGAGACGAGGCGAGGAGAGAGGTGCGTGCCTGCAGGCGCGCATCCAGCATCGACACCAGCAGGGTGATACCAAGGATGGCGAGTGCGACAACGCTCACCAGCACGGCCAGCCAGCTGCCGTTAATCCCCTCATGGTGAGCCATGGTCGACACTGGAAACTGTGCGGCTTTCATCCCCGCATAATGCATTCCGGCAATCGCAATTCCCATCGTGATTGCAGCACCCATGCGCATCAGCGCGACCTGAGCGGCCTCATGACGCAGGCGGAACGTCAGCCACAGTGCGGCGAGCGATGCAGCAAGCGCAATAGCGACTGATATCGCCACCCATGTTTTATCCCAGATAATACCGGGCGTAACCTCCAGGGCCGCCATGCCGGTGTAATGCATGGCCACAATACCGGTTCCCATGACTAGTGCACCGGGCAGCAGACGGCGCAAACGCAGCTGCTCGCAGCTGACAAGCCACAGCGCAAACAAGGATGAACCCACGGCGATAACCATCGATAACCCCGTCAGGGTGGCGTTGTAGCTCATGCTCATGGAGAGATCCATCGCCAGCATGCCGATAAAATGCATCGCCCATACGCCAATACCCATTGCAACACCGCCACCGGCCAGCCAGATGCGCGCTGCCACGCCCTGACTTCCCGCCACACGCGCGGCCATATTCAGCGCGGTATAGGCAGCAAGGATAGCGACAACAAAGGAGAGGACGACAAGGATATGGTTGTATTGGCTAACCAGCATGATCGGTTCAACTCGAGTGTGAGGTTACGCAAGGGCGGTGGTGAAGGGCGAGACATTATCATCGTAAGGTAATGACTCAAAGGGATTTAAATCCCCGTTTTTATTAAGTGATTTCGGGGTTTTTGACGACGTTGGCGGCTCAGTCCAGCTCTGAACAATTGACGAGTTTAAGCGGGTTCACGGAATCCATATTGCGACACTTATCGGTTTCGGTGCTCATCAGTTCAATCCATTGCATCAGCAGCGCATCAAAGAGAAAAACTGAGATAGCAAAGACAACCAGCCACCAGTATTTACGAATCATTATGACATTCCGGGAGAAGAGAGCCAGTAAGGTGGTGGAAATATACACGAAAAGCGGCGGTTGAAAAGTGGGGAAAGCGAAGGTTTACAAAGCGTTGACGGTGGCAGATGTGGAGCAATAAAAAAGGCGCATCCCCATGCCAGGTAGCGCCTTTTTAAACAAGCATTTCGCTAACCGAAATTAGTTCATGCCGTATTTTTTCAGTTTCTTACGCAGAGTACCACGGTTGATACCCATCATCAGCGCAGCGCGGGTTTGGTTACCGCGGGTGTATTGCATCACCATGTCCAACAGTGGCTGTTCAACTTCAGCCAGTACCAGCTCATACAGGTCATTAACATCCTGACCATTCAGTTGAGCAAAATAGTTCTTCAGTGCCTGTTTAACCGAGTCACGCAGGGGTTTTTGAGTTACCTGATCCTGAGAGTTAACGGTAGAAACGGTCAGTACGTCAGAATTTACGCGTTGTTCGAACATAGTTCTGTCAGCTCTTTATTTCATTACGCAAGATTTTCGAAGTATGCCTCCAACGCCTCCAGCTGTTCGCTGGCATCCTCTATGGCGTTGAATGTGCGCCGAAACTGGTCATTTGGAGCGTGCTCCTGGAGATACCAGGAGACGTGTTTACGCGCAATTCGGTACCCTTTTGCCTGGCCGTAGTGGTCATGCAGTTCCCGAACATGCGAACAAAGCAAGCGCTTAACCTCTGCCAGAGGCAGCGGGGCAAGCAGCTCCCCAGTGTCCAGATAATGCTGGATTTCCCGAAAGATCCAGGGTCTTCCCTGAGCTGCACGTCCTATCATCAGAGCATCAGCTCCCGTATAGTCGAGCACAGCTCTGGCTTTAAGCGGGTCAGTAATGTCGCCATTCGCGATAATCGGAATGGAAACTTTCTGCTTAACTGCCCGAATGCTGTCGTATTCAGCTTCACCGTTGAACAAACAGGCGCGAGTGCGTCCATGAATGGTCAGGGCCTGAATGCCACAGTCTTCGGCCAGTTGGGCAATCTCTACACAGTTACGGTGTTCCGGCGACCAACCCGTGCGAATCTTCAACGTAACAGGAACGTCCACTGCGCTGACAACCGCCGTCAGGATTGACTTCACCTGGTCGGGGTATTGCAGAAGGGCTGAACCTGCAAGCTTGCGATTCACTTTTTTGGCCGGGCAACCCATGTTGATATCAATAATCTGGGCGCCACTTTCCACGTTAATCCGCGCGGCATCTGCCATCTCTTCAGGCACACTTCCGGCGATTTGCACGGTGCGAATACCTGGTTCATCAATGTGCACCATCCGAAGGCGGGATTTATCGCTTTCCCAGACCTGCGGGTTAGACGACATCATCTCGGAAACGGTTAAACCGGCTCCCATCTCATAACACAGCGTCCTGAACGGCCGGTCGGTAATACCTGCCATTGGGGCTGCGATCAGGCGATTTCTGAGCTGGTGGTGTCCGATGCGCATGAGTTAAGAAATGACCATACTGTGACTGCAAGGCGGCGTATATTACGCATTTTTTGCACGAGATGAAAGGCCAAACTTTGAACAATCCACTGTTGTAGATCAAGGAATCGCCACCCAGTCACAATGATGAAAATTATTTTTTATTTAAATCATTATGTTATGTATTAACGGCGATTTTATGACCGCTTACAATTTCCCGTAACTTCTCATCATTTCTCAAAAAATGAATCCGTTGAGCGGGATATTCTGCTGTTTTTAGCAGCAGATTCTCCCGCTTCTATGCGATCTGCGTCGCATTTTAGAACATCATCTCAGTACGAAAAATGTTCTTATTTTTTACGGCCTGTGATGCGGCACCACTCTTCTTTTTCCACCACCGGATCGAGGGTGAAGAGATCGGCGTAGGCTTCGCAAACGCTGTCAGCCTGGCTTGCCAGGATCCCGGAAAGCCCCAGCAGACCGCCCTCAACGGGCAGCACGCTGATTAACGGTGCAAGCTCGCGTAATGGGCCTGCCAGGATGTTAGCGACCACCACATCGGCTTTCATGGCCTCTGGCTGCGCGTCCGGCAGATACAGCTCAAGGCGATCGGAAACGCCGTTACGCTCGGCGTTATCACGACTGGCCTGAATAGCCTGCGGATCGATATCGATCCCGATGGCTTTTGCGGCGCCCAGTTTCAGTGCGGCAATGGCGAGGATCCCGGATCCACAGCCGAAGTCGATCACGGTTTTCCCTTCCAGATCCAGGCCATCCAGCCACTGCAGGCACAGTGAGGTGGTCGGGTGGGTGCCGGTACCGAATGCCAGACCCGGGTCGAGCATCACGTTGACCGCGTTTTCATCGGGAACTTCGCGCCAGCTTGGGCAGATCCACAGACGCTTGCCAAACTGCATGGGGTGGAAGTTATCCATCCACTCGCGTTCCCAGTCTTTGTCTTCCAGTTGTTCGATTTTGTGCGCAAAACCCGCGCCCAGCAGAGGATGATGTTCCAGAATCGCGACCACTTCTTTCATGTCTGTTTCGGCATCAAACAGGCCAATCACGTCGGTATCGCCCCACAGGCGCGTTTCGCCCGGCAGCGGCTCAAAGACTGGCGTGTCATGCGTGTCCTGGAAGGTGATAGAGACCGAGCCGGCCTCCATCAGCGCATCGCTCAGCTCTTCGGCGTTGGCGCCGGTTGTGTTCAGTTTTAGTTGGATCCACGGCATGGCAAAACTCTTTATTTATCAGTAGACATCATAGCGGGTTGTGGGACGGGTTGACCGAAACGGTTCCCCACCACAAACGCCAGTAAACTTAACAGTAACGAAGGCACAATTGGATGGAAGCCCAGGTACTGGATCTTAAAGGTGGCGAGCACGGCGTACACGACACCGCCAACAATCATGCCGCTTAGCGCGCCCGCAGCATTCGCGCGCTCCCAGTACAGGCCAAGCACCAGCGGCCACAGGAAAACAGCTTCAAGGCCGCCAAACGCAAGCAGGTTCAGCCAGATGATCATCTCCGGTGGACGCCAAGCGGCCAGCAGCAGCAGTGCCCCTAATAACAGCGTAATCACCGCAGACATCCGCTTTAAGCGTCGTTCGTTTTTCAACTGCTCGGGACGCAAATTCAGATAGAGATCTTTGATAATCGTAGCGGAACTTTGCAGCAACTGAGCGTTGATCGTCGACATAATGGCGGCCATCGGTGCGGCAAGGAAAATCCCGGCAGCAAAGGGGGGCAGGACTTTAACCATCAGGGTAGGGATCACCAGGTCGGGCACGGTAAGATCTGGGATCACCGCACGACCTAATGCACCCGCCAGATGCATTCCCAGCATCAGTATCGCCACCACAATGGTCCCGATAATAATGCCGCGATGAACCGCTTTACTGTCCTTATAGGAGATACACCGTACAGCGGTATGCGGCAGTCCAATGACGCCGAAGCAGACCAGCACCCAGAAGGAGGTCATAAAGGTGGGTGATAGAATGTCATCTGCGCCCTCTGGAGTGACCAGTTTCGGGTCAATCGCTTCAAGGGTTTCAACAGCATGGCTCAGCCCGCCAGCCGCATGGACAATCCCCACCAGCAGCACAATGGTTCCGATGAGCATCACCATGCCCTGCAGGGTGTCGTTCAGTACGCTGGCGCGAAATCCACCAAACGCCGTATAAAGCGCGATACTGATCCCAAAGATAAGCAGGCCAGTCTCGTAAGGGATCCCTGCTGCGGTTTCAAGCAGACGTGCACCGCCAATAAACTGCACCGTCATCGCCCCCACAAAGGCGACCAGCAGGCTTAGACTTGCCAGCCATACCAGTAAACGGCTGCGGTAGCGGGCAAACAGCATGTCGTTCAGCGTCACGGCATTATAGCGACGCGCCAGAATAGCGAACTTCTTGCCGAGTATACCCAGCGAAAGCCAGATAGCCGGGAGCTGGATCATCGCCAGCAGCACCCAGCCTAACCCATATTTATAGGCTGCCCCGGGACCGCCAATAAATGAGCTGGCGCTGATATAGGTGGCGGTGAGCGTCATCGCTAACACAATGCCGCCCATTGAACGGCTGCCGAGGAAATATTCGTTCAGGAAGGTGCCGGTTGCCCTTTTGCGCATGGCATACACGGACACGCCAAACACGACCAACAAATACGCGATAAGCGGCAGAATGACTTCAAGCTGCATCGTCGTCCTCCAGCGGGATATCGCGATAAATGAATTTCACCATTGCCCAGCACAGCAGGATAAAAATCAGCGGTACCAGCAGACAGGCCATTTCAAACCAGTGAGGCAGGCCGGTGATGCCAATTGCAGAATCAGGTAAGTAAGCGGTTACCAACCATGCGGCAAGATAGAGAAGGGTCAGCCACAGCGCCCAGCGCGCTTCTTTATGGGCCTGAACAAAACGTTTGTCCATTTTTTGTCCCTTGTGGATGAAGAAAGCGGGGATTGTACATGATGGGCCTTGACGATCCCCAGAAATAAAAAAGGCCGGTTAAACCGGCCTTTTAGCATAGATGCTTTCTTACTTCTCGTTGAGACCGAGTTTTTTCTCCAGATAGTGGATGTTCGTCCCACCATTCTGGAAGTGCTCGTCGCTCATGATGCGCATCTGCAGATCAACGTTGGTTTTGATACCGTCGATGATTAGCTCCTGCAGGGCGTTCTTCATGCGGGCAATCGCCACGTCACGGTTTTCGCCGTAGCAGATAAGCTTACCGATCATTGAGTCATAGTACGGCGGTACGGTGTAACCGGCGTAGATATGAGACTCCCAACGCACGCCAAAGCCACCCGGCGCGTGGAAACGCGTGATTTTACCCGGGCTTGGCAGGAAGGTATTCGGGTCTTCGGCGTTGATACGGCACTCGACCGCATGGCCTTTGACCACTACTTCTTCCTGTTTGATGGACAGAGGCTGGCCGGCAGCGATACGCAGCTGCTCTTTGATCAGGTCAACGCCGGTGATCATTTCGGTAACCGGGTGTTCTACCTGAATACGGGTGTTCATCTCAATGAAGTAGAACTCACCGTTTTCGAACAGGAATTCGAAGGTACCCGCCCCGCGATAGCCAATGTCGACACACGCTTTGGCACAACGCTCGCCGATGTAGCGACGCAGTTCCGGGGTAATGCCCGGTGCTGGTGCTTCTTCGACCACTTTCTGGTGACGACGCTGCATGGAGCAGTCACGTTCTGCCAGATAGATAGCGTTACCCTGACCGTCAGCCAGCACCTGAATTTCGATGTGGCGTGGGTTTTCCAGGTATTTTTCCATATACACCATGTCATTGCTGAAAGCTGCTTTCGCTTCCGCTTTGGTCATGGAGATGGACTGTGCCAGTTCAGCGTCGCTGCGCACTACGCGCATACCGCGACCGCCGCCGCCGCCGGACGCCTTGATGATCACCGGGTAGCCAATGCGTTTAGCATGTGCACGGTTTGCATCCATGTCGTCAGTCAGCGGGCCGTCAGAACCTGGAACGGTTGGAACACCGGCTTTTTTCATCGCGGTGATTGCAGACACTTTGTCACCCATCAGGCGGATGGTGTCAGCTTTCGGGCCGATGAAGATAAAGCCAGAGCGTTCAACCTGCTCAGCAAAGTTGGCGTTCTCGGAGAGGAAGCCATAACCCGGGTGAATTGCCACCGCGCCAGTGATTTCAGCGGCGCTGATGATTGCCGGGATGTTCAGATAGCTTTTTACGGACGGAGCCGGGCCGATACAGACCGTCTCATCCGCCAGCAATACGTGTTTTAAATCGCGGTCCGCGCTTGAGTGCACAGCGACAGTCTTGATGCCCAGTTCTTTACAGGCACGAAGAATACGCAGTGCGATCTCGCCGCGGTTGGCGATAACAATTTTATCCAGCATGTTCGCCTCGTTACTCGATGACGACCAGCGGCTCGTCAAATTCTACCGGCTGACCACTTTCGACCAGAATCGCCTTCACAGTACCTGATTTGTCTGCTTCGATCTGGTTCATCATTTTCATGGCTTCAACGATACACAGGGTATCGCCTACGTTGACTTTCTGACCCACTTCGATGAACGCCTTCGCGTCCGGGCTCGGGGTGCGGTAGAAAGTACCAACCATTGGGGAACGTACGATGTGACCACTGATTTCTGCTGCAGCGGCAGGTGCGGCTTCAGTTGCGGCTGGTGCAACGGCTGCAGAGAGCGCAGGCTGCTGCACTGGCGCAGCATAAGCTTGCTGCATTACCGGGAAGCTAGCGGCTGGGGCTGCACGGCTGATGCGTACAGACTCTTCGCCTTCAGAAATTTCCAGTTCGGAGATGCCTGATTCTTCAACCAGCTCGATCAGTTTTTTAATCTTACGAATATCCATGAGTGGGTTCCGTACTCTTGTTTAGTGTGATTGTGACAGGCGTTTTACCGCTGTCTGTAAAGCGTATGAATAACCGTCTGCGCCCAGTCCGCAGATAACGCCAGCGGCGATATCCGACAGATACGAATGGTGGCGGAACGGCTCTCGGGCGTGCACGTTGCTGAGGTGGATCTCGATAAACGGGATACTCACCGCCAACAGTGCGTCGCGGATAGCAACACTGGTGTGCGTAAACGCGGCCGGATTGATCAGGATATAGTCCACAGTGTCTTTAGCCTGATGAATACGGTCGATGAGTGCGTACTCCGCGTTTGACTGAAAATGATCCAAATCCACATTCAGTGACGCTGCTTCCGTGCCCAAACGGTTAACAATTTCACTCAATGTCAGCGTGCCATACTTCTCTGGCTCACGGGTGCCGAGCATGTTCAGGTTCGGTCCGTTTAAAACTAAGATTCGGAATTTTTCTGCCATTGTGTCGCTATCTCCTGCGAATCTCGGGTAAAAACCAAAATATACCTTTGAAACGCGAAAGTCACCTGATGACTTTCCTAAAATGCATTCAGGAAAACCAAAGTCGCACATTATAACGATTTCGTAGCATTTGGCAGCTAAATACTGGTCTTATCAGGGAAGATTATCAACCGCTATCCGAAAAAGAATGGCGGTTGATAAGTAATCTGCGGGAAAACGCACAGTTTCGCGAACTATCGCAACCACTGGCGGAACTTCTTGTAACGCCATGCTAAAAGCGCCAAAGCCAGCAGCGCGTAGAGGATGGGCTGAGGCGAGAGGATCTTCACGGACCACAGATAATGGATGGGTGCGAGGATCGCGACAAGATAGACGAAGTTGTGCAGCAACTGCCAGCGCTTACCCAGTTTTCGCTGCGCATATTGCGTGGATGTCAGCGCTAATACCAGTAACACCAGCCAACTGACAATGCCCAGCGTCAGATAAGGACGCGTGACCAGTTCGCGGCCCAGCAGTGCCAGGTTGTTAATCCCCAGTTCCAGCAGCGCGTAACTGGTCAGGTGCAACGTGGCCCAGGCAAAACACCATAGCCCTAATAGCCGACGTGTGCGTATCAATAATGGCTGTTTAGCGTAGCGTGCCAGCGGCGAAACCAGCAAGGTCGCCAGTAAAAATTTCAGAGCCATCCGACCGGTAAAGTGCTGGATATCTTTGGCCGGATCGGCACTAAAGAGCCCCTGGCTGGCGGCCCAGAACAACCAGATAAACGGGAGCAACCCGGCTAAATGCAGCAGCACTTTCAGCCAGGTTACCTGTTTTGCCGTTAAACGCACTCAGAAGTTCTCCCGTAAATTGAGGCCACGATAGAGCGACGCCACTTCATCCGCATAGCCGTTAAAAAGCAGCGTGGGCTGACGCTTCACATCCAGCGCCCCGCCGGAACCGATAAACCGTTCCGTCGCCTGCGACCAGCGTGGATGATCGACATGCGGGTTCACGTTGGCGAAGAAACCGTATTCGTCCGGCGCGGCGAGATTCCATGTTGTGGGCGGACGCTCACGGGTGAGCTTAATACTGACGATCGATTTAATGCCCTTGAAGCCATATTTCCACGGTACTGTCAGCCGGATGGGGGCGCCGTTCTGCGGCGGGAGCGCTTTACCGTAAACGCCGACGGTCAGAAGGGTAAGAGGATGCATGGCTTCGTCAAGGCGTAATCCTTCTACATAAGGATACGCAAGCCCACCGCCGATGAACCGGTCCTTCTGGCCTGGCATCTCGTCCGGGGCATAACGCGTCTGGAATGCGACATATTTCGCATTGCTGGTGGGTTCAACCATTGCCAGCAGCTTATGCAGCGGAAAACCTACCCACGGTACCACCATCGACCAGGCTTCCACGCAGCGCATACGATAGATGCGTTCCTCTAACGGGAAACGGGTGGTGAGATCGTGATGATCCAGCGTTAAGGGTTTTGCCACTTCGCCGTCAATTTTCAACGTCCACGGATCGGTTTTCATGCTGCCTGCATTGGCCGCAGGATCGGCTTTATCAAGCCCGAATTCGTAGAAGTTGTTATAACCGGTGACTTTATCTTCTGGCGTGAGCGTCAGTTTGTTTTGCCACTCGGCAGGTTTCGTAAAGGTGAGCGGGGCACCGGAAGGGGCTTTTGGCCGATCGTTGCCTTTAAACCAGTCGAGCAAATCAGCGTGAGCCGCAGGGGTAAGCGACAACGCGGTGGCACTGATGCCAAGCATTTTCAGGATCTGGCGGCGCTGTAACATAAAGACAGATTCGGACGTTACGTCGGCTTCCGTCAGTTTTCGGGTTTTCATGGCATCCTCCGTCATGCGTTTTTCTAAGCTTGACGGAGGAGAAGGATTAGCGCGAATATGTCACGAAAATTTGAAGATTAGGCAATTTTCACCAGCGCGCGGCCATGGAACTGATTATCCATGATCTTACCGGCATATTCCGGCGCCTGGCTGAGGGCGATTTCGGTTGCACTCTGCGTGAAGAAGGACTCAGGCAGGTCGCGCACCAGACGCTCCCAGGCTTCTGCACGACGGGCCGCCGGAGTCATGACGGAATCCACACCCTGCAGGCGCACGTTACGCAGGATAAAGGGCATAACGGTGGTAGGCAGGGCAAACCCGCCCGCCAGACCGCAGGCCGCCACGCAGCCACCGTAGTTCATCTGCGCCAGCACTTTTGCCAGCACGTTATTTCCGACGGTATCCACCGCTCCGGCCCAGAGCTGTTTTTCCAGCGGACGGGTTTCGGCAAATTCGTCGCGGCCAAGAATGCGGCTGGCACCAAGCTGACGCAGGTAGTCATGGGTGCTTTCACGGCCTGAGACCGCGACGACCTGATACCCCAGTTTGTGCAGTAAAGCCACCGCCGTGCTGCCAACGCCACCGCTGGCCCCGGTCACGACTATCTCGCCTGACTCAGGGCGGATACCGGCATCTTCAAGGGCCATGACGCACAGCATGGCGGTAAAGCCTGCGGTACCGATAATCATCGCTTTGCGGCCATCCAGCCCAGCAGGCATGGGCACCAGCCACTCGCCTTTCACCCGCGCCTGCGTTGCCAGCCCGCCCCAGTGATTTTCGCCGACGCCCCAACCGGTGAGCAGCACCTGCTGGCCGGCATGAAACCGCGGATCTTCGCTGGAATGAACGTGGCCTGCAAAATCAATCCCTGGCACCATCGGGAAATTTCGGATGATTTTACCTTTGCCGGTGATGGCCAGGGCATCCTTGTAATTCAGACTGGACCAGTCGATGTCGACGGTGACGTCGCCTTCGGGCAGACGGCTCTCATCAAGGGCTTGCACCGAGGCAACGGTATTGCCGTCCTGCTGTTCTAAGATCAAAGCCTGCATACAGGATCCTCACTATTCTGATGATTGGAAAATTCGTTCTGAAGACTATACTCGCTCAATGAAACGCTATGCCGATTTAACGCAATAAATTGCCAGATACACCAGGTTTGGTAGTATGGCGCATTTGAAATGCAAGTTAGCGCTTACTCGCTACCCATCAACCCACGGAGTAATCTCAAGGATGCGATTAACGACGAAGTTCTCAGCTTTTATCACGTTGCTGACGGGGTTAACCATTTTTGTCACGCTCCTTGGCTGCTCCCTGAGCTTTTATAACGCCATTCAGGACAAGCTGGTCAACCGGGTTGAGTCTGTTGCGTCAGTTATTGATACGCGTCTGATTACCACTCCGCTACCGGAACTCTCCCGCGAGCTGGATGAGTTGATGGTACCGGTTGATATTGTGCAGGTCGACATCACCCAGGGAAAGCATCCGGTGCTAAGCCATCAGCGTCAGGGGAGCTATCGGCCTGCGGGCGTCGTGAGCCAGTATCGGGAAGTGAATGTCCATTCCCTTAAAAATCCGGGGATGACGATACGCCTGGTCTACCTCGATCCCATGGCCAGCTATTTCCGCTCGATGATGACCACCGCGCCACTCACCGTTGCCGTCGCCTTTATTGTCCTGCTGATTTTTCTTGCGGTGCGCTGGCTACGCCGTCAGCTCTCCGGTCAGGAGCTGCTGGAAAACCGCTCCGTGCGAATACTCAACGGGGAGCGCGGCCCGCAGGTGCGGGGGTCGGTCTATGAGTGGCCGTCCAGCACCAGCAGCGCGCTGGACACGCTGCTTTCCGAAATTCAGTTCGCCAGCGATCAGCGCAGCCGCATGGATACGCTGATCCGTTCCTATGCCGCGCAGGATAACAAAACCGGTCTGAATAACCGCCTGTTCTTTGATAATCAACTGGCCACGCTGCTGGACGACCCGGAAAAAGTGGGAACGCACGGGGTCGTCATGATGGTTCGTCTGCCGGATTTCGATCTCCTGCGCGATACCTGGGGACGCCGCGTGGCGGAAGAGAACCTCTTTACGCTCATCAACTTGCTGTCGACTTTTATTATGCGCTATCCCGGCGCGCTGCTGGCGCGCTATCACCGCAGCGACTTTGCGGTGTTGTTACCCCATCGCACACTTAAGGAATCAGAGAGCATCGCCAGCCAGTTGCTGAAGGCGGTGGATGCGCTGCCGCAGAGCAAAATGCTCGACCGGGATGATATGGTGCATATGGGGATCTGCGCCTGGCGCGGCGGGCAGTCAACTGAACAGGTGATGGAGCATGCGGAAGCGGCAACCCGTAACGCAGTGCTGCAAGGGGCGAACGGTTGGGCGGTATATGACGATTCCCTGCCTGAGAAAGGGCGTGGCAATGTGCGCTGGCGTACCCTGATTGAACAAATGTTGAGCCGCGGTGGCCCCCGCCTTTATCAAAAACCAGCGGTGATGAAAAACGGCCATGTTCACCACCGTGAATTAATGTGTCGCATTTTCGACGGCACGGAAGAGGTTATTTCGGCGGAATATCTGCCGATGGTCCTGCAATTTGGACTCTCCGAAGAGTATGACCGTCAGCAAATTAGCCGACTGATTCCGTTTTTATCTTTTTGGCCTGAAGAAAGTCTGGCATTACAGGTGACCGTCGAGTCGTTAATTCGCCCGCGTTTTCAACGCTGGCTGCGCGATACATTAATGCAATGCGAAAAATCGCAACGCAAACACATTATTTTTGAACTTGCAGAGGCGGATGTTGGTCAACACATCAGCCGGTTACGTCCGGTGGTACGTTTGATCAATGCGCTGGGTGCGCGTGTGGCGGTGACACAGGCGGGCCTGACGCTGGTCAGTACCAGCTGGATCAAGGAGCTGGATGTGGAATTATTAAAGCTACATCCGGGGCTGGTCAGGAATATTGAAAAGCGCACGGAAAACCAGCTGCTGGTGCAGAGTCTGGTGGAAGCGTGTAAGGGAACGCGAACACAAGTATTTGCCACGGGCGTGCGCTCCAGAGGCGAATGGCAGATGTTGACAGAGCGTGGTGTGATGGGTGGTCAGGGGGATTTTTTTGCCGCCTCTCAGCCGCTTGACACCAATGTGAAAAAATATTTGCAAAGATACTCTGTTTGACCTGCCGTTTACGCTGTTTTCACGTAGAATATCGCGCCTGTAGCTTTGAGTATGACGAGCAAAAAGCCAGTGAACGACCTTTAGCGGGTTACAAATGAAAGTGAGGAACGCTACTGTGTACTCAGCCCTGAGGGAGTCAGGGGATGAATTTGTAACAGAAGGAAACGTACTGCACAAATTTTCACCGCAGCAGGTGATTTTTGCGCCTTGTCGCTGCTGCGTGTGGTTGGTAAAGTAAGCGGATTTTGTTTTCCGCCCCAGCTTTCAGGATTATCCCTTAGTATGTTGAAAAAATTTCGTGGCATGTTTTCCAATGACCTGTCCATTGACCTGGGTACCGCGAATACCCTTATTTATGTAAAAGGACAAGGCATCGTATTGAATGAGCCTTCTGTTGTGGCCATTCGTCAGGATCGTGCCGGCTCGCCGAAAAGCGTAGCCGCAGTGGGTCATGACGCGAAGCAGATGCTGGGTCGTACCCCAGGTAACATCGCCGCGATCCGCCCAATGAAAGACGGCGTTATCGCTGACTTCTTCGTGACTGAAAAAATGCTTCAGCACTTCATCAAGCAGGTTCACAGCAACAGCTTCATGCGTCCAAGCCCACGTGTGCTGGTTTGTGTGCCGGTCGGTGCGACCCAGGTAGAACGTCGCGCAATTCGCGAATCTGCTCAGGGTGCGGGCGCGCGTGAAGTGTTCCTGATTGAAGAGCCAATGGCTGCGGCTATCGGTGCAGGCCTGCCTGTTTCTGAAGCCACCGGTTCGATGGTGGTTGATATCGGTGGTGGTACTACTGAAGTGGCCGTTATTTCCCTGAACGGCGTGGTTTACTCCTCTTCCGTGCGTATCGGTGGTGACCGTTTCGATGAAGCGATCATTAATTACGTGCGCCGTAACTACGGCTCCCTGATCGGTGAAGCGACCGCTGAGCGCATCAAGCACGAGATCGGTTCTGCTTATCCGGGTGATGAAGTTCGCGAAATCGAAGTGCGCGGCCGTAACCTGGCGGAAGGTGTGCCACGCGGCTTTACCCTGAACTCCAACGAAATTCTGGAAGCGCTGCAAGAGCCGCTGACCGGTATCGTGAGCGCGGTGATGGTTGCGCTGGAACAGTGCCCACCTGAACTGGCGTCCGATATCTCTGAGCGCGGTATGGTTCTGACCGGTGGTGGTGCGCTGCTGCGTAACCTCGACCGCCTGTTAATGGAAGAGACAGGTATTCCTGTCGTAGTTGCAGAAGATCCACTGACTTGCGTCGCCCGTGGTGGTGGCAAGGCGCTGGAAATGATCGACATGCACGGCGGCGACTTGTTCAGCGAAGAGTAGTCATGGTGAAAGGGTAGCGAATCGCTACCCTTTCTCTCTGACACGAGAATACGCATAGCCTATGAAGCCAATTTTTAGCCGTGGCCCCTCGCTACAGTTTCGCCTGATCCTGGCGGTTCTGGTTGCGCTTGGTGTCATTATTGCCGATAGCCGCCTCGGTACGTTCAGCCAGATCAGAACGTACATGGATACCGCCGTCAGTCCTTTCTACTTTATATCCAATGGTCCCCGTGAACTGCTCGACTCCGTTTCTCAAACGCTGTCCTCACGTGACCAACTCGAACTTGAAAACCGGGCATTGCGCCAGGAACTGCTGTTGAAAAACAGCGAACTGCTGATGTTAGGGCAATACAAGCAGGAAAATGCGCGTCTGCGTGAGCTGCTTGGATCGCCGCTGCGTCAGGATGAGCAGAAGATGGTGACGCAGGTGATCTCCACCGTAAACGATCCTTACAGCGATCAGGTGGTGATCGACAAAGGTAGCGTGAATGGTGTGTATGAAGGTCAGCCTGTTATCAGTGATAAAGGTGTGGTGGGCCAGGTGGTCGCCGTCGCCAAACTGACCAGCCGTGTACTGCTGATCTGTGATGCCACCCATGCGCTGCCTATTCAGGTTCTGCGTAACGATATTCGCGTCATTGCGGCGGGTAACGGCTGCACGGACGATCTGCAGCTGGAGCACCTGCCAGCCAACACGGATATCCGTGTGGGCGACGTGCTGGTCACCTCCGGTCTGGGTGGACGTTTCCCTGAAGGGTATCCGGTTGCGGTTGTCTCTTCTGTGAAGCTTGATACGCAGCGTGCCTACACCGTGATTCAGGCGCGTCCAACGGCGGGTTTACAGCGTCTTCGCTACCTTCTGCTGCTGTGGGGAGCCGATCGTAACGGTGCCAACCCAATGACGCCTGAAGAGGTGCATCGCGTTGCCAATGAGCGCCTGATGCAGATGATGCCGCAGGTTCTTCCTGCGCCGGATGCGATGGGACCACCTGCGCCAGTACCCGCGCCGGCGACCGGGATAACGGATGCGCCGCCACCGCCTAAACTCTCATCCGGAGGGCAGTAGTGGCCAGTTATCGTAGCCAGGGACGCTGGGTTATCTGGCTCTCGTTTCTCATCGCGCTGTTGCTGCAGATAATGCCCTGGCCGGACGACATTCTTGTTTACCGGCCAAACTGGGTATTGCTCATTTTGCTCTACTGGATCCTTGCCCTGCCGCACCGCGTAAATGTTGGCACAGGCTTTGTAATGGGTGCCATACTGGATCTCATTAGTGGCTCAACGCTGGGTGTTCGCGCGTTATCCATGAGCATCATTGCATATCTCGTTGCACTCAAATTCCAGCTCTTTCGTAACCTCGCGCTCTGGCAACAGGCGCTGGTCGTGATGTTGTTGTCGCTTGCCGCGGATATCGTTGTTTTCTGGGCAGAGTTTTTAGTGATCAACGTCTCTTTCCGACCCGAAGTATTCTGGAGTAGTGTAGTCAACGGTGTGCTCTGGCCGTGGCTGTTCCTGCTGATGCGTAAGGTTCGCCAGCAGTTTGCTGTGCAGTAAAAGGTTTCTATGACGTCTATCTATCTTGCCTCCGGTTCTCCACGTCGTCAGGAGTTGCTCACGCAGTTGGGCATCGCTTTTGAACGTATCGTTACCGGCATCGAAGAAAAACGTGCTGAGGGTGAAAGTGCTCAGCAGTATGTTTCTCGCCTGGCGCGTGAGAAAGCGCAGGCTGGCGTTGCGTGCGTGCCACGCGACCTGCCGGTACTGGGGGCGGACACCATCGTTATCCTTAACGGTGAAGTGCTTGAGAAACCGCGAGACGCTGAGCATGCAGCACATATGCTGCACAAAATGTCCGGGCAAACGCATCAGGTGATGACCGCGGTGGCGCTGGCGGACAGCAAGCACGTGCTGGATTGTCTGGTGGTGACGGACGTGACCTTCAGAGTACTGACCAACGACGAGATCGCCGCGTATATTGCGAGCGGTGAACCGATGGATAAAGCAGGTGCATACGGTATTCAAGGGCTGGGTGGCTGTTTTGTCAGGAAGATAAATGGCAGCTATCACGCCGTAGTCGGCTTACCGCTGGTGGAAACGTATGAGTTGCTGAGCAATTTTAACTCACTGCGTGAGGGAAGGGATAATTATGACGGCTGAATTGTTGGTAAACGTAACGCCATCGGAAACCCGTGTGGCCTACATTGATGGTGGCATTCTTCAGGAAATTCATATTGAGCGTGAAGCGCGACGCGGAATAGTAGGCAATATCTACAAAGGTCGTGTCAGCCGCGTACTGCCGGGTATGCAGGCGGCTTTTGTAGATATTGGACTGGATAAGGCGGCATTTTTACATGCCTCCGATATCATGCCGCATACCGAGTGTGTCGCAGGCGAAGAGCAAAAGCAGTTTGCCGTACGCGACATTTCAGAGCTGGTGCGTCAGGGGCAGGATCTGATGGTGCAGGTGGTGAAAGACCCCCTTGGCACCAAAGGCGCCCGTCTGACAACCGACATCACATTACCTTCCCGTTACCTGGTCTTTATGCCCGGCGCGTCGCACGTGGGGGTTTCCCAGCGTATTGAAAGTGAAAGCGAGCGCGAGCGCCTTAAGAAAGTGGTCAGCGCCTACTGCGACGAACAGGGCGGGTTTATCATCCGAACCGCCGCCGAAGGGGTTAGCGAAGAGGATCTGGCATCCGATGCGGCTTACCTGAAGCGCGTCTGGACCAAGGTGATGGAGCGTAAGAAACGCAACCAGACCCGCTATCAGCTGTACGGTGAGCTGGCGCTTGCCCAGCGCGTCCTGCGTGATTTTGCTGATGCTCAGCTCGACCGAATCCGCGTGGACTCGCGCCTCACCTACGAAGCGCTGCTCGAATTTACCGCTGAGTACATCCCGGAAATGCCTGGCCTGCTGGAACATTACACCGGGCGTCAGCCAATCTTCGATCTCTATGATGTCGAAAATGAGATCCAGCGTGCGCTGGAGCGTAAGGTTGAACTGAAGTCCGGCGGTTATCTGATCATCGATCAGACCGAAGCAATGACCACCGTGGACATCAACACCGGTGCGTTTGTCGGCCATCGCAACCTGGATGACACCATCTTCAATACCAACATTGAAGCGACACAGGCCATTGCGCGCCAGCTTCGTCTGCGCAACCTGGGTGGCATTATCATCATCGACTTTATCGATATGAATAATGAAGACCATCGTCGTCGTGTGCTGCACTCGCTTGAGCAGGCGCTGAGTAAAGATCGCGTAAAAACCAGCATTAACGGCTTCTCACAGCTGGGGCTGGTGGAAATGACGCGTAAACGGACCCGTGAAAGTGTGGAACATGTGCTGTGTAACGAGTGTCCAACCTGCCACGGACGCGGCACCGTAAAGACGGTGGAGACCGTTTGCTATGAGATCATGCGTGAAATTGTCCGCGTTCATCATGCCTACGACTCCGATCGTTTTCTGGTCTATGCTTCCCCTGCGGTGGCTGAAGCGCTGAAAGGTGAAGAGTCGCACGCGCTGGCGGAAGTGGAAATCTTTGTCGGCAAACAGGTAAAAGTACAAATTGAGCCGCTCTATAACCAGGAGCAATTTGACGTCGTCATGATGTAAGACGCAGTTCGCTGCGTGAAAAAGCTGACAAGGAGAGATGCGTGAGGCGATTGCCGGGGATTTTACTGCTTACAGGGGCAACGCTTGTCGTGATTGTCGCGCTGCTCGTGAGCGGGCTGCGCCTCGTTTTACCGCATCTGGACAGCTGGCGTCCGCAGGTGCTGGCGAAGATCGAATCCGCCACCGGTGTGCCGGTTGACGTAAGCCAGGTCAGCGCAAGCTGGCAAAACTTTGGCCCGACGCTGGATGCCCGGGACATCAGTGCCAGCCTGAAAGATGGCGGCTATCTGAAAATCAAACGCGTGACCCTGGCACTGGATGTCTGGCAAAGCCTGCTGCACATGCGCTGGCAGTTCCGCGATCTCACCTTTTATCAGCTTCAGTTTTTGACCAACACGCCGCTCTCTGGCGGGGATAACACGCAGAGCCTTGAAGCCAACCGCCTGAGCGATCTCTTCCTGCGTCAGTTCGATCATTTCGATCTGCGCGACAGCGAAGTGAGCTTTATTACCCTTTCCGGCCAACGTGCCGAACTGAAGATCCCGCAACTGACCTGGCTTAACGGCAAAGAGCGTCACCGTGCCGAGGGGCAGGTGAACCTCTCCAGCCTGAACGGCCAGCACGGGGTCATGCAGGTCCGTATGGATCTGCGTGATGACGACGGCTTGCTCAACAACGGCAAGGTGTGGCTGCAGGCTGACGACGTGGATGTGAAGCCGTGGCTCGGCGACTGGCTGCAGCAAAACATGCAGCTGGAAACGGCCCGTTTTAGCCTGGAAGGCTGGATGACCCTGACGAAAGGCGTGTTCGCCAGCGGCGATATCTGGCTGAAGCAGGGCGGTGCAAGCTGGCAAGGCGAAAGCAAGCAGCATCAACTCTCCGTAGATAACCTCACCGCACATGTGACGAAAGAGAAAGGGGGCTGGCAGTTTGCCATCCCGGATACGCGCATCACCATGGACGGCAAACCCTGGCCACGCGGCGCGCTGACGCTGGCATGGATGCCTGAGCAGGATGTCGGCGGCACGAATAATAAGCGTAGCGATGAGCTGCGTATCCGCGCCACGCATCTCGATTTGGCGGCCATTGAAGGGCTGCGCTCCATGGCAGCGAAGCTCTCTCCGGATTTGGGTGACGTTTGGCTGGCAACGCAGCCAAGTGGGGAAATTGACGCCCTCGCGCTGGATATCCCGCTACAGGCAACCGAGAAAACCCGCTTCCAGGCAACGTGGAAAGATCTGGCCTGGAAACAGTGGAAACTGCTGCCGGGGGCTGAGAACTTCAGTGGCAAGCTGGAGGGCAGCGTTGAGAACGGCAGGCTGACCGTTGAGATGCATGACGCCAAAATGCCTTATGAAACGGTCTTCAGGGCACCTCTGGAAATTGAAAAAGGCAACGCGGTGCTTAACTGGCTGCGCAATGATAAAGGCTTCCAGCTTGATGGCCGCCATATCGATGTGAAAGCCAAAGCGGTTCATGCCCGCGGGGATTTCCGCTATTTAAAGCCTGAAGGTGAAGAGCCGTGGCTGGGTATTCTGGCGGGGATCAGCACCAGCGACGGTTCTCAGGCCTGGCGTTACTTCCCGGAAAACCTGATGGGTAAAGCGCTCGTGGACTACCTGAGCGGGGCGATCCAGGGCGGTCAGGCGGATAACGCCACCCTGGCCTATGGCGGTAATCCGCATCTTTTCCCATACAAACATAACGAAGGTCAGTTCCAGGTGCTGGTGCCGTTGCACAACGCTACCTTTGCGTTCCAGCCGGGCTGGCCTGCACTGAAAAACCTCGATATCGAGCTTAATTTTCTCAATGACGGGTTGTGGATGAAGTCAGACAGCGTCGCGCTGGGCGGCGTGACGGCCACCAACCTGACGGCAAATATCCCCGATTACTCAAAAGAGAAACTGCTGATTGATGCCGATATCAACGGGCCGGGCAAGGCGGTCGGTCCCTATTTTGAAGAGACGCCGCTGAAAGCCTCGCTGGCTGCCACACTTGAGCAACTCCAGCTTGATGGCGATGTGAATGCTCGCTTACATCTGGATATCCCGCTGGACGGCGAAATGACCACCGCCAAAGGTGATGTCCGCCTGAACAACAACAGCCTGTATATCAAACCGCTGGAAAGTACGCTGAAGAACCTCAGCGGGCAGTTCAGCTTTGTGAACGGCAACCTGAAGAGTGAGCCGCTCACAGCCAACTGGTTCAATCAGCCCGTCAACATCGACTTCTCGACCACCGAGGGGGAGAAGGCCTACCAGGTGGCTGTCAATCTGGACGGTAACTGGCAACCCTCGCGGATGGATGTACTGCCGAAACCCATTCAGGAGTCGGTTGATGGTGCAGCCGCCTGGAAGGGGAAGGTGGATATTGAACTGCCCTACCACGCCGGTACGAAGTATAAGGTCGACCTTACTGGCGATCTGAAAAATCTCAGCAGCCAGCTGCCTGCACCGCTGGATAAACAGGCCGGACAGGCGCTGCCCGTGACGCTTAACGTCGTGGGCAACCTGAACAGCTTCGAACTGACCGGCAGCGCGGGTGACACGAATCATTTCAACAGCCGCTGGCTGCTCAACCGTAAGCTGACGCTGGACAAAGCCATCTGGACGACGGACAGCCGAACCACGCCTCCGCTCCCGGATCACCAGGGCATTGAGCTGAATCTCCCGCCGATGGATGGCGCGCAGTGGCTGGCGCTGTTCCAGAAAGGTGTCGGGCAAAACGTGGATGAGGCGGCGCAGTTCCCGCAAACCGTCACCGTGCGCACACCGTCGCTCACGCTGGGTGGGCAACAGTGGAACAACCTGAGTATCGTCTCTCAGCCCACGGCTAACGGCTCGAAAGTAGAGGCTCAGGGCAGGGAGATCAACGCCACCCTGACCATGCGCGATAACGCCCCGTGGCAGGCGGCAATCCGCTATCTCTACTACAACCCGGCAACGGCGGGCGGGAAAGATCAATCGACTCCGGCATCGCCGTTGAGTAACACTTCCCGCGTGGACTTTAGCGGCTGGCCGGATCTGCAACTGCGCTGTGCTGAGTGCTGGCTGTGGGGACAAAAATATGGCCGCATTGACGGTGACTTCGCGATTCAGGGCAACACGCTGAGCCTCACGGGTGGGCTGGTGGATACCGGCTTTGGTCGTCTGACGGCCGCGGGCGAGTGGGTGAATAACCCAGGCGAACAGCGCACCTCGCTGAAAGGCGACATTAAGGGTAACAAACTGGATGCAGCAGCCAATTTCTTTGGTATCAGCACGCCGCTGCGCGGCTCGTCATTTGACGTCGATTACGATCTTCACTGGCGTGACGCGCCGTGGAAGCCGGATGAGGCCTCGCTTAACGGCATACTGAAAACCCGCTTCGGAAAAGGTGAAATTGCCGATGTGAGCACGGGACGCGCCGGGCAGATCCTGCGTCTTCTGAGCTTTGATGCGCTGCTGCGTAAGCTGCGTTTTGATTTCAGCGATACCTTCAGTGAAGGGTTCTACTACGATTCCATCCGCAGTACGGCGTGGATCAAGGACGGCGTTATGCATACGGACGACACGCTGGTGGACGGTCTGGAAGCGGATATCGCCATGAAGGGCTCGGTTAACCTTGTACGTCGCGAGCTGGATATGGAAGCCGTGGTGGCGCCAGAAATCTCCGCGAGCGTGGGGGTGGCAGCCGCCTTTGTGGTGAACCCGATTGTTGGTGCTGCGGTGTTTGCCGCCAGTAAAGTGCTGGGGCCGCTGTGGAGCAAAGTCTCTATTCTGCGCTACCGCATCACCGGTCCGGTGGATAAACCGCAGATTAATGAAGTGCTGCGCCAGCCGCGCAAAGATGCACAGCAATGATTTGACGTGGGCAGGTAATTGCCTCACTCTCAATAAATACGATCTTTATACCGCCACAGGCGGCAACGAACGAGTAGCAATACGATGAGTCTGAACCTGGTAAGTGAACATTTGCTCGCAGCGAACGGCCTGAGCCATCAGGACCTGTTCTCCATTCTTGGTCAACTGACCGAACGCCGTCTCGACTACGGCGATCTCTATTTCCAGTCGAGCTATCACGAATCCTGGGTTTTAGAAGACAGCATCATCAAAGATGGTTCTTACAACATTGACCAGGGCGTTGGCGTGCGCGCCATCAGCGGCGAGAAAACCGGTTTTGCCTATGCGGACCAGATAAGCCTGGCTGCGCTGGAGCAGAGCGCGCAGGCGGCACGTACCATCGTGCGTGACGCAGGCGATGGCCGTGTTAAAACGCTGGGTGAGGTGCAGCATTCTGCGCTCTACACCAGCATCGACCCGCTGCAGAGCATGAGCCGTGAAGAGAAGCTGGATATCCTGCGCCGCGTGGACAAAGTGGCGCGTGCTGCCGATAAACGCGTACAGGAAGTGTCTGCCAGCCTGAGCGGTGTCTATGAACTGATTCTGGTCGCGGCGACGGACGGCACCCTGGCGGCGGATGTCCGTCCGCTGGTGCGTCTCTCCATCAGCGTGCAGGTGGAAGAGGACGGCAAGCGCGAGCGTGGCTCAAGCGGCGGCGGTGGTCGTTTTGGTTATGACTGGTTCCTGGGTGACGTCGACGGTGAAGCCCGTGCCGACGCGTGGGCAAAAGAAGCCGTGCGTATGGCGATGGTGAATCTTTCTGCCGTGGCGGCACCTGCGGGGACATTCCCGGTGGTACTGGGCGCTGGCTGGCCGGGCGTGCTGCTGCATGAAGCCGTGGGGCATGGTCTGGAAGGGGACTTTAACCGCCGCGGCACCTCCGTATTTAGCGGTCAGATAGGGCAGCTTGTCTCCTCTGAACTGTGCACAGTGGTGGATGACGGTACCATGGTTGATCGCCGTGGCTCTATCTCCATCGATGATGAAGGTACGCCGGGTCAGTACAACGTGCTGATCGAAAACGGTGTGCTGAAAGGCTATATGCAGGACAAACTGAACGCGCGCCTGATGGGCGTGGCGCCAACGGGTAACGGCCGTCGTGAATCTTATGCGCATCTGCCGATGCCGCGTATGACTAACACCTACATGCTGCCAGGCCAGTCCACGCCGCAGGAGATCATTGAGTCTGTTGATTACGGGATCTTCGCGCCAAACTTTGGCGGTGGTCAGGTGGATATCACCTCCGGTAAATTCGTCTTCTCTACGTCAGAAGCGTATCTGATCGAAAAAGGCAAAGTGACCAAAGCGGTGAAAGGCGCGACGCTGATTGGTTCCGGTATCGAAGCCATGCAGCAGATCTCCATGGTCGGTAACGATCTCAAGCTGGACAACGGCGTGGGCGTCTGCGGTAAAGAGGGCCAGAGCCTGCCAGTGGGCGTAGGCCAGCCGACACTGAAGGTCGATAACCTCACGGTGGGCGGCACGGCGTAATTTTCTCCCCTCACCCTAACCCTCTCCCCAACGGGGAGAGGGGAAATACCTACTCTTTCCTTCTTCCCCGCATGCCCTGAAACAGTTCCGCGACCTCCACAAAATACTCGGTCAGATAGTTAATACACACCTGCACCTTAAGCGGCAGTTTGTCTTTTTCGGTATACAGGGCATACACCGGACGCGGATCGGACTGGTAGCGAGGGAACAGGATCTCCAGCACTCCGCTGTTGATCTCATTGATCACCCACATTAACGGGACGTAAGCGATCCCGGCGCCCGCCACCAGCCAGCGCGAGATGGTCATCGGGTCGTTGGTGACAAACCGTCCTTCCGGCAGCAGTCGGGTAGAAATGCCTTCCGGGGCAATCAGTTCAAATTCATTATCGGGGCGGACGCTGTACTCCAGCCAGGAGTGGTTGGCGAGATCGGCTGGTTTCTCCGGCACGCCGTACTGCGCCAGATAGCTCTTCGAGGCACAGACCACCATCGGCATACTCCCGAGTCGACGGGAGAAGAGGCTGGAGTCCTGCAGCGCGCCAACGCGGATCACCACATCCAGCCCGTCTGCGATCAGGTCCGGGGCGGGAATACCGGTAACCAGATTCACGGTTAATCCCGGATATTCTTTCAGCATCTCTGCGGTCATGGCGGCGAGAACATTTTGTGCCATAGTTGAAGAACAGCCAATCCGCAGTGTCCCGATGGGCGTGTTGTTAAAGGCATAGAGCTGCTCGTGAACATCCTGCACTTCATGCATCATGCGGCGACAGCCCTGATAGTAAATTTTACCCGCCTCCGTCAGACCAATACTGCGGGTGCTGCGGTTGAGCAGCTTCACCTGCAGTTCATCTTCCAGTTTTGACACCGTCTGACTGATGGAGGAGACGCTCATCTGCAACTGCCGGGCAGCAGCAGTAAATGAGCCAAGTTCAACCACTTTGGCGAAGACCGACATGCGTTTTAAACGTTCCATTGTTCACTCTGGCTTAAAAGTGATTTAGATCACATATTATAGATAACAGCATAACAGTTACGTTAATATATTATTAATTACATAACGGCTGCGCCATTCTCGCCCGGCGTTTCTTGCTCTCCCGCGGTGGCGTGCGCTAAAAATTCTGAAGCCTGCACTCTCTCTTATCAAGGTCAACATGAGTCTGTTTCCCGTTATCGTGGTGTTCGGTCTGTCGTTCCCACCGATATTTTTCGAGCTTCTTTTATCACTGGCGATCTTCTGGCTGGTGCGCAAGGTGCTGGTTCCTACCGGGATCTACGATTTCGTCTGGCACCCTGCATTGTTCAATACCGCGCTGTATTGCTGCCTGTTCTACCTGATATCGCGCATGTTTGTCTGAGGTTGATGTGAAAACGCTAACAAGAAAAATCTCCCGCACCGCCATCACCATGGCGCTGGTTATCCTCGCGTTCATCGCTATTTTTCGCGCCTGGGTCTATTACACCGAATCACCGTGGACACGTGACGCGCGTTTTAGCGCGGATGTCGTGGCGATCGCCCCCGACGTGGCCGGTCTTATCACCGCGGTTAACGTCCACGATAACCAACTGGTGAAGAAAGACCAGGTGCTGTTCACCATCGACCAGCCGCGTTACCAGAAAGCACTGGAAGAAGCGGAAGCGGATGTTGCCTATTACCAGGCGCTGGCCGCAGAGAAACGCCGTGAGGCGGGCCGCCGTAACCAGCTGGGGGTTCAGGCGATGTCCCGGGAAGAGATCGATCAGTCTAACAACGTGCTGCAAACCGTGCTGCATCAGCTGGCAAAGGCGCAGGCGACGCGCGACCTGGCGAAGCTCGATCTGGAGCGTACCGTGATCCGCGCACCTGCCGATGGCTGGGTCACCAACCTGAATGTCTATGCCGGGGAGTTTATCACCCGCGGTTCAACCGCCGTGGCGCTGGTGAAACAAAACTCATTCTATGTGCTTGCCTATATGGAAGAGACCAAACTGGAAGGCGTTCGTCCGGGCTACCGCGCAGAGATCACGCCGCTTGGCAGCAACCGCGTCTTTAAAGGTACCGTAGACAGCGTTGCGGCTGGCGTCACCAACTCCAGCAGCTCCAATGATGCGAAAGGGATGGCGACGGTTGATTCCAACCTGGAATGGGTGCGCCTGGCCCAGCGTGTGCCGGTACGTATTCATCTGGACGAACAGCAGGGCAACCTGTGGCCTGCGGGCACAACCGCGACGGTGGTGATCACCGGTGAGAAAGACCGGGACGCCAGCCAGGACTCTATTTTCCGTAAAATCGCCCATCGTCTGCGCGAGTTTGGTTAATCGCTATGGGGATCTTTACTATCGCCAGCCAGCACATTCGCTTCGCCGTGAAGCTGGCGAGTGCCATTGTGCTGGCGCTGTTTGTCGGCTTTCACTTCCAGCTGGAAACCCCCCGCTGGGCGGTGTTAACGGCGGCGATTGTCGCGGCTGGCCCGGCATTCGCGGCAGGTGGGGAGCCTTACTCCGGGGCGATCCGCTATCGCGGGATGCTGCGTATCATCGGGACGTTTATCGGCTGTATCGCCGCGCTCACCATTATCATTCTGATGATCCGCACGCCACTGTTGATGGTATTGGTGTGCTGTATCTGGGCGGGCTTCTGCACCTGGCTCTCCTCTCTGGTGAAGGTCGAAAACTCTTACGCCTGGGGGCTGGCGGGTTATACCGCACTGATTATTGTCATCACCATTCAAACCGAACCGCTGCTCGCGCCGCAATTTGCCGTGGAACGCTGCAGTGAGATCGTGATTGGTATCGTCTGCGCAATCGTTGCTGACCTGCTTTTCTCCCCTCGATCCATCAAACAGGAGGTGGATCGCGAACTGGATGCGCTGATCGTCTCCCAGTATCAGCTGATGCAGCTCTGCATCAAGCACGGTGACAGCGAAGAGGTGGACAAAGCCTGGAGTGGACTGGTTCGCCGCACGCAGGCGCTGGAAGGGATGCGCAGTAACCTTAACATGGAGTCCTCGCGCTGGGCGCGCGCCAACCGTCGTCTTAAAGCGATCAATACCGTCACCTTAACGCTGATTACCCAGGCGTGCGAAACCTACCTTATTCAGAACACCCGCCCGGAATCGGTTACCGATACCTTCCGCGAACTGTTTGCCGAGCCGGTGGAAACGGTGCAGGACGTACATAAGCAGCTCAAACGCATGCGGCGGGTCATTGCCTGGACCGGAGAGCGCGACACACCGGTGACCATTTATACGTGGGTTGGCGCCGCGACGCGCTACCTGCTGCTGAAACGGGGCGTGATCGGCAATACGAAAATCAGCGCGGCGGAAGAGGAAGTCCTGCAGGGTGAAGTGGTGATCAAGGCGGAATCGGCTGAGCGCCACCACGCGATGGTCAACTTCTGGCGTACCACGCTTGCCTGTATGCTCGGCACGCTGTTCTGGCTGTGGACTGGCTGGACCTCCGGCAGCGGCGCGATGGTCATGATTGCCGTCGTCACGGCGCTGGCAATGCGTCTGCCCAACCCGCGTATGGTCGCTATCGATTTCCTGTACGGCACGATTGCCGCGTTACCGCTTGGCGCGCTCTATTTCCTGGTGATCCTCCCGTCCACGCAGCAGAGCATGTTGCTGCTCTGTATCAGTCTTGCGGTGATGGCATTCTTTATCGGGATAGAAGTGCAGAAGCGCCGTCTGGGATCGCTCGGTGCCCTCGCCAGTACTATTAATATTCTGGTGCTGGATAACCCCATGACGTTCCATTTCAGCCAGTTCCTCGACAGCGCCCTGGGTCAGCTGGTGGGCTGTTTCCTGGCGATGATGGTGATTCTGCTGGTGCGCGACAATTCCCAGGCCCGCACAGGTCGCGTGCTGTTGAACCAGTTCGTTTCGGCGGCGGTCTCCTCCATGACCACCAACACTGCGCGCCGTAAAGAGAACCATCTGCCTGCGCTCTATCAGCAGCTGTTTTTACTGTTGAATAAGTTCCCTGGCGACATTGCCCGCTTTCGTCTGGCGTTAACCATGATCATTGCGCATCAGCGTCTGCGTAACGCACCGGTGCCCATCAACGACGATCTGTCGGCATTCCACCGCCAGTTGCGCCGTACCGCGGACCATGTGCTTTCCGCCTCCAGTGATGACAAACGACGCCGTTACTTTAAGCAGTTGCTGGAAGAGCTGGATGTCTACCAGGAGAAGCTCAGGGTCTGGGAAGCGCCTCCTCAGGTGACCGAGCCGGTAGCACGGCTGGTGTTTATGCTGCACCGCTACCAGAATGTCCTGACGGATAACTGACTGAAGTAAAAAACCGACGCCAAAAGCGTCGGTTTTTTTGTGGCTATACTTATTTCTGCAGGCTCTTACATTCAGAAAGGGAGGACACATGACTACCCAGGCGCTTCAGGATCACATTCTTTTTCAGACCGGTTATCTGGTTAACGGCATATGGAAAACGCTGGACACGACGTTTGATGTGTTGAACCCGGCCACCGGTGATGTTATCGCCAAAGTGGCGAAAGCCGGTAAAGCAGAAACCGAAGAGGCGATTGCCGCCGCCGCGAAAGCCTTCCCGGCCTGGCGGGCCAAAACCGCGAAAGAGCGCTCGACCATTCTCTATCGCTGGTATGAACTGATTATCGAGAATAAAAGCTGGCTTGGTCGGTTAATGACCACCGAACAGGGCAAACCCCTGAAAGAAGCTGAAGGCGAGGTGGAGTACGCCGCCAGTTTTATTCAGTGGTTTGCCGAAGAGGCCAAGCGCGCTAACGGTGAAATTATTCCGCCGATCAAACCGGGCTCCCGCATTCTGGCTACCCGTGAGCCTGTGGGAGTGGTGGCGGCAATTACGCCGTGGAACTTCCCGATGGCGATGCTCACCCGTAAGCTTGGTCCGGCGCTGGCCGCGGGGTGTACCGGGGTCATCAAACCGGCAAACAACACCCCGCTCAGCGCGTTTGCGCTGCTCACGCTGGCGAAACAGGCCGGTGTGCCGGATGGCGTCCTCAACGCCGTGGCCGGTAATACGCATGAGATCAGCGACGCGATTATGGCGAGCCACGAGGTGCGGAAAATCTCGTTTACCGGCTCCACTTCCGTCGGCAAAACGCTGGTGCGTAACGCCGCGGACACCATGAAAAAAGTTTCGATGGAGCTGGGGGGAAATGCCCCGTATATCGTGTTTGAAGATGCGGACATCGATGCTGCCGTCAAAGGGGCAATCGCCAACAAATTCCGTAATGCCGGACAGGTCTGCGTCAGCGTTAACCGCTTCTATATTCAGGAAACCGTCTACGACAAGTTTGTGAACAAACTGGCCGATGCGGTGAACGCGCTGAAGGTGGGAAATGGTCTGGAAGACGGTGTGGTCGTAGGCCCGCTGATTGAACCCTCCGCGGTGAACAAAGTGCGCGAGCATGTGGAAGACGCTGTTGCCCGGGGAGCGACGGTCCTGGCGGGCGGTAAACCACATCCGCTTGGTGGCAATTTCTGGATGCCTACCGTGCTGGGCGACTGTCATGAAGGCATGAAACTGGCGGAGGAAGAGACGTTTGGTCCCGTTGCCGCCTGTTTCCGTTTCACTTCTGAAGATGAAGTCATCCAGCGCGCCAACAACACGCCTTATGGTCTGGCGGCTTACTTTTATACTCAGAATCTGTCGCGCGTTTTCCGCGTCTCGCAGGCAATCGAAAGCGGGATGATTGGGATTAATGAGTGCGCCGTTTCCACGGAGCTTGGACCTTTTGGTGGGGTAAAAGAGTCTGGCCTGGGTCGAGAAGGGTCCGTGCTGGGGCTGGAAGAGTATCTGGAAGTCAAAACCCTGCATATCGGGGGATTATAATAGACAGGGCGGCATCTGCCGCTCGCCTGGACTGGGTGGCTGGCAATGAAAACCTATACCTTTGATTTTGACGAGATCGACAGTCAGGAAGACTTCTATCGTGAATTTATCCGGGCGTTTGATCTGGAACGGGAAAGCGTCGCGAATCTGGATATGCTGTGGGATGTGGTGACCGGCAGTCAGCTGCCGTTACCGCTGGAGATAGAGTTTATTCATCTGCCCGATAAGCTGCGCAGACGATTTGGGGCGCTGATTTTATTGTTTGATGAAGCAGAAGAAGAGCTGGAAGGGCAGTTGCGTTTCAACGCGCGCCATTGATTACGCAAAAAAAGCCCCTGACCAGCGAGGCCAGGGGCAAGTCGTATGATGAGATACGACGAGGGTTTATTTATACAGTTCTGCCGTAGCGTGCCAGTGGTCACCCTGATTCAGTTCGGTGACGCGGTAGCTGCTGGCGCCTGCTTTTTCAGCTTTTGCGGCCAGCTCCTGACGGATATCCATCGGAGAGCCGGTGACGGACGTTACGGAAACACTACCCATAGACTGCAGATTTTGCGCCTGCTCGGTATTCACCTGCTGGACGGCTGCGCTTGCGCCGAAAGAGAGAACCGATGCCAGACCGAGGGTTGCGATGATTAATTTGGTTTTCATAGTCTTTGCTCCTGAAGAGGTTTTTGCTCAACGGCGAGAAGGGTTGAACTGCTATTTTTATGCCTGGTGCCGTTGAGTGGAGATAGTCGTCTTCTGTGATTACTAAAACTTATTTATACAGCTCAGCGGTAGCGTGCCAGTGGTCACCGGAACGCGCTTCAATGATGCGATAGGATGATGCACCTTGTTCTTCCGCTTTTTTGTTCAGCATCTCATGCATGTCCATTGGAGACGTGCCGATTGCGCCGACAGAAACCGTACCGATAGCCTCACGGGATTGCGCCTGATCGGCATTAATGGAGTCTGCTGCGAAAGCACCGAATGACAGGACAGACAGGACGCTCAGCGCCGCTACAGTTGTTTTGATTTTCATGATTTTTACCTCGTCGAATTTTTTAGTGGGGTCTTTGTTTCGTGACCCTCATCACAAAATCAAGTATACACTAATAACGGTAAAAATTAATACCAGACTAATTGTTTTATGGGTAATTACGTGTTAAACAGCGCAATTTTTATAACCTAATGGCATAATGTTGGTTGTTTTCTGTTCACCCTGGCGTGTTATATCTAAGTAAATCATATGGATAAATGATTTTGATATTTTGTGCGATTCTTTGATTTATCATTCACTGGCTGAATGTTAATGAGTGGTAAAAAGCACTATTTGTTAAATTGAGGGCAGGAGAAAACAGGGGAAAACGCAGCGGGGGCAGAATGAACCCCGTAGCGACGCTACGGGGAGAGAGGATTACAGCTCCTGTTCGAACAGAACCAGGATCGCCTCGTGGAGATCTTTCACCGAAAAGCCGTTGGCTGGCGTGGTAAAGATAGTGTCATCACCGGCGATGGTACCGAGAATCCCTTCCGTTTTACCCAGAGAGTCCAGCATGCGGGCAATCAGCTGTGCGGCACCTGGGCTTGTGTGGATCACCACAACGGCATCGTTGTGGTCGATATCCAGAACCAGATTCTTCAGCGGGCTGGAGGTTGTCGGCACGCCAAGTTCAGCTGGCAGGCAATAGACCATCTCCATTTTGGCGTTACGGGTACGCACTGCGCCAAATTTGGTCAACATACGGGAGACTTTCGACTGGTTGATATTGTCGAAGCCTTGTTCCTGCAGCGCCTGAACAATTTCTCCCTGAGAACTGAATTTCTCTTCTTTGAGTAGCGCTTTAAACGCCTTTACTAATTCTTCTTGCTTAGACGAGCTTCGCATAAGTCACCCGGAATATGACGATAGAAACAACATTATTATGCATGTGGATGAATTTTTATGCAAATTATCTACCAGGCAGTAGCCTGAAATAATGTTATGAAAGGGAGTGATATTATCAGATTTCGTTATCGGAAAACATGCCTGGGTCACGCCACGCAAATAAGCTTAAAAGTAAATTAAATGTTATCAAAATGATGTTGTTTTGGTGGCGTGGCAGGGTGTATTGTAACCACCTCTTAATTCGTTGCCGTCTGTTGTCAGAGAGTCTTCTGGGAAGAGAGAAAGTCGCGTGACCTCAAATTCTTTAGCTACGAAAATTGTAATTAATTACCTGCTGAATTAAGGTCGCCGCAACGGATTTACAGATACTTAAGTTAACCATAATAAGGAGTTTAGGATGAAAGTCGCAGTCCTCGGCGCTGCTGGTGGTATCGGCCAGGCGCTTGCCCTACTACTGAAAACCCAACTGCCTTCAGGCTCAGAACTCTCCCTGTACGACATTGCTCCGGTAACCCCAGGTGTGGCGGTTGACCTGAGCCACATCCCGACCGCTGTTAACATCAAAGGCTTCTCCGGCGAAGACGCACGTCCTGCGCTGCAGGGTGCTGACGTTGTGCTGATCTCCGCCGGCGTGGCGCGTAAGCCTGGTATGGATCGTTCCGACCTGTTCAACGTCAACGCAGGCATTGTGAAAAACCTGGTGCAGCAGATCGCTGAAGTGTGTCCGAAAGCGTGCATCGGTATCATCACTAACCCGGTGAACACCACGGTCGCTATTGCGGCAGAAGTGCTGAAGAAAGCAGGCGTTTACGACAAGAACAAACTGTTCGGCGTGACCACGCTGGATATCATCCGTTCTAACACCTTCGTGGCTGAGCTGAAAGGCAAGCAGCCTACGGAAGTTGAAGTGCCGGTCATCGGTGGTCACTCTGGTGTGACGATTCTGCCGCTGCTGTCGCAGATCCCTGGCGTGAGCTTCACCGAGCAGGAAGTGGCTGACCTGACCAAACGTATCCAGAACGCAGGCACCGAAGTGGTGGAAGCGAAGGCGGGTGGCGGTTCTGCAACGCTGTCTATGGGCCAGGCGGCTGCACGTTTCGGTCTGTCACTGGTTCGCGCGCTGCAGGGCGAGAAGGGCGTGGTTGAATGCGCTTATGTTGAAGGCGATGGCGAACACGCGCGCTTCTTCTCCCAGCCGCTGCTGCTCGGTAAAAATGGTATCGAAGAGCGTAAGCCAATTGGCACGCTGAGCGCGTTTGAACAAAACGCGATGGAAGGCATGCTGGACACGCTGAAGAAAGATATCACGCTGGGCGAAGAGTTCGTTAACAAGTGATCTTGTCCCGGTAAAAAAAACGGAGCGCTACGCTCCGTTTTTTTATGCCCGTCAGTTGGTGGCCGGGTATTCCTGAATGGTCACATGCAGCGTCAGTTTCTTATCGTTGCGCATGACTTCAACCGGGATGATGGAACCCGGGCGAATTTCTGCCACCTGGTCCATCGTCTCAAGCGCAGAGACCGCCGGTGTGCCGTTGACCGACAGAATGACATCATTAACCTGAATGCCCGCATTGGCAGCCGGTCCGCCAGGCGCCACTTCGTTAACCACAATCCCCTGAATCTGATCGATCCCGCCACCCTGCGTATGCATAGGAGCAATTTCGCGACCACCAATCCCGATGTAACCGCGGATCACGCGACCGTCCCGGATCAGCTTGTCCATAATTTTGGTTGCCAGCTGGAACGGAATGGCAAAGCCGATCCCTTCCGGCGTCTCGCCATCGTTGCTTTTATCGAAGGAGAGGGTGTTGATACCCATAAGCTCGCCCAGCGAGTTGACCAGCGCGCCGCCGGAGTTCCCGTGGTTGATGGAGGCATCGGTTTGCAGGAAGTTCTGCCGTCCCGATGGGTTCAGACCGATGCGACCCGTGGCGCTGATGATCCCCTGGGTGATGGTCTGCCCCAGGTTGTATGGGTTACCGATAGCCAGAACCACATCGCCAATGTGCGGAGTGCGTTTACGGTTGATCGGAATCACCGGCAGCCCGCCAGTGGCGTTGATTTTCAGCACGGCCAGATCGGTCAGGCTGTCAGAGCCGACAAGTAAGGCCTCAAACACGCGGCCATCCTGAAGTGCGACGATGATCTGGTCAGCATCGTTGATCACGTGCTTGTTGGTAATGATGTATCCGCGATCGTCCATAATCACGCCGGAGCCGAGGGTGCGGATCTCCAGCTGGTTATGGGCGGAACTGTTGAGGCCGCGATTATAGACGTTAACCACAGCGGGTGCGGCACGGCGAACAGCCTGATTATAGGTGGCAGGCGTTTCATCCGCGCTGTCAAACTGGGGAGCCGACAGCTTGTTGAACTGGCGTAAAGACGGCATGGCCGCTAACAGCAGGCCCGCAACAATCAAACCGATGGCAATGGAACGAAAGAGCTTTAAAAGCATGATGCGCGTGTCGTTAAAAAAGGAACGGTTTGCAGCATAACATGAGTTATCCCGGACATCACACGCGGCGGTGATACCCGGGATAGCAAATGCTTAGCGCAACAGAATATAGATAGATTCGTTGCCGCGCATAATTTGCAGGGCAATGACCGTTGGTTTACTTTCCAGCACCTTGCGCAGCTCAGCGATGGACTGCACGCGGGTGCGATTCACGCCGATGATCACATCATCCTGATGCAATCCCGCCTGTGCGGCAGGGCTGCTCTTCTCTACGGTATCGATGCTGATGCCTTTGGTGCCGTCTTTAAGCTGCCCGTCGCTTAGGGTCGCGCCCTGCAGTGCCGGGGCGATAAGCTCCGCACTGGCGGATGAAGAGGTGCTCTTGTCCAGCGTCACTTCCACATTCAGCGGTTTGCCGTCACGAATCAGACCCAGCTTCACTTTGGCGCCCGGTTCGGTGGTGGCGATACGTGAGCGCAGTTCTGCAAAGCTGCTCAGCGGCTTATCATTCAGGCTGACGATCACATCACCTGATTTAATGCCCGCTTTTGCCGAGCCGGAATTGGGCAGCACTTCACTGACGAACGCACCGCGCTGCACGTTGATGTTGAACGCTTTTGCGATATCGGCGCTCATCTCCATCCCTTTGATGCCCAGCAGGCCGCGTTTGACTTCACCAAACTGGATAAGCTGCTGTGCCAGCGTTTTGGCCATATTGCTGGGAATCGCAAACCCGATCCCGATACTGCCGCCACCTGGCGCGAGGATTGCTGTGTTAATACCAATCAGCTCGCCGTTAAGGTTCAGCAGCGCCCCGCCGGAGTTCCCGCGGTTAATTGAGGCATCGGTCTGGATAAAGTTTTCCAGGCCTTCAAGATTCAGGCCGCTGCGCCCCAGCGCGGAAATGATCCCGGAGGTCGCCGTTTGTCCTAAACCAAAGGGGTTGCCCACGGCAACAGCAAAGTCGCCGACGCGCAGTTTGTCGGAGTCGGCGATGGCAATCTGGGTCAGATTACTTGGGTTTTGCACCTGCAACAGCGCGATGTCGCTCTGGTCATCGCCGCCGATCAGTTTGGCATCAAATTCCCGACCATCATTCAGTTGCACGCTGATTTTATCGGCCTGGCTGATGACGTGGTTGTTGGTCAGAATATAGCCTTTGGCCGCATCAATGATGACGCCTGAGCCCAGCCCTTCAAAAGGCTGAGCCTGCTGGTCGGGCGACTCATCGCCAAAATATTTTTTCAGTTCTTCAGGTACGCGCTGGCTTTGCACGGCAGTGCCTTCTACCTGCACGCTGACTACCGCAGGCAACACTTTTTCCAGCATGGGTGCGAGGCTCGGAATCGCCGTCTGGCCCGGCACCTGCGAGGGAAGGGCGGCAAAGGCAGGGAAGGACGCCGAGAGAGATAACCCGACACTTAACGCTAACGCGCTCAACAGCTGGTTCTTTTTCTTCATCGATGCTGACTCTCGTAACCTGGAGTAAAGGAAAAAACGGGCCCAAAAACACGTTGATGTTATTGAATTTTAAACCGCTGAACAATGAGGTGTTTAACTAAATAATAGCTGGGGTCAGGAAGAAAGGACGGGCGCAATCGCTGCGCCCGTAAAATAATTTCAGGTTGTGTGATTAATCGCGCTTAACACCGCCGCGCAGCAGGCCGGACGCGCCATCAGAATAGTCGCGAGGCATCTGAACAGGGGCCTGATCGTTACCGGCCTCAGAGTCTGCCAGACGGTTGCGGAACGGGTTGGTTTCCGCGGTCATTTCCGGCAGCAGGCTGCTGGAGCTTTTTGCCATGTGCTGATACAGCTGGCGGTAGTCGGTCGCCATGTTGTCCAGCAGCTCAGCGCTACGGGCAAAGTGGCTGACCAGCTCTTCGCGGTACTCTTCCAGCTCGGCTTTGTTCTTTTCCAGTTCGTATTGCAGTGACTGCTGCTGACGCAATTTGCGATTACCGAAACGCATGGCCACAGCACCGATCACGATGCCGACGACTAAACCGATTAGCGCATATTCCCAGGTCATGAACTTCTCCCGTTGTCTTGTTGTTCCGTAGGGTGTTGGCTCGGCTCCTGCCTGTGCCTGATATTGCCACTATAACCGCTATTTCTGCAGAAGTGGAATCCTGACGTATCATCGCGTAGTGTAGAACGGCCTTTTTTTCATCAGTCACGCCTGCTGATGAGGTTTAATTGAAGGAATAACAACAAGATTATGCAAAACCTGTCCCCCGCATCGCGATATCAACTGGCCCTGGACGAGGGCTCACATCAGCCGGATGACGTTCAACGTGAAGCGGTTAACCGTCTGGATACCCTTTTCCATGAGCTTACGGCAAAACCTGCGGAAGCAGGGCAGAGCGGTGGGCTGAAGGCGGCATTGAGCCGGCTGCTCGGAAAAAAAGAGCCACAGGCTAACGCTCCGGCACGCGGTTTATATATGTGGGGCGGTGTCGGGCGCGGGAAAACCTGGTTGATGGATCTGTTTTATCAGAGCCTGCCGGGTGAGCGTAAACAACGCCTGCACTTCCACCGCTTTATGCTGCGGGTACATGAAGAGTTAACGGCGCTGCAGGGCAAAAGCGATCCACTGGAGATTGTGGCTGACAGGTTTAAGGCCGAAACGGACGTCCTCTGTTTCGATGAGTTTTTTGTTTCGGATATCACCGATGCCATGCTGTTGGGCGGCCTGATGAAAGCGCTGTTTGCCCGCGGCATCACGCTGGTCGCCACCTCGAATATTCCGCCGGATGAGCTGTATCGTAACGGCCTCCAGCGGGCGCGTTTTCTGCCTGCCATTGATGCCATCAAACAGCATTGTGACATTATGAATGTTGATGCGGGCGTGGATTACCGTTTGCGCACGCTGACTCAGGCGCACCTGTGGCTCTCACCGCTGAATGCCGAGACCACCCGCCAGATGGATAAACTCTGGCTGGCGCTGGCCGGGGCAAAGCGCGAAAACGCCCCGACGCTGGAGATTAACCATCGTCCGTTGCCTACGCTCGGTGTTGAAAACCAAACGCTGGCGGTCTCTTTTGCGACGCTGTGCGTGGATGCCCGCAGTCAGCACGACTACATCGCTCTTTCGCGCCTGTTCCACACGGTGATGCTGCTGGATGTACCCGTCATGACACGGCTGATGGAAAGCGAGGCGCGACGCTTCATTGCGCTGGTGGACGAGTTTTACGAACGCCACGTCAAGCTGGTGGTGAGCGCCGAGGTGCCTTTATATGAGGTGTATCAGGGGGAACGTTTGAAGTTTGAGTTCCAGCGCTGCCTGTCGCGCCTGCAGGAGATGCAAAGCGAAGAATACCTGAAGCTGGAGCATATGCCTTAAATGCCCTTCTCTCTCCCTCAGGGCTGAGGGATCTCCACAGAAAAAGCGCGCACGGACGGCCCCCTCTCCTCTTAGGGGAGAGGGCTGGGGTGAGGGGGAACATACAGCTCTGGTGGTTATTCCGTTCACTTTATATTCCTTGCTACTCTGTAACGACTTCATCGGTGAACGTGCCAGGGCGGCTCAATCGCCGCCGCCCTGGCGACCCGGGCTCCCGGCGGTAAATCGCCGCTTCGCGGTGCCTTCGGCTTATTCCTTCCGGCTTATTCCTTCCGGCTTATCGGGGACGGGCGGATGTAACGTCCCTGTAAAGCCGCCCTCTCGGCGCATCCATGCGCCTCGCCCCGGCCTGCAGGAAACGCCTCAGCGATTTACAGCCGGACCAGGGCATCGCTGAATGCTCTCAGTCATTCTGAGAGCAGCGTTATCGCTTCTGGTTATGAATTACTGGGGAACCCTTAGCCCAGTGGGAGAGGGGCTGGGGGTGAGGGCACCGGACCGCAAAAACTCGCCCCCCGAAAAACCCATTCCAAATCACATTTAAGGGTCGATCTTTGACCTCAACTTCTCTATAATCTTGCGACCCCACGTTACGAGAAGGTTTTTTTCCCGAAACTTTCTATGTGTCGGCATGAGCTATTCGAAGGGGTAGGTTTGCCGGACTTTGTCGTGTGAACCTCAACTGACTAAACGTTTGGGTGTTCACCAACGTGTAACTTATTATTTGGGTAAGCTTTTAATGAAAACTTTTACAGCTAAACCAGAAACCGTACAACGCGACTGGTATGTTGTTGACGCGACCGGTAAAACTCTGGGCCGTCTGGCTACTGAACTGGCTCGTCGCCTGCGCGGTAAGCACAAAGCGGAATACACTCCGCACGTTGATACTGGTGACTACATCATCGTTCTGAACGCAGAAAAAGTTGCTGTAACCGGCAACAAGCGCGAAGACAAAATGTACTACCACCACACTGGCCACATCGGTGGTATCAAAGAAGCGACCTTTGAAGAGATGATTGCTCGCCGTCCTGAGCGTGTGATTGAAATCGCGGTTAAAGGCATGCTGCCAAAAGGCCCGCTGGGTCGTGCTATGTTCCGTAAACTGAAAGTTTACGCAGGTAACGAGCACAACCACGCGGCACAGCAACCGCAAGTTCTTGACATCTAATCGGGATTATAGGCAATGGCTGAAAATCAATACTACGGCACTGGTCGCCGCAAAAGTTCCGCAGCTCGCGTGTTCATCAAACCGGGCAACGGTAAAATCGTAATCAACCAGCGTTCTCTGGAACAGTACTTCGGTCGCGAAACTGCCCGCATGGTAGTTCGCCAGCCGCTGGAACTGGTTGATATGGTAGAAAAACTGGATCTGTACATCACCGTTAAAGGTGGTGGTATCTCCGGTCAGGCAGGTGCGATCCGTCACGGTATCACCCGCGCTCTGATGGAGTACGACGAATCCCTGCGTTCTGAACTGCGTAAAGCTGGCTTCGTTACTCGTGACGCTCGTCAGGTTGAACGTAAGAAAGTGGGTCTGCGTAAAGCACGTCGTCGTCCACAGTTCTCCAAACGTTAATCATTTTCTGCTCACGCAGAACGATTGGCGAAAAACCCGCTTCGGCGGGTTTTTTTATGGGTAATGCTCAGGTTATCCACATTATCAATGCATATATCTCCTCTTTTTCCGCATTTCCAGAATCCCCTCACCACAAAGCCATCAAAATCTGGTAAACTATCATCCAATTTTCTGCCCAAATATCGGTGAATACTCGATTTTTGTTCGATTCTTGAACAATGTGTCTTCTCTGGGATGGGCGCTACATCATCTGGCTGGCCCCACCGGGCCGGTAGCAGTAAAAATTCTGAATATACCTGGAGGTTTTCATGGCTGTCGCTGCCAACAAACGTTCGGTAATGACGCTGTTTTCTGGTCCTACTGACATTTATAGCCATCAGGTTCGTATCGTGCTGGCCGAGAAGGGTGTCAGTTTTGAGATCGAGCATGTGGAAAAGGATAACCCACCTCAGGATCTGATCGATCTCAACCCGAGCCAAAGTGTACCAACGCTGGTGGATCGCGAGCTGACCCTGTGGGAATCCCGTATCATTATGGAATACCTGGATGAGCGTTTCCCGCATCCACCGCTGATGCCTGTTTACCCTGTGGCGCGTGGCGAAAGCCGCCTGTACATGCAGCGTATCGAGAAAGACTGGTACACGCTGATGAACGTGATCGAAAACGGCTCTGCTTCAGAAGCAGACGCTGCACGTAAACAACTGCGTGAAGAGCTGCTGGCGATTGCCCCTGTGTTCGGCCAGAAACCGTTCTTCCTGAGCGATGAGTTCAGCCTGGTGGACTGCTACCTGGCACCGCTGCTGTGGCGCCTGCCGACACTTGGCGTTGAATTCAGCGGCCCGGGCGCAAAAGAGCTGAAAGGCTATATGACCCGCGTCTTTGAACGCGACTCCTTCCTGGCATCCTTAACTGAACCGGAACGTGAAATGCGTCTCGGCCGAGGCTAATGACTGTGGAAATGTCACAACTTTCACCACGCCGTCCGTATCTGCTGCGCGCCTTCTATGAATGGCTGCTGGATAACCAGCTCACGCCGCACCTGGTTGTGGATGTGACGTTGCCGGGCGTGCTGGTTCCGATGGAATACGCGCGTGACGGACAGATCGTTTTGAACATCGCCCCCCGTGCGGTGGGTAATCTTGAACTGGCGAACGACGAAGTGCGTTTTAACGCGCGTTTCGGCGGCGTACCACGTCAGGTTTCCGTGCCGCTGGCCGCGGTGCTGGCTATCTACGCGCGGGAAAACGGCGCGGGTACGATGTTCGAGCCGGAAGCGGCTTACGATGAAGACGTTGCCAGCCTGAATGAAGACGATGCAACCGGGGAGCGAGACAGCGACACGGTGATGTCGGTTATCGACGGCGACAAACCTGACCGCCAGGATGAAAACGATCCTGATGACGATCCGCCACCACGCGGCGGGCGTCCGGCTCTCAGAGTGGTAAAATAAGCGTCATCCATTATAAAATCCAGCCCTCCTCAGTCGGCTGGATTTTTTTTGCCGATGTAATGATTAAGCGCCTGTTGAACGGATATTTTTTCTATGTATAGATTTGTACAAAATTAAGACAGTGCAATGCTTTATTCTATATGACAGAAATTTTGGAATACAAAGCCGGAAAAAATAAATCATCGCAATCAATAATTATTCTGAATATAAATGGTCTAAAAAGAACTGGAAACCTCTGTTTTATAAATCCTGCCTATTGTTTGAGTAAATCTAAAAAGAAAAGTTAATAAACCTAAGTTGCATGTATTTATGATTTCTATATTATCGCACCATGCATTTTGCAAACGGAGGTAATAGCGACTATCAAGGATGAACTCAGTCGAATTTTATTTTCTTTAAATCATAAGTTATGGATTAACTCGTGAAAAAAATTCTATTGGCTACAGCATTATTCCTTTGCGTAAACTCTACGTTTGCCGCTGAAACCGCGATATTGAAAATTAAAGGGACGCTGACAGCCTCGGCCTGTACTCCTGAATTTAGCAATGGCGGCGTGGTGGACTATGGAAATATCCGCTTAGGTGAATTGTCCTCTACGGCGGTGAACCAGTTAGGGCAACGGAATATCGATCTCACCATCACCTGCACGGCAGCAACAAAAGTGGCCTGGAATATGATAGACGATCGCGCCGACTCTAACGCAGGATTAACCGTTTCTGCCGGTACATTTACGGGTGGGGCACAGAGTGCGACTAACCAGACCTATGGCGTTGGCAAAGCAGGCACGGTAAATATTGGCTCTTATGCCATGTTTATGAAGGTGAATAGCGTTACAGCAGACGGAAAATCTGTCGATCCAATATATCAGCAGAATGGCTCAACGACCTGGGCTAAGAGTACTGATGGTTCAAGTCAGGGTGAAAATAATCGTAATATTACCGTCGCATTAGCGGGAAGTATTGACCCGCTTGCTTTCCAGACAGCAACATTTCCGCTGGTAACGTCTCTGGCTATTCAGAATACCACAACGCTTGCCATTACCGATGATACCCGGCTGGATGGTCAGTTGACGATCAGCCTAAAGTATCTGTAATTCTTTCAAATTTAAAGTGAGTTAAATTTAATGCAGAGGGAATACGCTTTCTCTCAAAAATAAGCGCCATCAACACGGAATGTTAAGTAGTGCTTTCAAGGAATATACATATGACATGCTCTAAAAAGGTTTTATTTAAAACACTCGCTGCCGCAGCTTTATTCTCTGCACAGTTTGGCGTACATGCAGCCGGTATGGTGCCAGAAACCAGTCTGCTGGTGATTGATGAAGCGACCCACAGTGGCACCATCAACGTCAAAAATACCGATAGCCATCCGTCGCTGCTGTACACCGACGTGGTGGATCTGCCAGATGATAAAGGCCTGAAACTCGTCACGACTCAGCCTGTGGTACGACTCGAGCCCGGTCAGACTCAGCAATTGCGCTTCATCCTGCAAACCAGCAAACCGCTGGACGTTGAGCACTACAAGCGTGTGACCTTTGAAGGGATCCCGCCGAAGAGCGATGACAATAAAGTGAAAATTGGCATCAATATTCGTCAGGACCTGCCCGTACTGATTCGCCCTGCGAAGCTGGCCGTGGTAACCGATGCGTGGAAATTCCTCGACTGGACCGCGTCAGGCACGTCCGTCACGGTAAAAAACCCAAGCAAATATGTTGTGCGTCTGGCACAGAACGTGGTTCTGCAGCCTTCAGGCATCAGCGGATCGCTTGTCAAAACCTACATTTTACCCGGTGAAACCATGACGGTTTCTATGGGCAAATCCGTCAGTGGAAACACGAAAGTGAAGTTTTTCCCGGCCAGCCGCTATGGGGTCGAAGTGCCCAGCTTTATCTCGGATCTCAATAAAAAATAAAGGATTATGGCAGTGCGTAAAAAAAGCCAACTTGCACTTTTTGTGCGCGCTGTGATTTATAGCGCAATACCTCTGATGTTGCTTGATGCTCCCTCCCTCCACGCGAGGGAGGTGACGTTTGATACTGATATCCTGAAATCACGTGGTCTTGGGGCCGATCTAAACCGCTATTTTGCACAAGCGCCGCGCTTTTTACCGGGGACGCATTCCGTTTCTGTCAAAGTGAACGGTAACGATCGCGGAACAGCAGCCGTACGCTTCAGTGAAGACGGAACGATGTGCGTTGATAACGACTTCCTGGAATTTGCAGGTCTCATGCCGGTGCCCATAAAGGCGAATGAGACCTGCCATGATCTGCGTAGCGATTACGCTCAGGCGGTGATCAATCCCTTGCCAAACCAGGAAGCGGTCGAGCTTTATCTGCCAGCGGAAGCACTTAACAGCCTGAGCGCTGATGTCAAAAATTTCCAGCATGGCGGCACGGCAGGCATGCTTAACTACTCGCTCTTCAGCACCAAAAACGAATACAGCGGAAGTGACAGCAGCAGTAACCGTTACTCACAGGCAAGCCTGGAGGCGGGCTTCAACGCGATGGACTGGTCGCTACGCAGCCGCTATATCCTGACGGATGACGACGGCAACCGAAACGCAGAGAGTATTTATACCTACGCAGAGCATGTGTTTGTTCCTCAACGCCTGACCATGCAGGTGGGGGAAATTAACGCCATGTCAGATGTGTTAAGCGGCGTCCCGATTACCGGTGTGCAGTTAATGCCGACCAGCGGTCTGCAGAAAGACAGCTCGGGGGTGAGCGTATCCGGTATTGCCCGAACCTCGCAGGCGCGCGTTGAAGTGCGTCAAAACGGAAGACTCATTTTCAACACGTTAGTACCGGCGGGCCCGTTCACGCTGGATGACGTCCCGATGGTCCGTAACAACGTCGATCTTGACGTCACTGTTGTGGAGTCCGACGGTTCGACCAACCGCTACATTGTTCCCGCCGCATCTGTAAAAGCCCGAAATCTTTCAAAACCAAACGGCCTGACCGTTTCGGCGGGCCAGGTGCGTGGTATAGACAGTGACTACAGCGATCCGCTGGTGTTCAACGTATCCGATGGCTGGCGAATTTTCCCCTGGATGAACCTGCTTGCCTCCGGCGTGGTGGCCGAAGATTACCAGGCCGCGGGGGCGCGCACAGAATTTATGGTTACCGATGGCTGGAACGTCTCTACCAGTATGGCCGCCAGCAACGCGCAATTTGGCGACAGTGATAACGGTATCAAAAACGAACTCCAGAGCGATTACTCGTTGACTGAGAATGTCGGCCTGTCTACCAGCGTGGCGCATTACAGCGGTGATTATCGTGAACTCGCAGATGCCATGGATGATGATTATCAGGGCTATGACAACAGTTATTCGGCCAACGTACGGTGGTCCACAGAATTGGCCGGGGCATTTAGTGCGGGCCTGAGCTACAACCAGGCCGCAGGAGACGGCGAAGATTCCCGCTACTTGCTTCTGTCGTGGGGAAAAACCTTCAAATACGCTTCAATCAACGTGAACTGGCAAAGCGCAGTGGGCAGCACGGATGACGACCAGGACGACGATCTGCTCTATATCAACCTCAGCATTCCGTTAGGCGGTTCGCAGAGCCTGAGTTCGTATATGCGTAAGCAGGGCGACAGCACCAGCTATGGTCTGGCGAACAGCGGGTCGCTGGGGGAGAACACCAACTACTATATTTCTGCCGATCGTGATGACGAATCACAGGAAAACAGCTTCAACGGCAACATCAACACTAATCTTCACTACACCCAGCTTAGCGTCGGGGGCGGTACCAGCGGCGATCATCAGCGTAACTACAATGCGACCCTGTCTGGCGGCATTGCGATGCACAAAGACGGTGTGACCTTCTCGCCGTATTCCATCAAGGACACGTTTGCCATCGCCAGACTCAGCGAACCGAAAGCGGGCGTTGAGATCACCACGCCGCAGGGCACCGTCTGGACCGATCACTGGGGCCAGGCTGTCATTCCCGGCCTGACTGAATGGCGTAACTCACGTATCGAAGTGGATGCGAACAAGCTACCGCAGAGCATGACCCTGGCGAACGGGACCAAATATATTGCTGCTGCACATGGCTCGGTAAGCGAAGTGAGCTTTAAAGTATTGAACAGTCGCCGCGTGATGTTACGTATTAAGCAGGCCGACGGGAAGCCGCTGACGAAAGGTCTGTCGGTGGTGGATGATAAAAATAACTACGTGGTGACGGTGGTTGATGACGGACATGTCTTCCTGAACGATGCCGATCAGATTAGCGCGCTTTATGCCGTTGATGATGATAATAACCGTCTGTGCAAACTTGATTTTACGCTTCCTGAAAAGCACGACGAAGACGCGTTTTACGAAGAAGTTAACGGAGTATGTCGATGAACATTCAACGTCTGGCTGCGCTATTGCTGCTTGCTTTGCCGTGCCTTTCTTATGCTGACGATTGTCAGCTAACGCTCTCTCAGCCGGTTGTGGATTATCATCAGATGCGGCGTGACAGCATTGTCACCAGCCAGCAGAGCTGGAACAAAATGCCGGAAAAGGACATAAATGTCAGCGTCTATTGCCCGGAAAAACAGCAGATGGCGACGCTGTTACAGGGGGCTTCTGGTCAGAAAGGGCGTTTTCAGTTTGGTCAGAACGGTGGTGTGGCGATAAAGGTCAGCAACCTGACGCTGGATGGTAAAAGCTACAACGTAGGGAAAACAACGGATCAGGTGAATTTTACGCCGGATACTGATAATGGGTCATCGCTCTATATCCGCAATAACGAGGCTGTCGTGGCGGTTGAAAACGGCAGGGTACCCAGCGGCCAGCAGATGAACTTTACCGTCACCATTTTCCCGGTGCTCAATGACAGCGCGTTTAACCATATTTCGGATCAAACCGCGCTGGAGACCGATTTAACCTGGCAACTGCTTAAAAAATAAAAGTTGGCCCGGCAATCGCCTGGCCATTTTTTACACTTCCAGATAGTTCAGTATACCGTCTGCCGCCTTACGGCCTTCGGCAATTGCCGTCACCACCAGGTCAGAACCACGAACGATATCACCACCGGCGAAGATTTTCGGGTTGCTGGTCTGGAACGCATTGTCGCTGCCTTCTGGCGCGATAATACGACCCTGCGAATCCAGCTCAACGCTGTGCTTCGCCAGCCACTCCATGCTGTGAGGACGGAAACCGAACGCCATGACGACCGCGTCAGCCGGGATCACGTGCTCAGAACCAGCCACGATCTCCGCGCGACGACGGCCTTTGGCATCCGGGGCACCCATCTCGGTGCGCGCCATCTTCACGCCGCTCACTTTACCGTTGGCATTCACTTCAATACCCAGAGGCTGGATGTTGAACTGGAACTCCACGCCCTCTTCACGCGCGTTTTTCACTTCGCGTTTTGAGCCCGGCATGTTCTCTTCGTCACGACGGTAAGCACAGATTACGTGCGCCGCGTTCTGACGAATGGAGGTACGCACGCAGTCCATCGCGGTGTCACCACCGCCCAGCACCACCACGCGTTTGCCTTCCATGCTGACGTAAGGCTCGTCAGCCGTTTCGCCATACCCCATGATCTGTTTGGTGTTGGCAATCAGGAACGGCAGCGCGTCGTACACGCCTGGCGCGTCTTCGTTCTCGAGCCCGCCACGCATGGACTGATAGGTGCCCACGCCCAGGAACACGGCGTCGTAATCCTTCAGCAGATCGTCGAGCTGCACGTCGCGGCCCACTTCTACATTCAGTTTGAACTCAATGCCCATGCCGGTGAAGATTTCACGGCGACGGGTCATAACCTCTTTCTCCAGCTTGAAGGCAGGGATACCGAAGGTCAGCAGGCCGCCGATCTCCGGATGACGGTCAAAGACCACCGCCTTCACGCCGTTACGGGTCAGGACATCCGCACAGGCCAGGCCCGCCGGACCCGCGCCGATGATCGCCACGCGCTTGTCGGTTTGCTTCACGCCGGTCATATCCGGACGCCAGCCCATCTCAAACGCTTTATCGTTGATGTAACGCTCAATGTTACCGATGGTCACCGCGCCAAACTCGTCGTTCAGCGTACAGGAGCCTTCACACAGACGGTCCTGCGGACACACGCGGCCGCACACTTCTGGCAGGGTGTTGGTCTGGTGAGAAAGCTCGGCGGCTTCAAAAATACGCCCTTCGTTGGCCAGCTTCAGCCAGTTAGGGATGTAGTTATGGACTGGACATTTCCACTCACAGTAAGGGTTACCACAGGACAGGCAGCGGTCTGCCTGTGCTTTGGCCTGGCCTTCTGAAAACGGCTCATAGATTTCTACAAATTCAATTTTACGGAGCTTCAGCGGTTTCTTTGGCGGATCAACACGCTGCAGGTCGATAAACTGGTATACGTTCTGGCTCATCTGAATTCCTTACTGCGCCTGCACACGCAGCTCTGCTGCGCTACGACTACGGTGACCCAACAGGGCTTTAACATCGCTGGACTTCGGTTTAACCAGCGCGAATTTCGCAGAGAACGCTGGCCAGTTCGCCAGGATCTCTTCGCCGCGCGAAGAACCGGTATGCTGCACGTGTTCGGTAATCAAACCGCGCAGGTGTTCTTCGTGGATCGCCAGCGTATCAACGTCCAGCACTTCCACCAGCTCTGGGTTCACGCGTTTGCGGAACTCACCATCTTCATCCAGGACGTATGCAAAACCGCCCGTCATACCTGCGCCAAAGTTCACGCCGGTTTTCCCCAGCACGCAAACAATCCCGCCCGTCATGTATTCACAGCCGTTATCGCCAATGCCTTCCACCACGGTGATAGCACCGGAGTTACGCACCGCAAAACGCTCACCCGCACGGCCCGCGGCAAACAGACGGCCACCGGTCGCGCCGTACAGGCAGGTGTTACCGATGATGCTGGCTTCGTGACTGCGGAAGGCAGAGCCCACCGGAGGACGCACCGCCAGCAGACCACCCGCCATGCCTTTACCGACGTAGTCGTTAGCATCGCCGGTCAGGTACAGCTCAACGCCGCCGGCATTCCACACGCCGAAGCTCTGACCCGCCGTACCGCTGAAGTGCGCGGTGATCGGATCCGCTGCCAGCCCCTGATCGCCGTGCGTTTGCGCGATGTAACCAGAGAGCGACGCGCCCACAGAGCGGTCGGTGTTGCGGATATCAAACCAGAACGTTTTGCTCTGCTTTTCATCTACATACGGCTTCGCCTGCTGCAGCAGCTGCGCGTTCAGCACGCCATTGTCGAACGGCGGGTTGTTCTCGGTGCAGTAGACCGCTTTACCCGGATGCGGCTCGGCCGTTTCCAGCAGCTTGCCCAGATCCAGTTTCTGCTGTTTGGCAGTGAAACCGTCCAGCTCTTTCAGCAGGTCGGTACGGCCAATCAGATCCACCAGACGTTTTACACCCAGTTGCGCCATCAGCTCGCGGGTTTCACGGGCGATGAAGTCAAAGTAGTTTGTCACTTTGAACGGCAGGCCGTGATAGTGGTTCTTACGCAGCTTCTCGTCCTGGGTTGCAACGCCGGTCGCACAGTTGTTCAGGTGGCAAATACGCAGGTATTTACAGCCCAGCGCAACCATCGGGCCGGTACCAAAGCCGAAGCTTTCCGCACCCAGAATCGCCGCTTTGATGATGTCGAGGCCGGTTTTCAGGCCGCCGTCCACCTGCAGACGGATCTTATGACGCAGACCGTTTGCCACCAGCGCCTGTTGGGTTTCCACCAGGCCAAGCTCCCACGGGCAGCCCGCGTATTTCACGGAAGAGAGCGGGCTTGCACCAGTACCACCGTCATAACCGGCGATGGTGATAAGATCCGCATAGGCTTTCGCCACACCGGTCGCGATGGTGCCGACGCCCGGTTCGGAAACCAGCTTCACGGAGATCATCGCTTTCGGGTTGACCTGTTTCAGGTCGAAAATCAGCTGCGCCAGATCCTCGATAGAGTAGATATCGTGGTGCGGCGGCGGGGAGATCAGCGTCACGCCCGGTACCGAGTAACGCAGTTTAGCGATGTACGGGGTGACTTTATCACCCGGTAACTGACCGCCTTCGCCCGGTTTTGCCCCCTGAGCGACTTTAATCTGAATGACGTCGGCGTTGACCAGGTACGCTGGCGTTACGCCAAAGCGACCAGATGCCACCTGCTTGATACGGGACACTTTATTGGTGCCGTAGCGGGCAGGATCTTCACCGCCTTCACCGGAGTTAGAGTTACCGCCGATGCTGTTCATCGCTTCGGCCAGCGCCTCGTGGGCTTCCGGGCTTAATGCGCCGATGGACATAGCAGCGGTGTCAAAGCGTTTGAACAGCTCAGACGCAGGCTCTACGTCGTCGATGCTGACCGCTTCATCACCTGGGTTCAGCGCCAGCAGATCGCGCAGCGTGGCTGCCGGGCGGTTGTTCACCAGCTCAGCATACTGCTGATAATCGCTGTACTCGCCGCTCTGGACGGCCTGCTGCAGCGTGCGCACCACGTCCGGGTTGTAGGCGTGATACTCACCACCGTGAACGTACTTCAGCAGACCACCTTGCTCCAGCGGCTTACGTGCCAGCCAGGCGCGCTTAGACAGGTTCACCAGATCCTGCTGGAAGTCGGCAAAACCGGCTCCACCGATACGGCTGACCACGCCCTGGAAGCAGAGGTTTGCCACGTCGTTATGCAGGCCAACCGCTTCAAACAGCTTCGAGCAGCGGTAAGAGGCGATGGTCGAGATGCCCATTTTGGACATGATCTTGTAAAGGCCTTTGTTGATGCCGTTACGGTAGTTCAGCATCACGGTACGGTAATCTTTGTCGATCGCGCGGGTGTCCACCAGACGAGCCAGCGTTTCGTAGGCCAGGTATGGATAGATCGCCGTCGCACCAAAGCCTAACAGCACGGCAAAGTGGTGCGGATCGCGTGCGCTTGCGGTTTCAACAATGATGTTGGCGTCGCAGCGCAGGCTCTTATCGACCAGACGCGTCTGGATAGCCCCCACCGCCATTGGCGCAGGCACCGGCAGGCGGTTCTTCGCGATATTACGGTCAGACAGTACCAGCAGAACGGTGCCGTTACGCACCATCTGTTCCGCTTTGTCACACAGCGCGTTCACCGTCTCTTCGAGGCTCGCTTCAGTCACGTCGAAGGTGATATCGAGCGTGTCGGCGCGGTAGTGATCCTCTTTCAGCGTGGTGAGCTGTTTGAAATCGGAGTAAAGCAGGATCGGCGATTTAAAGGTCAGGCGGTGAGCCTGGCCTTCTGCCTCGCAGAAGACGTTCATCTCGCGACCAATGCTTGTTGCCAATGACATGACGTGGGCTTCACGCAGCGGGTCGATTGGCGGGTTGGTCACCTGTGCAAACTGTTGACGGAAGTAGTCATAAATTACACGCGGCTGGCTGGAGAGCACGGCAAACGGGGTATCGTCACCCATGGAGCCGACAGCCTCTTGGCCGTTTTCACCAAGCACGCGGATGACGGAATCCAGCTCTTCCGCACTGTAGTTAAACTGCTTCTGGAAGCTTGCCAGCGTATCGTCATCCAGCTCGCGGCTGCCCACTTCTTCGTCCGGCAGATCTTCGAACGGCACCAGACGGCGCACGTTTTTCTCCATCCACTCTTTATAGGGATGGCGGCTCTTCAGATCGTTATCGGTTTCAGCGGAGTGCAGAATGCGCCCACCGCGGGTATCGATAACCATCAGCTCGCCCGGCCCTACGCGGCCTTTCTCAACCACTTCGTCAGGCTGGTAATCCCAGATACCGACTTCTGAGGCGCAGGTGATGAGCTTGTCTTTGGTGATGACGTAGCGCGCCGGACGCAGACCGTTACGGTCCAGGTTACAGGCGGCAAAACGACCGTCGGACATGACGATGCCCGCCGGGCCATCCCATGGCTCCATGTGCATGGAGTTAAAGTCAAAGAATGCACGCAGCTCCGGATCCATATCCGGATTGTTCTGCCAGGCCGGTGGCACGAGCAGACGCATGGCACGCACGATATCCATGCCGCCTGCCAGCAGCAGTTCCAGCATGTTATCCATGGAGCTGGAGTCAGAGCCGGTTTCGTTAACGAACGGCGCAGCATCATGCAGGTCCGGGATCAGTGGGGTCTGGAACTTATAGGTACGGGCGCGCGCCCACTGGCGGTTACCGGTGATGGTGTTGATCTCGCCGTTGTGCGCCAGATAGCGGAACGGCTGTGCCAGCGGCCAGCGTGGAACGGTGTTGGTGGAGAAGCGCTGGTGGAACAGGCAAATGGCCGATTCCAGACGCAGGTCCGCCAGGTCCAGGTAGAAGCGCGGCAGGTCAGCCGGCATACACAGACCTTTATAGATGTTCACCAGGTTCGAGAGGCTACAGACGTAGAACTCTTTATCGTCCTGGAGACGTTTTTCAATGCGGCGGCGGGCAATAAACAGACGGCGTTCCATATCACGTGGACGCCAGCCCGCAGGCGCATTAACAAAAATCTGTTCAATACGAGGCAGCGAGGAGAGGGCGATTTCACCGAGCACCCCTTCGTTGGTTGGCACATCGCGCCAGCCGACAATAGACAGGGTTTCACGCTGAAGTTCTTCTTCAACGATGCGGCGTGAGGCGGCAGCTTTTTCAGGATCCTGATTCAGGAACAGCATACCGACAGCGTAGTTTTTGGCTAAACGCCAGCCGCGCTCTTCCGCCACGATACGGAAGAAACGATCCGGTTTTTGCAGCAGCAGGCCGCAACCGTCGCCGGTTTTACCATCGGCAAGGATGGCACCACGGTGCTGCATACGGGCCAGTGCGTGAATAGCAGTACGCACTACCTTGTGGCTAGGTTCGCCTTCTATGTGGGCGATCAGGCCGAAACCACAGTTATCCTTCTCAAGGGATTTATCGTACAACATATCAGTGAACCTCCCCAGGCTCGTCGGGCTTCCCACTGAACCGTGGCGCACAGGCACAGAAAGAGCATGGCGACGGGGTTTGCGTTTCATACGCGGACCTCGCATTCGCCCTCTTTTCATCCTTTCGCGCAGGTAAACAAGTTTGAGGACTTGCTTCAGAGGGAATCTCAATTACTGCATAAATATGATGAGCAGGCCGCTCATCCAGAAAGCTTCCAGCGGATTTCCAACTTATCGGGAATTGGTACACAGGTCAAATGGCAATCTTATTTATACAAAAATGTGCTATAGAGAAGCTAATGAATTGTATTTAAAAGATATTTAACTATTTTTACAACCACTAAGCGCCCTGCGAAGTCGCAGCGGAGTGTGATCTGACTCACTATATGAAAGCGGTATTATTGATGCAGCGTGCTGAATAGCGGTTTTATGGCAGGATAATAAACTGCTGTGCGGTTTAAACCCGCATAAAGTCACTGTTTTTCAGTGCTGGCGTTATAAATAAAAAAAACAATCAGAACATAAGGAAAAGTAATCACATTTGGCGTGAATGAAATTGCAGTAATCTTGAGTAGTTATTCAAATAGATAAAAGCCAGCCAGGGCGATTGATCCAGGTCATCGCCGATGGTGGCTAAAAATGGCAGGCTTGTCCCCTTTCTTCGGGACGGTCTATCAGATTATGCAGTTACAGAAATTAGTCAATATGTTTGGTGGGGATCTTTTGCAGCGCTACGGGCAAAAGGTTCACAAGCTGACGCTGCATGGCGGTTTTAGCTGCCCGAATCGCGATGGTACGCTCGGGCGCGGCGGCTGCACCTTCTGTAACGTGGCCTCCTTTGCGGACGAGGCGCAGCAGCATAAATCTATCGCGGAACAGCTCGCGCATCAGGCCCGTCTTGTGAACCGGGCAAAGCAGTATCTGGCCTATTTCCAGGCCTACACCAGCACATGGGCGGAAGTGCAGGTGCTGCGTTCGATGTATCAACAGGCGGTCGCTCAGGCGAACATTGTCGGGCTGTGTGTCGGTACGCGTCCGGACTGCGTGCCCGACGCGGTGCTGGATTTACTCAGCGAGTATAAAGAGCAGGGCTATGAGATCTGGCTGGAACTAGGCCTGCAAAGCGCGCATGACAAAACCCTGCACCGTATTAATCGCGGCCATGATTTTGCCTGCTATCAGCGCACCACCCGCCTGGCCCGCGAACGTGGCCTGAAAGTCTGCACGCATCTGATTGTCGGCCTGCCGGGAGAAGGGCAGCAGCATGGCCTGGAGACGCTGGAAAAAGTCGTTGAGACAGGCGTGGACGGGATCAAGCTGCACCCGCTGCATATTGTGCAGGGCAGCATTATGGCCAAAGCCTGGCAAGCCGGGCGGTTAAACGGCATCGCACTCGACGAGTATACGGTAACGGCAGGGGAGATGATCCGTCATACGCCGCCCGAGATTGTCTATCACCGTATCTCCGCCAGCGCCCGCCGTCCAACGCTTCTGGCACCGCTATGGTGTGAGAACCGCTGGACGGGGATGGTGGAGATTGACCGCTATCTGCATGAGCACGGTGTGCAGGGCTCGGCGCTGGGACGGCCGTGGGTCGCTCCGCTACCGGCGGCGACCGCCTAACAGACTCCCCAGCATGCCGCGCACTATCTGATTCGTGACCTGCCGCGCGGCGCTTTTCGCCATCGTCTGTACAACGCCATCGCGCTTGCCGCCGCGCGGCCCGGTACTGCCAAACAAAATGTCTTTCAGCCCACCCAGAATGCCGTCATCCACCGCGACTGACTGGCCCCTGGCGGGTGGGGCGTCCTGCGAGTCGGTGGTGGCCTGTACCCCTTTTTGCAGCATCTCGAAGGCAGATTCGCGATCCACTTCATCTTCGTATTTCCCGTAAACCGGGGAGTGGTTAATCAGTCCGTTGCGCTCATCGTCCGTTACCGGCCCCATTCGCGAGCAAGGGGCAATCACCATGGCGCGTTCCACAATGGACGGGCTGCCTTTGGCATCCAGGAAGGAGATCAGCACCTCACCGGTACCCAGCGCCTGAATCGCCGCTTCGGTATCAAAGGCCGGGTTCGCGCGCATGGTTTGTGCGGCAGCTTTGACGGCTTTCTGATCTTTTGGCGTAAAGGCGCGCAGGGCGTGCTGGACGCGATTACCGAGCTGCCCCAGCACGTTATCGGGGATATCCGACGGGTTTTGCGAAACAAACCACACGCCGACGCCTTTGGAGCGGATCAGCCGGATAACCTGCTCGATCTTGTCGAGCAGCACCTGCGGCGCATCGTTGAACAGCAGGTGCGCTTCGTCGAAGAAGAACACCAGCTTCGGCTTCTCAAGGTCGCCCGCCTCCGGCAGCTGTTCGTAAAGTTCAGAGAGCATCCACAGCAGGCTGGCGGCGTAGAGTTTCGGCATCTGATAGAGCTTCTCTGAGCTCAGAATGTTGATGATGCCTTTGCCGTTGCTGTCAGTGCGCATCCAGTCTTTGATATCGAGCATCGGCTCGCCGAAGAAATGCTCTGCACCCTGTTGCTCCAGCGTCAGTAACCCGCGCTGAATGGCCCCCACGGAGGCACTGCTGATGTTGCCGTACTGGTTCTGGAAGGATTTAGCGTTATCGCCGATGTATTGGGTAATGGCGCGCAGATCTTTGAAATCGAGCAGCAGCAGCCCCTGATCGTCGGCAATACGGAAGATGATGTTCAACACCCCGGACTGGACATCGTTGAGATTCAGAAGACGGGCCAGCAGCAGCGGGCCAAGATCGGAGACGGTGGCACGTACCGGATGACCTTTCTCACCAAAGATATCCCAGACAACTACCGGGTTGTTGTGCGGCGTCCAGTCATTGACGCCGATATTTTTCAGACGCTCAAGGAGTTTTTCTGAGGGTGCCCCCTCCTGAGCCACACCGGTTAAATCGCCTTTTACATCGGCCATAAAGACCGGCACGCCAATCTCAGAGAGCGATTCGGCCAGCTTCTGCAGGGTAACGGTTTTCCCCGTCCCGGTGGCGCCGGTGATCAGGCCGTGACGGTTCGCCATCGCAGGCAGTAAAAACAGCTCTTTCTCCAGCGTCCTGGCAATTAACAATGGTGTACTCATGATACTCATCCTCTCTTAGTCCTGGGTGGAGTATAGGCAACCTGACGGCAAAATGGCGTTAAAAATTCCTTACTTTGCGGCGTATTACCCAGCGCGGACTATGCTTTTGCATACGGTTCACAACAAGTTGAGAATGTATGTCCAGATTCTTTTTTAATAATCGCAAACAACTGGTCAACGATGCTATTGAAGGCATTCTGATTTCTGCTCCGCACGGTAACCTCGTCAAGCTTGATGTTGATCCTGCCATTCGCATTGTGGCCCGCAGCGACTGGGACAAGAGCCGCGTGGCGGTGATCTCCGGTGGCGGTTCCGGCCACGAGCCTGCACACGCCGGGTTTGTCGGCAAAGGTATGTTGACGGCAGCAGTGTGCGGCGATCTGTTCGCCTCGCCGAGCGTGGATGCGGTGCTGAATGCCATTGTGGCGGTGACGGGTGACCGTGGCTGCCTGCTGATCGTTAAAAACTACACCGGTGACCGCCTGAATTTTGGTCTGGCGGCAGAAAAGGCGAAACGCTACGGCCTGAAGGTGGAGATGGTCATTGTGGCAGACGATATTGCGCTGCCGGACAACAAACAGCCGCGCGGCATTGCCGGTACGGCGCTGGTTCATAAGATCGCGGGTTATGCCGCAGAGCACGGAAAATCGCTGAGTGAAGTGCGTGATATTGCGCAACAGGCCTGCGATAACCTCTGGAGCCTGGGCGTTGCGATGCAAACGTGTAATCTGCCGGGAAGCGACGAGGAAGAAGGGCGCATTAAGCAAGGTCATGTCGAGCTGGGTCTGGGCATTCATGGCGAGCCGGGGGCTTCCGTCGTGGATACGCAGAACAGTAAAGCGATTATCGACACGCTGGTGACGCCGCTCAAGGCGAAGGCGGGTGACGGGCGCTTCGCAGTGTTGATCAATAACCTGGGGGGCGTATCAGCGCTTGAGATGGCTCTGCTCACCAAAGAGCTGGCCCACTCGGCACTGAAAGATAACCTGGCGTACCTGATTGGCCCGGCACCGCTGGTGAGCGCCCTGGATATGAAGGGCTTTTCGCTGACGCTGCTGAAGCTAAACGATCTGTTCGAAAAAGCCCTTCATGAAGAGGTTGAGACGCTGGGCTGGCAGAAGCCGGTGGCGTTTGCCCCGCTGCGTACCCAGGAACATAGCGCGATCCATGACCGCGTGGAGTTTACCCCGTCCGCAAATCCGCAGGTGGGCGAATATGTCTCTGTGGTGACAAAGACGTTGATTCAGCTGGAAAACCGTCTGAACGCGCTGGATGCGAAAGTGGGGGATGGCGATACCGGATCCACCTTTGCGCAAGGGGCGCGGGAGATTGCGCAGCGTCTGGAGGAGAACAACCTTCCTCTTAACGACGTGTCGACATTACTTCTGCTGGTGGGCGAGCGGCTGGCAACGGTGATGGGCGGATCGAGTGGCGTATTAATGTCGATCTTTTTCACGGCAGCCGGACAAAAGCTGCATGACGGACAATCGCTTGCGGATGCATTGCTGAGCGGGCTGGCACAGATGAAGCAGTATGGCGGGGCCGATCTCGGCGATCGCACGCTGATCGATGCGCTACAGCCGGCGCTGGAGACGTTACAGAAAAACGATCTTCAGGCGGCGGCGCAGGCGGCACAGCAGGGCGCAGAGGCAACGGCCAGAATGGGCAAAGCGGGCGCGGGACGTTCGTCGTATGTGAATAAAGAGAATCTGGATGGGGTAATGGATCCGGGAGCGGTTGCGGTGGCAGAGGTGTTTAAGGCCATGGTAGAAGCAAAACGGTAACAACCGTTACCGTTTTTAGTGTTTGCGCCCTCTCCCTGTGGGCTGAGGGATCCCCAGTAATTTTTTTACCGAAAGCGACGAAAGTTGTTTCATGAAAATGAATGATTTACAGCGACGCCCTGGTCCGGCTGTAAATCGCTGAGGCGTTTCCTGCAGGCCGGGGCGAGGCGCATGGATGCGCCGAGAGGGCGGCTTTACAGGGACGTTACATCCGCCCGTCCCCGATAAGCCGGAAGGAATAAGCCGAAGGTACCGCGAAGCGGCGATTTACCGCCGGGAGCCCGGGTTGCCAGGGTGGTGGCGACTGAGCCACCCTGGCACGTTCACGGGTCATGTTGTTACAGAGCAGCAAGGAACGTAAAGTGAACGGAATTACCTCTACAGCCATATATTCCCCCTCACCCCAGCCCTCTCCCTCAAGGGAGAGGGAGTCCTCCGTGCAGGTATTATTATGTGGGGAACCCTCAGCCCTGTGGGAGAGGGGTGTGTCACATTAAAAATCTGCTTTCAACACCACGCGGTAACGGGCTTTGCCGTCACGCACGTGCTGGATCGCTTCGTTGATTTTCGACATCGGATAGAGTTCGGTGGTTGGCGATACTTTCGTGCGCCCGGCGAACTTCATCAGTTTGCGCAACTCGAACGGCGTGCCGGTTGCAGAGCCGGACACGCTGCGATCCCCGCCGATCAGGGTAAACGCCGGAACCGGCAGCGGCTTCAGCACGGCACCCACAGTATGGAAGTTACCGCCGTAGGCCAGTGCTTCAAAGTACGGCTGCCAGTCGAGATCGACATTAACGGTGTTGATGATCAAATCGAATTGACCCGCCAGTGCTTTCAGCGCGTCTGGATCGCGGCTGTTCACCACTTTATCCGCCCCCATCGCCAGCACTTCTTGCTCTTTCGCCGGGTTAGAACTGAACGCCGTTACTTCGCAGCCCATCGCGTGCAGCAGTTTGATGGCAATATGACCGAGCCCCCCGATACCAATCACACCCACACGGCTGGTGGCGGTGATATGGTGCATCAGCAACGGTTTAAAGACGGTAATGCCGCCGCACAGCAGCGGGCCTGCGGATTCGATATCAATGCTGTCCGGCAGCGGAATGACCCATTGCCAGTCGGCGCGCAGTTTATCGGCAAAACCGCCCTTGTTGAGGATGGTTGGAACGGCGCCTTCAAGGCAGTTGATCTGGTTGCCGCTGATACAGGCGTCGCAATGACCGCAGCTGCGTGCCGTCCAGCCAATACCCACACGCTGGCCCACTTTCAGGCCTTTGTCCTGCGCAGCGCTGCCGAGCGCCACGACGCGGCCAATCACTTCGTGTCCGGCGACCAGTGGATAGCTTGAAAAGCCCCATTCGTTGTCGATCATGGAGAGATCCGAGTGGCAGATCCCGCAGTAATCAACCTGTACTTCGACGTCTTCCGCTTTTAGTTCGCCCGCATCGTACTCGTACAGTTCAAGTTCTGCACCCGCCTGCGGTGCGGCGTAGCTTTTTATCTTCGACATCGTGTTTCCCCCGTTATGGTGTGAACTGAGAGTGTAGAGCATTCAGTTAACCACCGCTTAACAGAAGAGGGCAGCAAAAGTATTTACAGCGTTTTCAGCATCCTGACTTCGCAATCGACGTGGCCGGTGCAGCCCAGCGGTGCATCAATATGCTCAAAGCCGAGATGTTCATACAGGCCGATGGCCTCTTTGAGGAAGGCGGTTGTTTCGAGGTAACAGCGTGTAAAACCCTGATTGCGGGCATAGTCGAGTGCGACCAGCGCCAGTCTCTTCGCCAGGCCTTGTCCGCGAACAGATGGCAGGAAATACATTTTCTGCAGCTCGCAGATATCCGGCTCGCTGCAGCTGAGCGGAGCAACGCCGCCGCCGCCCACCACCTGGCCATTCTGCTCAATAACCCAGTAGGCATGGCCCGGCTGGCTGTAAAGCTGGAACAGCTCGTCCAGATTTGGATCAGCAACCGTGTAGCCTTTATCAGCCGTCAGGCCATATTCGGCAGAAACCGTACGGATAACGGCGGCGATAGCCGGGTTGTCCTGCACAGCGATCCGACGCATCGTCGTCGCGACGGGGGTAATCACGCTCATAGCATTACTCATTACAAAAATTGACACACAACTGCTGTTAATAGCACCGCAGAAAGGGGAGTGCAAGCGAGGAGTTTTCAGGAAGAATACCCCTTACGCCCTGAAGCGTAAGGGGTAAAAGCATTACAGGGCCGCAATCACCGCCTGCTGCTCAATCAGCTTGGTCTTCGCATCGGCGAAAGCAACCAGGCGTTCACGCTCTTTGGCGATGACCGCTTCAGGCGCGCGGGCGACAAAGCCTTCGTTCGCCAGTTTGCTTTCGATTTTGCCAATTTCCACGTCGACTTTCGCCACTTCTTTCGCCAGACGTGCCAGCTCAGCGTCTTTGTCGACGAGACCCGCCATTGGGATCAGCAGCTCAGCGCCGTCGATGATTTTCGTCACGGAGACCGGACCTTTGTCATCGGCTGGCAGCACGGTGATGCTTTCCAGACGCGCCATGGTTTTCAGGAAGGTATTGTTCTCGGTGACACGACGAACAGCCGCGTCGCTGCAACCGCGCAGGAGCAGCTCCAGAGGTTTGCCCGGAGCGATGTTCATTTCTGCACGGATGTTACGTACAGCGACGATCGCCTGCTTCAGCCACTCGGTATCCGCTGAGGCAGCTTCATCCACTTTAGCGGCATCGAATTCCGGGAACGGCTGCAGCATGATGGTGTCGGCGTTGATGCCCGCGATGGCTTTCACACGCTGCCAGATGGTTTCGGTGATAAATGGAATGATCGGGTGCGCCAGACGCAGCAGGCCTTCCAGCACTATGATCAGCGTATTACGCGTACCGCGCAGTTCTGCCTCCGTTCCGCCGTTCATGACCGGCTTCGCCAGCTCCAGGTACCAGTCACAGAACTGGTTCCAGGTGAATTCGTACAGAATGCCCGCCGCGATGTCGAAGCGGTAGCTGTCCAGCGCCTCGCGGAACGCTTTCACCGTCTGGTTGAATTCCGCCAGGATCCAGCGGTCGGCCAGAGAGAGGATCATCTCGCCGCCGTTGAAGCCGCAATCTTGATCTTCGGTGTTCATCAGCACGAAGCGGCTGGCGTTCCACAGTTTGTTACAGAAGTTACGGTAACCTTCCAGACGCTTCATGTCCCAGTTGATGTCGCGACCGGTGGAGGCCAGCGCCGCCAGGGTGAAACGCAGGGCGTCAGTACCGTGAGATTCAATCCCGTTCGGGAACTGCTTCTCGGTGCGCTTGCGGATCTTCTCTGCCAGCTGCGGCTGCATCATGTTACCGGTGCGTTTTTCCAGCAGCTCTTCCAGGGAGATCCCGTCCACCATATCCAGCGGGTCAATGACGTTGCCCTTGGATTTGGACATCTTCTGGCCTTCATCGTCACGGATAAGACCGGTCATATAGACGGTATGGAACGGAACCTGCGGCTTGCCGTTTTCATCTTTAATAAAGTGCATGGTCATCATGATCATGCGGGCAATCCAGAAGAAGATGATATCGAAGCCAGACACCATCACGCTGGTTGGGTGGAACTGACGCAGCGCGTCGGTGTTCTCTGGCCAGCCGAGGGTGGAGAAGGTCCACAGCGCGGAGGAGAACCAGGTATCCAGCACGTCTTCGTCCTGACGCAGGGCGACATCCGCGCTCAGGTTGTTTTCCTGACGCACTTCATCTTCACTGCGCCCAACGTATACGTTGCCTTCGTTGTCGTACCATGCCGGGATACGGTGACCCCACCACAGCTGACGGGAGATACACCAGTCCTGAATATCGCGCATCCAGGAGAAGTACATGTTTTCGTACTGCTTCGGCACGAACTGAATGCTGCCGTTTTCAACCGCTTCAACAGCCGGTTTTGCCAGCACGTCGGCACGCACATACCACTGGTCGGTCAGCATTGGCTCGATAACCACGCCACCACGGTCGCCGTACGGCACGGTCAGATCGTGAGGTTTAATCTCTTCCAGCAGGCCGAGTGCGTCAACGGCAGCCACAATCGCTTTACGCGCGGCAAAGCGTTCCAGCTTCTGGAACTCCGCCGGAATGTCGCTTGAGTAAACGTCGGATTCGTTGCCTTTGGTGTCATACACTTCTGCGCTTTCACGGATGTCACCGTCGAAGGTCAGAATGTTGATCATCGGCAGGGCGTGACGACGACCCACTTCGTAGTCGTTGAAATCGTGCGCCGGGGTGATTTTCACGCAGCCGGTGCCTTTTTCCATGTCGGCGTGTTCGTCGCCCACAATCGGAATGCGGCGGTTCACCAGCGGCAGCACCACGAATTTGCCAATCAGATCTTTATAACGCGGATCTTCCGGGTTAACGGCAACGCCGGTATCGCCCAGCAGGGTTTCCGGACGGGTGGTTGCCACCACTAAGTAATCTTTACCGTCTGCGGTTTTCGCGCCGTCGGCCAGCGGATAGCGGATGTGCCACATGGAGCCTTTAGACTCGCGGTTTTCCACTTCCAGGTCAGAGATCGCGGTGCGCAGTTTCGGGTCCCAGTTAACCAGGCGTTTGCCACGGTAAATCAGGTCTTCTTTGTACAGACGGACGAACACTTCTTTTACGGCGTTGGAAAGGCCTTCGTCCATGGTGAAACGCTCGCGCTCCCAGTCTACGGAGTTACCGAGACGGCGCATCTGACGGGTAATGGTGCCGCCAGATTCTGCTTTCCACTGCCAGATTTTATCGATAAAGGCGTCGCGACCGTAATCGTGACGGGTTTTACCCTCTTCAGCGGCAATCTTACGCTCAACCACCATCTGGGTCGCGATACCCGCGTGGTCAGTCCCCGCCTGCCACAGGGTGTTTTTGCCCTGCATGCGCTGGTAGCGGATCATGGTATCCATGATGGTCTGCTGGAAGGCATGACCCATATGCAAACTGCCGGTGACGTTCGGCGGCGGGATCATGATGCAGAAGGACTCTTTGCTTTCATCGCCGTTAGGCTTGAAATAGCCCTGCTGTTCCCAGTGCTCGTAAAGCGGCTGTTCGATATCGCGTGGGTTATATGTCTTTTCCATTATTTCCAGGTTGCCGTATTCAGGTTAAAACCAGCCAGGCGGTACGCTTTGTAGCGTTCGCGCGCCAGTTGTTTCAAGGATTCTTCGTAAGGGACAAAGTCTACCACTTCTGTGAAAGCGGTGGCAAAATCTGCAAAATCTATCCGCAGGCTAATCAGAATATCGCGCGCGCTGCTGTTGCGCTTTTGCGGCCAGGCTATCTCGACCGGTGCGCCGCCGCGCGGCCCTTCGCCAGACAGGTTATGCGGTACAAAACTCTCCGGCGGGCGCGCCCACAGCGCTTCGTCAAGACGAATCGCCTGCTGTTCATCTTCACAGGCAATCAGAACCCGTTTACCTGCGCGCCAACGTTCTGCGGCAATTTCACACACCAGCTGTTCTACGGCGCTGAGGCCATCCTGATGGGTGTCGTTGTCCAGAAGGTAGAACGTTGCATTCTTCATATATGGGGCTTCTTGTGCTCACTTTAAATGCTTAAGCCGGGTGGCGGCTTCGCCTTACCCGGCCTACGGTTTACTGCCGTTTTGACTTACTCGTCGCCATTAAATCCGGCGCGGTTTAGCAGGAACTGCGACAGCAGCGCAACCGGACGACCGGTCGCGCCTTTGGCTTTTCCGGAGCGCCATGCGGTGCCGGCAATATCCAGGTGCGCCCAGTTGTACTTGCGGGTGAAGCGTGCCAGGAAGCAGCCCGCGGTGATGGCACCACCAGGACGGCCGCCGATGTTCGCCATGTCCGCAAAGTTAGACTCCAGCTGTTCCTGGTATTCGTCACCCAATGGCAGACGCCATGCGCGGTCACCGGCTTGTTCGGACGCGCCGATAAGCTCGTGCGCCAGCGGATTGTGGTTCGACATCAGGCCGGTGATGTGGTGGCCCAGCGCGATCACGCAGGCACCGGTCAGGGTGGCCACGTCGATCACCACGTCAGGTTCGAAGCGTTCAACGTAGGTTAATACGTCGCACAGCACCAGGCGGCCTTCGGCGTCGGTGTTCAGCACCTCTACGGTCTGGCCGGACATGGTGGTCAGGACATCACCCGGACGATAAGCGCGTCCACCCGGCATGTTTTCGCAGCCCGCCAGCACGCCGATAACGTTAATCGGTAACTGAAGTTCAGCCACCATACGCATCACACCATACACCGCCGCTGCACCACACATGTCGTACTTCATCTCATCCATGCCTTCAGAAGGCTTGATGGAGATACCACCGGAGTCGAAGGTCAGGCCTTTACCGACCAGCACCACAGGACGCGCGTCTTCTGACGGATTGCCCTTGTATTCGATAACCGACATCAGGGATTCGTTCTGCGAGCCGTTGCCCACCGCCAGGTAAGAGTGCATACCCAGCTCTTTCATCTGCTGTTCGCCGATAACGCGGGTGATGACATTCTTGCTGTAGGAGTCAGCCAGCTGGCGCGCCTGTGAGGCCAGATAGGCGGCGTTACAGATATTAGGCGGCATGTTGCCCAGATCTTTTGCGGCTTTAATCCCGGCGGCAATCGCCAGACCGTGCTGGATGGCGCGCTCGCCGCTGGTGAGTTCGCGACGGGTTGGCACGTTAAAGACCATTTTACGCAGCGGACGGCGCGGCTCGCTTTTATTGGTCTTGAGCTGATCGAAGCTGTACAGGCTCTCTTTTGCGGTTTCGACAGCCTGGCGCACTTTCCAGTAGGTGTTACGACCTTTGACGTGCAGTTCGGTCAGGAAGCAAACGGCTTCCATTGAGCCGGTGTCATTCAGGGTATTAATTGTTTTCTGAATCACCTGCTTATACTGACGTTCATCCAGCTCGCGCTCTTTACCGCAGCCAATCAGCAGAATACGTTCGGACAGCACGTTCGGAACATGGTGCAGTAACAGCGTCTGCCCAGGTTTGCCTTCCAGTTCGCCACGGCGCAGCAGGGCGCTAATGTAGCCGTCACTGATTTTATCGAGTTGCTCGGCGATCGGGGAGAGTCGGCGTGGTTCAAAGACGCCCACAACGATGCAGGCACTCCGCTGTTTCTCCGGGCTACCGCTTTTTACACTGAACTCCATGCACTACGCTCCTGAATCTTAAAGACAACAGCGGCTGCTACGGATAGAATTGAAACCTTTCGTAACTCAAGTCCGCTGTTGTGGTGACTTCGTGTTAATCTTACGTTATTACGGTTTCGACACGTCAGAAAAAGTCCTGAAGCGTGAATCCGCCGGGTGTTTTAATCTTAGCGATGATTTCGACGACTCAAGAGAATAAATGACGTTTAAGCCATGAAACAAGCGATTTTCCAGCAAAGAGACGGGTTTTTACGGGCGTATTTAAAGTGATAATCATAAGATATCTGGTGCGGGAGACGCTCAAAAGCCAACTGGCGATCCTCTTCATCCTGCTGCTGATTTTTTTCTGTCAGAAGCTGGTCAAGATCCTCGGTGCGGCCGTTGACGGCGAAATTCCAACGAATCTGGTGCTTTCCCTGCTTGGTTTAGGGATCCCGGAAATGGCGCAGCTTATTCTGCCGCTGAGTCTTTTCCTCGGTCTGCTCATGACGCTCGGTAAGCTTTATACCGAGAGTGAAATCACGGTGATGCATGCCTGTGGTTTGAGCAAGGCTGTTCTGGTGAAAGCCGCCATGATACTGGCGCTGTTCACGGGTATCGTCGCCGCGGTGAATGTGATGTGGGCGGGCCCAATGTCCTCTCGTCATCAGGATGAAGTGCTGGCTGAAGCAAAAGCGAACCCCGGTATGGCGGCATTAGCGCAGGGGCAGTTCCAGCAGGCGACCGACGGAAACTCAGTGCTGTTTATTGAGAGCGTCGACGGCAGTAAATTCAACGACGTCTTCCTGGCGCAGCTGCGGACCAAAGGAAACGCCCGTCCATCGGTGGTGGTGGCAGACTCCGGTCAGCTTGCGCAGCGCAAAGATGGTTCCCAGGTCGTGACGCTGAATAAAGGCACCCGCTTTGAAGGCACCGCGATGCTTCGTGACTTCCGTATTACGGATTTCCAGAACTATCAGGCCATTATTGGTCATCAGGCGGTGGCGCTCGATCCAACGGATACCGAGCAAATGGATATGCGTACGCTGTGGAACACTGATACTGACAGAGCGCGTGCGGAGTTCCACTGGCGTATTACGCTCGTCTTCACCGTGTTTATGATGGCATTGATTGTCGTGCCGCTGAGCGTGGTGAACCCGCGTCAGGGGCGCGTGCTCTCAATGCTGCCGGCGATGCTGCTGTACCTGATCTACTTCCTGCTGCAAACCTCGATTCGTTCTAACGGCGCGAAGGGTAAGCTGGACCCGATGGTCTGGACGTGGTTCGTCAACAGCCTGTACATCTTACTGGCGCTGGGATTAAACCTGTGGGATACGGTGCCAGTGCGCCGCATACGTGCCCGATTTTCGCGTAAAGGAGCCATCTAATGCAGGCGTTTGGCGTTCTTGATCGCTATATCGGTAAAACCATTTTCACCACCATCATGATGACGTTGTTCATGCTGGTGTCGCTCTCCGGCATTATTAAATTTGTCGATCAGCTGAAAAAAGCCGGGCAAGGGAGCTACGACGCGCTGGGTGCAGGGATGTATACCCTGCTCAGCGTGCCAAAAGATGTGCAGATCTTCTTCCCGATGGCGGCCCTGCTGGGCGCGCTGCTGGGGCTGGGGATGCTGGCACAGCGCAGCGAACTGGTTGTGATGCAGGCATCGGGCTTTACCCGTTTGCAGGTGGCGCTGTCGGTCATGAAAACTGCGATTCCACTGGTGCTGTTGACCATGGCGATTGGCGAGTGGGTGGCACCGCAGGGTGAACAGATGGCGCGTAACTATCGTGCCCAGGCGATGTACGGCGGTTCACTGCTTTCAACACAGCAAGGGTTATGGGCGAAAGATGGCCAGAACTTCGTCTATATCGAACGCGTGAAAGGGGATGATGAGCTGGGCGGCGTGAGTATTTACGCCTTCAATGATGAGCGTCGTTTACAGTCTGTACGTCACGCATCGTCAGCGAAGTTTGACCCCGAACACAAGCAGTGGCGGTTATCCCAGGTTGACGAGTCTGACCTGACGAACCCAAAACAGATCACCGGCTCTCAGACGGTGTCCGGGACGTGGAAAACCAACCTCACGCCGGACAAACTCGGGGTGGTGGCGCTGGATCCGGACGCGCTCTCCATCAGCGGGTTGCACAACTACGTCAAATACCTGAAGTCGAGCGGGCAGGATGCCGGGCGCTATCAACTCAATATGTGGAGCAAAATCTTCCAGCCGATGTCCGTGGCGGTGATGATGCTGATGGCCCTGTCGTTTATCTTTGGTCCGCTGCGTAGCGTACCGATGGGTGTTCGAGTGGTCACCGGGATCAGCTTCGGCTTTGTATTCTACGTCCTCGATCAGATCTTTGGCCCGCTGACGCTGGTTTACGGCATTCCGCCAATTATTGGTGCGCTGCTGCCGAGCGCCAGCTTCCTGCTGATCAGCCTCTGGCTGCTGCTGAAACGCTCCTGATTGTCCTCTCCTCGCTTCCGGTTAGCCGGAAGCGAGGCTAATCTCCTGTTTCACCCCGCACTTTTTCTCACAACCTTCAACGTCCCGCCGCGAATTTGAGTATTATTGAGCGATAAAGTCGTGAAGGGATCCTCTATGAAGCAAATTCGAATGCTTGCCCAGTACTACGTCGACCTGATGATGAAGCTCGGGCTGGTGCGTTTCTCCATGCTGCTGGCGCTGGCGCTGGTTGTTCTGGCCATTGTCGTGCAAATGGCCGTGACCATGGTGTTGCATGGTCAGGTCGAGAGTATCGACGTCATCCGCTCTATCTTCTTCGGTTTGCTGATCACCCCCTGGGCGGTCTATTTTCTTTCCGTCGTCGTTGAACAGCTGGAGGAGTCCCGTCAGCGCCTGTCAAAACTGGTTGATAAGCTGGAAGAGATGCGCGAGCGCGATTTAAAGCTCAACGTCCAGCTGAAAGACAACATTGCCCAGCTTAACCAGGAGATTTCAGATCGTGAGAAGGCGGAAGCCGAGCGTCAGGCGACGCTTGAGCAGCTGAAAATCGAAATGAAAGAGCGTGAGGTGACGCAGATCCAGCTTGAGCAGCAATCCTCTTTCCTGCGTTCATTCCTTGATGCTTCTCCGGATCTGGTTTTCTACCGTAACGAAGACAAAGAGTTCTCCGGCTGTAACCGGGCGATGGAGCTGCTGACCGGCAAAAGCGAAAAGCAGCTGATCCACCTGAAACCCCAGGATGTATACTCCGAAGAGGCGGCTGCAAAGGTCATGGAGACGGACGAAAAAGTCTTCCGCCACAACGTCTCGCTGACCTATGAACAGTGGCTGGATTACCCGGACGGGCGTAAAGCCTGCTTTGAGATCCGTAAAGTGCCGTACTACGACCGCGTCGGGAAACGCCACGGCCTGATGGGCTTTGGCCGCGATATCACCGAGCGTAAGCGTTATCAGGATGCCCTTGAGCGCGCCAGCCGCGATAAGACGACCTTCATCTCCACCATAAGCCATGAACTGCGTACCCCGTTGAACGGCATCGTCGGCTTAAGCCGTATTCTGCTGGACACCGACCTGACGGCGGAGCAGGAAAAATACCTCAAAACGATCCATGTCTCGGCGGTCACGCTGGGGAATATCTTCAACGATATTATCGACATGGATAAGATGGAGCGCCGTAAAGTCCAGCTTGATAACCAGCCGGTTGATTTCACCAGCTTCCTTGCCGATCTGGAAAACCTGTCCGGCCTGCAGGCGCAGCAGAAGGGGCTGAGCTTTGTCATGGAGCCAACCCTGCCGCTGCCGCACAAAGTGGTCACGGACGGCACGCGTCTGCGCCAAATCCTCTGGAACCTGATCAGTAACGCGGTGAAATTTACCCAGCAGGGGCAGGTGGCGGTGCGTATCCGCTATGACGAAGGAGACATGCTGCACTTTGAGGTGGAAGACTCAGGCATTGGCATTCCGCAGGAAGAGCAGGACAAAATCTTTGCCATGTATTATCAGGTGAAGGACAGCAACGGTGGTAAGCCTGCTACCGGCACGGGCATTGGCCTTGCGGTATCGAAACGGCTCGCGAAGAGCATGGGCGGTGATATCACCGTGGCCAGCCAGGCGGGCAAAGGCTCTACCTTTACGCTGACGGTGCATGCCCCGGCGGTGGCAGAAGAGGTTGAGGATACCTTTGAACAAGACGATATGCCGCTCCCGGCGCTGCATGTTCTGCTGGTAGAAGACATCGAGCTGAACGTGATTGTGGCGCGCTCGGTGCTGGAAAAACTGGGTAACAGCGTGGACGTGGCGATGACCGGTAAAGCCGCGCTGGAGATGTTTAAACCGGGCGAATATGACCTCGTCCTGCTGGATATTCAACTGCCGGACATGACCGGGCTGGATATCTCCCGTGCGCTGACAACGCAGTATGCTGCCGATGAACTGCCGCCGCTGGTCGCGCTGACGGCCAACGTCCTGAAAGATAAAAAAGAGTACCTCGATGCCGGTATGGATGATGTGCTCAGCAAGCCGCTGGCGGTGCCTGCTCTGACCGCCATGATCAAGAAGTTCTGGGATACCCATGATGAAGAGGAGAGCACCATGACGTCTGTTGATAGCGCGAAGGCCCAAACGATTCTGGATACTGCGATGCTGGAGCAGTACATCGACCTGGTTGGCCCAAAACTGATTACCGATGGTCTGGCCGTGTTCGAAAAAATGATGCCTGGCTACCTGAGCGTGCTGGAGTCCAACCTGACCGCACGCGATCAGAAAGGCATTGTGGAAGAAGGGCATAAGATCAAAGGCGCTGCTGGCTCTGTCGGGTTACGCCACTTACAGCAGTTGGGACAACAGATTCAGTCACCTGATTTACCGGCATGGGAAGATAACGTGGGTGATTGGGTCGAGGAGATGAAACAAGAGTGGCAGAACGATGTGGCGGTGCTAAAAGCCTGGGTGGATGCCAGAAAAAAATGACCCCGGCTTAACCGGGGTGCGCGAATACTGCGCCAACACCAGGGAAATCGTGGCTGCGCCTGATTTTTCGTGTTGTTTTCGCATGGGCGCCGCCTGAAAATTTAGGCCGCACGCAGATAAGATAGCAAATCTTAAATGGTTTGTTACATGAATCAGTGAAATGTGTGAAGCATAGCGTTTTAATCAAAATTAATTATGTGCTTCAGCAAGTTGCAAAGAAGGAACGTCAGGATGAAAAAGGTTGGTGTCGTACTGAGCGGATGCGGTGTTTACGATGGTTCAGAAATTCATGAAGCCGTCATCACGCTGCTGGCCCTGGCAAGGCAGGGGGCGGAAGCGATCTGTTTCGCGCCAGACAAAAAGCAGGCAGATGTGATTAATCATCTGACCGGAGAGGCCATGGCGGAAACCCGTAACGTACTGATTGAAGCGGCGCGTATTGCGCGTGGCGATGTCCACCCCCTTATTCAGGCGGACGCCGCTGAGCTCGATGCGTTAATCGTGCCGGGCGGGTTTGGGGCGGCCAAAAATCTCAGTACCTTTGCTTCAGAAGGGGCGGCGTGTCAGATCGATCCCCATTTAAAAGCGCTGTCGCAGGCGATGCACGCGGCAGGTAAACCGCAGGGCTTTATCTGTATCGCGCCGGCAATGCTGCCTAAAATTTTTGATTTCCCGCTGCGGCTGACAATCGGCACCGATATTGATACCGCAGAAATCATCGAGGAGATGGGCGGCGAGCACGTACCTTGTCCGGTGGATGACATTGTGGTGGATGAAGACAACAAGGTCGTTACCACACCTGCCTGGATGCTGGCGCAGAATATTGCCGAGGCCGCTGCAGGCATCGAAAAACTGGTGGCCAGAGTGCTGGTGTTGACTGAATGAGTCGTAAATTCGGCGCAGGCGCGTGGGTGAAACGCGCCCTGTTGCGCATCGTTCTCGTGCTCGCGGTATTCTGGGGCGGCGGACTCGCCTTATTCAGCATTATGCCGGTCCCGTTTTCGGCCGTGATGGTCGAGCGTCAGCTTGGGGCATGGCTCAGCGGTGATTTCAGCTATGTGGCTCACTCGGACTGGGTAAGTATGGATGAGATCTCACCTTTTATGGGACTGGCGGTCATTGCGGCAGAGGATCAGAAATTCCCGGAACACTGGGGGTTTGACGTGGCGGCAATCGAGAAAGCGCTGGCGCACAATGAACGCCACGAAAACCGCGTCCGTGGGGCATCGACATTATCGCAGCAAACCGCAAAGAATTTGTTCCTGTGGGACGGCCGCAGCTGGGTACGAAAAGGGCTGGAAGCGGGGTTGACGCTGGGGATGGAAACGGTCTGGAGCAAAAAACGCATTCTGACCGTCTATCTCAATATTGCTGAGTTTGGCGATGGCGTGTTTGGTGTGGAGGCCGCCGCGCAGCGCTATTTCAATAAACCGGCCAGCCGACTGAGTATGTCCGAAGCGGCGCTCCTGGCTGCCGTCTTGCCTAATCCCATCCGCTTTAAGGCCAGTGCCCCGTCCGGGTACGTGCGAAGCCGTCAGGCGTGGATCATGCGCCAGATGCGTCAGTTAGGCGGGGAAGGGTTTATGCAGCGTAATAAGCTGATGTAGCGGGTAAGCACAGCGCCACCCGCCAGCGGGGCTGAAATCAATCCTCGTCAAACCCGGCGTTAAACAGCGCAATCACCGCCGCCAGCGCTTCCTCTTCCTGTGGGCCGGTAGCTTCGACTTCAATCTGGCGACCTTTGGCGGAGTCCAGCATCAGCAGCGCAATGACGCTGTTTGCTTCCGCTTCGGTCCCTTCATCATTTCGCAGCAGAACTTCCGCATCGAAACCCTGCATCAGTTCAAACAGCTTCATTGCCGGGCGTGCGTGCATGCCCAGCTTATTGGTGATCTCAACGGTTTGTTTTACGGTCATGTTTTACGTTTTTCCAGCGTGCGATGACGGGACTGAACGTTCTTTCCGCGTGAACGGAAATAGTCGGCCAGCTGTTCGGCGATATAGACCGAACGATGTTTACCGCCGGTACAACCAATCGCTACCGTCAGATAGCTACGATTGTTTGTCTCCAGCATAGGTAACCATAGCTCAAGGTAGCTTCGCGTCTGGTAGATAAAATTGTGAACTTCTGTGTGCCTGTCGAGGAACGCCGCGACGGGTTTATCCAGACCGGTCATTGGACGCAGTTTCGGATCCCAGTGTGGGTTTGGCAGGAAGCGCACGTCGAAAACATAATCCGCATCGATAGGTATGCCGTGCTTAAAGCCGAATGACTCAAACACCATTGTCAGTTCACGCTCGCGTTTGCCCAGTAAACGGGTACGCAGCATTTCTGCCAGCTCGTGAACGGACATTTCGGAGGTGTCGACAATCAAATCGGCACGTGAGCGCAGGGGCTCCAGCAGGTCGCTCTCTTCGTCGATTGCGCTCTCCAGAGAGAGGTTCTTGCTGGAAAGCGGGTGCAAACGACGGGTATCGCTGTAGCGACGGATCAGCGTGTTGCGGTCCGCATCAAGGAACAACAGCTGAGGTGAAAAGGTGTCCGGCAGGTTGCTCATCGCCTGTTCAAAGATTTCTGGCGATTCAGGCATGTTACGGACGTCGATGCTGACGGCGGCAGAGATTTGTCTGTCTGCAAGGGTGCGCGCCAGCTCGGGCAGCAGTACCACCGGCAGGTTATCTACGCAGTAAAAACCCATGTCTTCCAGCGCGCGCAGGGCGACGGATTTCCCCGACCCTGAACGGCCACTGACAATCATCAGCACCATGTTCCGTTTCTCCTCAGGACAACAGATGTGAAGGCCATCTCCTGGTTATGCCTCATCCTGACTGCCTTCTGCTTCAGTGATAATTTCATAAAGCTCTTCATCACTTTGCGCTGAGCGCAGTCGACGGCAGATGGTTTTATCGGCCAGGCGTTTAGCGACCAGTGAAAGCGTATGCAGATGGGTTTTCGTCTGATCGGCAGGAACCAGCAGCGCGAAGAGGAGATCAACGGGCTGGTTATCGATGGCATCAAAGGCAATAGGCGTTTCCAGTTGCACAAACACACCGACGGCACGCAGGGTGTCCTCTTCCAGTTTGCCATGCGGGATCGCAATGCCGTTGCCGATACCGGTACTGCCCATTTTTTCACGGGTCAGGATGGCTTCGAATACGACCTGCGGTGGCAGGCCCAGCTGTTTTGCGGCCAGTTCACTGATAATCTCCAGCGCACGTTTTTTGCTCTGGCAGTGAACGCCACTGCGGGTACATTCCTGGTTAAGGACATTGCTCAATTGAAGAGCGGAATCGTTGTTCATCATAATTTCACCTAAGCGCTAACTGTACAAATGGCCTGTTGTGCTCCACAACAGGCCTTCCTGCACCCGTTAACTGCCCGGACAATTAGTGTTGTTTCAGTTTATCTTTATGTTTATTGAGCTGTCTTGCAAGCTTATCAATCAAGCCATCGATAGCAGCGTACATGTCTTGCCCTTCCGCACTGGCGTGGAGTTCGCCCCCATTGACATGCAGGGTTGCATCCGAGATATGAGTCACTTTCTCCACTTTCAACACAATATAGACCTGATTGATCCTTTCGAAATACTGCTCGAGTTTTGCGAATTTCGTGTTCACAAAGTCGCGTAAAGCTTCAGTAATTTCGACGTTTTGTCCAGTGATGTTGAGCTGCATAGTGTCTTCCTTATCGGTTGTGTCAGACCAGCTGTTTACGCTGGTTAGACGGCGGAATGGATAAAGACTCTCGATACTTCGCAACAGTACGACGTGCCACCATAATACCCTGGTCGGACAGCATGGTGGTTAACTTACTGTCGCTCAGTGGCTTCGCGGGGTTCTCCGCGGCGATCAACTTCTTCACCAGTGCACGAATCGCCGTTGACGAGGCTTCGCCACCGCCTTCGGTATTCACATGGCTGGAGAAGAAATACTTAAGCTCAAATATACCGCGAGGACTGTGCAGATACTTCTGCGTGGTCACGCGGGAAATCGTTGATTCATGCATCTCGACGGCCTGGGCGATATCCGCCAGCACCATCGGTTTCATATACTCTTCGCCCTGCTCAAAGAAAGCCTGCTGTTGTTCGACGATACAGCGGCTCACACGCAACAGCGTATCATTGCGGCTCTCCAGGCTTTTGATTAACCAACGCGCTTCCTGCAGATTGCTACGAATATACTGGTTGTCGGCGTCGTTACGCGCGCTGGTGCACATGGAGGCATATTGCTGATTGATTTGCAGGCGAGGAATGCTGTCTGAATTGAGTTCAACGACCCAGCGGCCGTTGTGTTTTCTGACCAGCACGTCAGGTATGACGTATTCAGGCTCACTGGTCTGGATCGACTGGCCGGGGCGAGGATCGAGCGACTGGATCAGGTTAACCGCCTCTTTCAGCACCTCTTCTTTCAGACGCGTAACGCGCATCAGGGTACGGAAATCATGGTTAGCCAGCAGATCCAGATGATCGCTGATGATTAAGCGGGCTTCATCGATCCAGGGCGTCTCTTTGCTGAACTGCGAAAGCTGGATCAGCAGACAGTCGCGCAGGTCTTTCGCTGCTACGCCCACCGGGTCGAAACGCTGAATGCGCTTCAGAACGGCTTCTATCTCTTCAAGTTCAATCTCGTCATCGCCCATGCTTTCCAGAATATCGTCCAGCGTGACGGTCAGATAGCCGGTATCGTCAACGGCATCGACGATGGAGGTGGCAATCGCGCGATCGGTATCGGAGAAAGGGGTCAGCTCCACCTGCCACATCAGGTAATCCTGTAGTGACTGGGTGGTTTCACCCTGATAGACCGGTAGCTCATCGTCCTGGTAGTCTGCACGCGTGCCGGAAGGGGTTCCGGCGGTGTAGATTTCATCCCAGCTGGCATCCAGCGGAAGCTCGTCCGGCATCTCTTTTTGTTCGAGTGCATCGGCGGTATCGAGGGCTTCCGTGTCCTGTGATTGCTGAGTGTCTACCTCGTCATGAAGATCGGCTTGCTCCAGCAGCGGATTGCTGTCCAGCGCTTGCTGGAGCTCCTGCTGGAGTTCTAATGTGGACAGTTGCAACAGGCGAATCGCCTGCTGTAACTGCGGCGTCATCGCCAGTTGTTGGCTGAGCCTTAATTGCAAACCTTGCTTCATGTTCAGAGCATTTTTCTCCGGTTCGGCGTTACGTTACCTCTACCCTATCAGAGTCTGAAGTCTTCCCCAAGATAGACGCGCTTAACATGATCATCTTCGAGGATCTGCTGTGGCGTGCCGTGGGCGATCAGGTTGCCCTGGCTCACGATATACGCACGTTCACATACGGCCAGTGTTTCACGGACGTTGTGGTCAGTAATCAACACGCCAAGACCGCTGTCGCGCAGATGCTCAATAATACGTTTAATGTCGATAACGGAGATGGGGTCAACGCCTGCAAATGGTTCATCCAGCAGGATGAACTTCGGGTTTGCTGCCAACGCGCGTGCAATTTCAACACGGCGGCGTTCCCCCCCGGACAGCGCCTGACCAAGGCTATCGCGCAGGTGCTCAATGTGAAACTCTTCCATCAGCTCGTTGGCGCGATCCTGACGCTGTTCGCTGGTCAGGTCGTCACGAATTTGCAGAACGGCCATCAGGTTATCGAAGACGCTCAGGCGACGGAAAATGGAGGCTTCCTGCGGCAGGTAGCCAATACCCCGGCGCGCGCGCGCGTGCAGTGGCAGAAGGCTGATGTCTTCATCATCAATGATGATGTTACCGGCATCGCGTGGGACAATACCCACGACCATGTAGAAGGTCGTGGTTTTACCTGCACCGTTTGGACCAAGCAGGCCAACAATTTCGCCGGAGTTGACGGTCAGACTGACATCTTCCACGACACGGCGGCCCTTATAGGCCTTCGCGAGATTTTTTGCAGTTAATGTTGCCATAACGAATTAGTTACTCTTCTTCTGTGCCGGAGCCTGGCCCTTGCCTTTGTCCTGCAGCTGAGACGGCACTAACACGGTGGTGACGCGTTTGCCTTTCTCGCTGGAGGCCTGCATTTTTTGCTCTTTCACCAGATAGGTGATCTTATCGCCGGTGATATTGCTATCGAGCTGTTCCAGATAGGCGTTACCGGTAAGGATGACCAGATCTTTCGCCAGTTCATAATGCATGTGGCTGGCATGGCCCTTCACTGGCTTGCCGTTGTCCTGCATCTGGTAGAACGTGGCCGGGTTGCCGTAGCCATCAATGATCTCTTTGCCCTGTTCGCCACCTGGACGGGTAACGACCACCTTATCGGCGTTAATCTTGATGGTGCCCTGGGTCATGACCACGTTGCCGGTAAAGGTAACGACATTACCCTGCATATCAAGAGACTGCGTATCGGACTCGATATGGATCGGCTGTTCGGTATCGCCAGTAACAGCAAGCGCGGGAAGACTGGCCGCCAGCATCGCGCTGGCGATAATTACTTTAAGGCTGAGTTTGTTTGTTTTGAATTTCATAGGAGGTTCTAACCTTTTCAATCAGCTCGGCGTTTTTGCTGCGTAAGTTCCCGCGCATTCTTAAACCGCTGGAATTAAATGTTGTGCCGTACAGAGTGACCAGATCCTGCGACGTCACATCCTGAGTAACCAGGTTGATCTGGGCATTATCTGTCGTAATTTTGCGCAGTTGTGAGTCAGCGGTCAGGGCGTTGACTTCAACATGGCCATAAAGATAAAGCATACGGTCATTCGTCAGTTTTGCCCGGTCGGACTTAATCGACCAGGTCGGCACTTTGTCCTTGTCAAACGTCGTCATGACCGGCTGGGTAAACCACGAAATACCGTCATCTGAAAAATATTCAACGTGCTGGGCAATCAGGCGATAGTTCAGCGCACCTTCCGGGCTATAGACTACGGTATCACTGTGATCGCTTTTATAGGTTGGATCGTTATTGTTGATCACTTCCGTTTGCGTATCGTCACGATCGGCAAGGTTCACGCCAATCAGTATCAGTGCGACAAGCGAAAGCAGAATGATAACCCAACGTCTGGTTTTACTCATATCGATTGCCCTTTGGCCTCATCAAGCTTGCCCTGCGCCAGCAGAAGCAGATCGCAGACTTCACGTACGGCACCACGGCCACCGTTGATGTGGGTAACATAATCAGCCCGCGGGATCAGCAGCGGATGCGCATCCGCAACCGCGACACTCAGGCCAATCTCAGCCATTACCGGCCAGTCGATCAGGTCGTCCCCGACATAGGCCACATGTTCTGGCGCGATAGACAGTTTACCCAGTAAATCATTGAAAGCAGCCATCTTATCGGACTGTCCCTGATACAGATGGGTAATGCCCAACGTTTCACAGCGATCTTCTACCAGTTTAGCTTTTCGCCCGGTGATGATGGCAACCTCGATACCCGATGTGAGTGCACAACGAATACCGTAGCCATCGCGAACGTTGAACGCTTTCAGCTCTTCACCATTATTGCCCATGTAAATCAGGCCATCGGACAGTACGCCGTCCACATCCAGAATCAGCAGGCGAATATTTTCTGCCTTTGCCATCACGTGGGCACTGACCGGACCATAACAGGTTGCAAGGGATGCACCCGCATTACTCATTGTCTTATCCTTCATTACACTACGCCTGCGCGCAGCAGATCATGCATATGTACCACACCCAGCAATTGGTCGCCATCGGCAACCATCACTGAGGTGATATGTCGGGACTGCATCAGGTTCAGTACATCCACCGCCAGCGTGCCCGGGCGAACGCGAATCCCGCCGGGCGTCATCACATCGGCAATACCCAGCGTGCGAACATCCACGCCCATGTCGAACACGCGACGCAGGTCACCGTCGGTGAAAATCCCTTCGATCTTCATCAGATCGTCACACACCACCGTCATGCCCAGGTTTTTACGGGTGATTTCCAGCAGCGCATCACGCAGAGAGGCCTCTTTACTGACGTGAGGGATCTCATCGCCAGTATGCATAATATCGTTAACCCGCAGCAGCAGCTTCCGACCCAGCGCACCGCCAGGATGGGAAAGCGCGAAATCTTCAGGGGTAAAACCGCGGGCTTCAAGGAGCGCAACGGCAAGCGCGTCGCCCATCACCAGCGCCGCGGTGGTGCTGGATGTCGGCGCAAGACCCAGTGGGCAGGCCTCTTTCGGCACTTTCACGCACAGGTGAATATCCGCCGCACGTGCCATGCTGCTTTCCGGGCGGCTGGTCATGCAAATGAGCGGGACCTGCAGCCGCTTCAGAACCGGTATCAGCGCCAGGATCTCGTTGGACTCCCCGGAGTTTGACAGCGCAATGACGACATCCTGCGGCGTCACCATGCCCAGATCGCCGTGTGCCGCTTCTCCTGGATGTACAAAGAAGGAGGAGGTGCCGGTGCTGGCGAAAGTGGCGGCCATTTTGCGGCCAATGTGGCCGGACTTGCCCATCCCCATTACCACGACTTTACCGGCACAGTAGAACATCTTCTCACAGGCCAGACTAAAATCCTGATTAATGTACTGATCTAACTGCGCCAGACCTTCACGTTCAATCTCCAGAACGTCTTTGCCTGCTTTCTGAAAGTCAAAACCCGGCTGCAATTCTATTTGCGACATAATGCGTTTCCGTTTACCCAGAGAGAAGAGGCGAAAGCCAGTACAGCATCGCCATCCATACGATAAATCCACCCGTCAGCAGCGCGCCTGCGCCTTTGCCGATCTGTCGTTGCCGCCGCCAGCAGAGCAGGGCAAAGATAACGCTTACCAGCAACATCACCCCGTAATCACGTGAGAAGGCCAGCGGGTTAAACGGCCCGGGCGTTATCAGGGCTGGCAGGCCCATGACGATGGCAATATTGAAGATGTTCGAGCCGATAATATTGCCGATGGCGATGTCATCTTCACCTTTACGTGCCCCGGCAATGGCCGTGGCCAGCTCCGGCAGGCTGGTGCCGATGGCGATCACGGTCAGGCCAATGGTCAGTTCGCTCATGGCGAAATAATTCGCCAGTACCGTCGCGTTATCCACGACCATCCGTGTTGCCATGGGCATAATGATCAACGCGACACCCAGCCAGAGCAGTGCCACAGGCAGCGTACCTTCACGCGGTAGCTCGGCGACCTGCTCACGCGTCAGGCTGTCCTGACCCTGTTTTTCCGCCAGGCGGGCAATGTTAACACTATAGAGCAGCCAGATGACCGCCAGCGCCAGCAAGAAAATGCCGTCACTGTAGCTCAGAACGCCATCGTAAAATACGCATCCTGCCAACAGGCTTACGATCAACATTAGCGGCAATTCCCGGCGCAGAACATCAGAATGCACGCGAAATGGATGGAGCAGCGCGGCCAGGCCCAGAATAAGCAGAATATTGACGATGTTAGAGCCAATCGCGGTGCCAACAGCAAGGTCTATCTGACCATGCAGCGATGCCGTCACAGAGACGATGATTTCAGGCAGGGAGGTTCCAACACTGACCACGGTCATCCCGATGACAACAGGTGGGACGCCAGTGAGGCGGCACAGGATCGATGCAGCAAACACCAAACGGTCAGCACTGTAGACCACCAAAAGTAAACCAATTATTAACAGTGCTGTTGCTAAAAGCATCAAAAGTCCTTTCTTCAGGTATACTCGCCGGTCCACCGCGCGGGAATTGTTAGCGCTGCATACAGCCTAAGACGTAACGAATTCCTAATTTTGACTTTATGCGCCGGAAAAGTAAAACAAATGCCAGCTTTCGCTAACCTCTACGGCTAATATTCTGTAAAAATGTGGGGTTTAGGGCTGATTTAAGCTTCACGCTTCGCATGAAGCAGGGTAAGAAAGGAACCGTAAATGAGCCAAACGATGGCGAATTTAGTCGATGTCCGTGGGGTGAGCTTTTCTCGCGGCAACAGATTGATATTTGATGATATTTCGTTGACCGTGCCACGTGGCAAAATCACAGCCATCATGGGACCGTCCGGGATCGGTAAAACGACCCTGCTGCGACTTATCGGTGGGCAGATCCCACCCGATAGCGGTGAAATCCTCTTCGACGGCGAAAACGTACCGGAGATGTCGCGGTCGCGCCTGTATACTGTGCGCAAGCGGATGAGCATGCTCTTTCAGTCGGGGGCCTTGTTCACCGACATGAACGTCTTTGATAATGTCGCCTATCCGCTGCGTGAGCATACGCAGCTTCCGCCAGAGCTGCTGAAAAGCACGGTAATGATGAAGCTGGAGGCGGTAGGGCTGCGTGGCGCCGCAAAGCTGATGCCCTCAGAGCTGTCTGGTGGCATGGCGCGTCGCGCCGCGCTGGCGAGAGCCATTGCGCTGGAACCCGATTTAATCATGTTCGACGAACCGTTTGTCGGACAGGATCCAATTACGATGGGCGTGCTGGTGAAGCTCATCTCTGAATTGAACAGCGCGCTCGGCGTCACCTGTATTGTGGTGTCTCACGATGTGCCGGAAGTGTTGAGTATTGCCGACTATGCCTACATTGTGGCAGACAAAAGGATCGTCGCGCACGGCAGCGCCCAGGCGTTGCAGGAAAACTGCGATCCGCGAGTACGGCAGTTCCTCGACGGTATTGCGGATGGGCCTGTGCCGTTCCGCTACCCTGCGGGCGACTATCGTGACGATTTATTGGGAATAGGGAGTTAAGCCACTCATGCTGTTAAATGCGTTGGCCGCTCTTGGACACCGTGGCATAAAAACCATCAGGACGTTCGGGCGCGCCGGATTGATGTTGTTCAACGCGCTGGTCGGCAAGCCGGAGTTCCGCAAGCACGCGCCTTTACTGGTAAGGCAACTCTATAACGTCGGCGTGCTGTCGATGCTCATCATCATTGTGTCCGGTCTGTTTATCGGCATGGTGCTGGGGCTGCAGGGCTACCTTGTTCTGACGACCTACAGCGCGGAAACCAGCCTCGGCATGCTGGTGGCGCTTTCGCTGCTGCGTGAACTGGGGCCGGTGGTGGCGGCACTGCTGTTTGCCGGACGCGCGGGGTCGGCACTCACCGCAGAGATTGGTCTGATGCGTGCCACCGAGCAGCTTTCCAGTATGGAAATGATGGCGGTCGATCCGTTGCGGCGTGTTATCTCCCCCCGTTTCTGGGCAGGGGTTATCTCCTTACCGTTGCTGACTATCCTGTTTGTGGCCGTCGGTATCTGGGGCGGTTCGCTGGTGGGCGTTCACTGGAAAGGCATTGATGCCGGTTTCTTCTGGTCTGCCATGCAGGACGCCATCGATCTGCGAATGGATCTGGTTAACTGTTTGATTAAAAGCGTGGTATTTGCCATTACGGTCACCTGGATTGCGTTATTTAATGGTTACGATGCCATCCCGACGTCGGCGGGCATTAGCCGTGCAACTACACGTACTGTCGTACATTCGTCGCTGGCCGTATTGGGTCTGGATTTTGTGCTCACCGCACTGATGTTTGGGAATTGAGTTCATGCAAACGAGAAAAAATGAAATTTGGGTCGGCGTGTTCCTGTTGCTGGCACTGCTTGCCGCACTGTTTATCTGCCTGAGAGCGGCGGATATCACCTCAGTGCGTACCGAACCGACTTATCGCATCTATGCCACTTTCGATAATATCGGAGGGCTGAAGGCGCGCTCTCCTGTGCGTATTGGCGGTGTGGTTATTGGCCGTGTGGCTGACATTACGCTTGATGAAAAAACCTATCTGCCGCGCGTGGCGATGGATATTGAAGAGCGTTACAACCATATCCCGGATACCAGCTCGCTTTCTATCCGCACCTCCGGCCTGCTGGGCGAACAATATCTGGCACTGAACGTGGGCTTTGAAGATCCTGAGCTTGGAACGACTATCCTTAAAGACGGTAGCGTGATCCAGGATACCAAGTCCGCGATGGTGCTGGAGGACATGATTGGTCAGTTCCTTTACAACAGTAAGGGAGATGATAAAAAGTCCGATGCTGCCCCTGCGCAGACTGAAGATCATACCAACGTCGCACCGACACCTGGCACGACGAATTAATATCAGGAGAAGTCATTCATGTTTAAACGACTGTTAATGGTTGCCATGCTGGTTATTGCCCCTCTCACGGCAGCACACGCCGCGGATCAGAGCAACCCGTACAAACTGATGGACGAAGCCGCGAAGAAAACCTTCGATCGTCTTAAAAACGAACAGCCTAAAATTCGTTCTAATCCTGATTATCTGCGTGACGTGGTCGATCAGGAGCTGCTGCCGTATGTGCAGATCAAATATGCCGGTGCGCTGGTGCTGGGGCGTTATTACAAAGACGCTACCCCTGCGCAGCGTGAAGCCTACTTTGCTGCCTTCCGTGAATACCTGAAACAGGCTTACGGCCAGGCGCTGGCGATGTACCACGGCCAGACCTACCAGATTGCACCGGAACAGCCGCTGGGTGATGCCTCCATTGTGCCTATTCGCGTCACGATCATCGATCCTAACGGTCGTCCACCGGTTCGCCTGGATTTCCAGTGGCGTAAAAACAGCCAGACCGGCAACTGGCAGGCGTATGACATGATCGCCGAAGGGGTGAGCATGATCACGACTAAACAGAATGAGTGGAGCGACCTGCTGCGTACTAAAGGCATTGATGGCCTGACCGCCCAGCTGCAGTCTATCTCTCGCCAGAAAATCACCCTGGATGAGAAGAAGTAATGTCGCAGCAACTGAGCTGGTCGCGTGAGGGCGAAACATTAAAGCTGTCCGGTGAACTCGATCAGGATCTGCTCAACCCGTTATGGGATAAACGCCATGACGCCATGCAGGGCGTTACGCTGATCGATTTGAGCGGCGTCACGCGGGTGGATACGGCTGGGGTGGCGCTACTTGCCCACCTCATTGCCGTGGGGAAAAAGCAGGGGGCAACCGTAATGCTTCACGGGGCCAGCGATAATGTCGTCACCCTGGCGCAGCTCTACAATCTTCCTCAGGACGTACTGCCGCATTAATATTTTCAGTGCGTTACTTCTGAAAGCCCTGACAGTTTCATCGTCGGGGCTTTTTGCTTGTTTAAGACGACGCCACTTTGCTCTAAGATGTTGGGCTTGTTTTCACTATCAGATGATTAAGAACTCATGGAAAATCATGAAATCCAGACAGTGCTGATGAATGCACTCTCCCTTCAGGAAGCCCACGTCACAGGCGATGGCAGTCACTTCCAGGTTATTGCTGTGGGTGAGATGTTCGACGGTATGAGCCGTGTGAAGAAACAGCAGGCTGTGTACGCGCCGCTGATGGAATATATTGCGGATAACCGCATCCACGCCCTGTCGATTAAAGCGTTCACCCCGCAAGAGTGGGCACGCGATCGCAAACTAAACGGTTTTTGAGCTGAGGGCGATGCGCCCGCAGCACGGTTGAATTTATAAGAGAGCACACCATGGATAAATTTCGTGTACAGGGGCCGACGCGCCTCCAGGGCGAAGTCACAATTTCTGGCGCGAAAAACGCCGCGCTGCCGATCCTCTTTGCTGCGCTGCTCGCGGAAGAGCCGGTAGAAATTCAGAACGTACCGAAGCTGAAAGATATCGACACCACCATGAAGCTGCTCACCCAGTTGGGGACGAAAGTCGAGCGTAATGGCTCCGTCTGGATCGATGCCAGCAACGTGAACAACTTCTCAGCACCGTACGACCTGGTGAAAACCATGCGTGCATCCATCTGGGCGCTTGGCCCGCTGGTAGCGCGTTTTGGTCAGGGACAGGTGTCACTGCCTGGTGGTTGCGCCATTGGCGCGCGTCCTGTTGACCTGCATATCTTCGGTCTGGAGAAGCTGGGCGCGGAGATCAAACTGGAAGAAGGTTACGTTAAAGCGTCCGTTAATGGCCGCCTGAAAGGCGCACACATTGTCATGGACAAAGTGAGCGTTGGCGCAACCGTCACCATTATGTCCGCGGCAACGCTGGCAGAAGGTACCACCATTATCGAAAACGCCGCGCGCGAGCCGGAAATTGTGGATACTGCCAACTTCCTCGTGGCGCTGGGTGCAAAAATCTCTGGCCAGGGTACCGATCGCATCACCATTGAAGGCGTTGAGCGTCTGGGGGGCGGTGTGTATCGCGTTCTGCCAGACCGTATTGAAACCGGGACTTTCCTGGTGGCTGCGGCCATTTCTGGCGGCAAGATTGTTTGCCGTAATGCGCAGCCTGACACCCTGGATGCGGTGCTGGCGAAGCTGCGTGAAGCGGGTGCGGATATCGAAACCGGTGAAGACTGGATCAGCCTTGATATGCACGGTAAACGTCCAAAAGCGGTAACCGTTCGCACGGCTCCGCATCCGGCATTCCCGACCGATATGCAGGCTCAGTTCACGCTGCTGAACCTGGTGGCAGAAGGTACCGGTGTGATCACCGAGACTATCTTCGAGAACCGCTTCATGCACGTACCGGAGCTGATCCGTATGGGCGCACATGCAGAGATCGAAAGTAACACAGTGATTTGCCACGGTGTTGAGAAGCTCTCTGGTGCGCAGGTTATGGCAACCGATCTGCGTGCGTCTGCGAGCCTGGTATTAGCGGGTTGTATCGCGGAAGGAACGACGGTTGTGGATCGTATCTACCACATCGATCGTGGTTACGAGCGTATTGAAGACAAACTGCGCGCGCTGGGTGCCAATATCGAGCGTGTGAAGGGCGAGTAATCGTTCCGGCAGCCCCCTGCCAGAGATGGCCGGGGGGTTGCTGTTCCTGTCAAAAAAAGCGCGTCAGACCGGTTGCTCTTTCCTGGTTTTTTTCTGGCGAATCATGCGTGTTCTGTCAATAAACTCATGGGTAATGGGATCGTGGTAACGCGAGGGCCAAATGACCCACGGGTGCGTCTCCAGCGCCGAAGCAATAATTAATTCACCCTTTGGCCAGGGGCGAGTCAGGGCATTTGCCAGCGTTGATGAGCTCAATCCATTGCGACGTGATTCAGCGGCGAGCGATGTTCCTTTTTTGCGCAGCGCAGCAATAATATCTGCTGAGTGCCAGTCGATAAATTTCATATCCATAAAGCTGTCCTTGTGTTCGTAATCACCCACGTCATTTCTACCGAAACGACGAGGTTACTATACTCATTTTGAACACAGGCTCTAAAAAGTTCGCGTTACTTGAAGGAATATTCAGAATAAGACATGGCTTTATTCATGCGGTCTGTAAGCCGATGATTTTACGCGAATATGGAATTTATAAGAACTTATTGAAATCTCCCCGCGAAGGCCGCGGGGAGAAGCGAGACGTTAACGATCGCGCTGTACGGCGATGTGGGCAAGGCCGATTAATGCATCGCGCCATGGGCTGTCTGGAATGACCTGCAGTGCCGCGATGGCTTTATCCGCCTCTTCTTCAGCGCGCTGACGCGTCCACTCCAGCGAGCCGCAGATGGCCATTGTTTCCAGTACCGGTTCCAGTAGATGGCGTCCATTTCCCTGCTCGATTGCTTCACGGATCATTTTCGCCTGGTCAGCGGATCCGTTGTGCATGGCATGGAGCAGCGGCAGGGTCGGTTTACCTTCGTTGAGGTCATCGCCGACGTTTTTGCCGAGCGTTTCACCATCAGCACTGTAGTCCAGCAAATCGTCAATCAGCTGGAATGCGGTCCCCAGATAACGGCCATAGTCCTGCAGCCCTTTTTCCTGCGCAGCGGTACAGCCAGCCAGAATGCCGGAACATTGCGCCGCGGCTTCAAACAGGCGCGCGGTTTTGCTGTAGATTACGCGCATGTAATTTTCTTCGGTGATGTCAGGATCGTTGACGTTCATCAGCTGCAGCACTTCGCCTTCCGCGATCACGTTAACGGCTTCAGACATCACTTCCAGCACTTTCAGAGAGCCGAGGCTGGTCATCATCTGGAAGGCACGGGTATAGATAAAGTCACCGACCAGAACGCTGGCTGCGTTGCCGAAGGCGGCGTTTGCCGTGGCTTTGCCACGACGCATGTCTGATTCATCCACAACATCATCATGCAGAAGCGTCGCAGTGTGAATAAATTCGATCAGTGCTGCGATAGTGACATGAGCCTTTCCCTGATAACCCACGGCTCTGGCGGCCAGTATGGCAATCATCGGGCGAATACGTTTACCGCCGCCGCTGACGATGTAATAGCCCAACTGATTGATTAGCTGAACATCAGAGTTGAGTTGTTCCAGGATTGCTGCATTCACACCCGCCATATCTTGCGCGGTTAACTCGTTGATTTTTTCTAAATTCATCGCAAAAGCCGGGCTTTTTATCCTGTTTATCCCATCTTTAATGGGGTAACGAAGGGTTTCGGTTTATCAATAGTATTGCTGATTGTACTGAAAAAACGGCTCAGATAAACGCTACCGTACGTGTTGTGTTTTTTTTCTTCATGTATTGATGGTAGCACTTGTCAAAGGCTCGCGTTTTGCGTAATATTCGCGCCCTATTGTGAATATTTATAGCGCACTCTGATTCATACGAGGATGTGCGCGGAAGCGGAGTTTATATGTACGCGGTTTTCCAAAGTGGTGGTAAACAACACCGAGTAAGCGAAGGTCAGACCGTTCGCCTGGAAAAGCTGGACATCGCAACTGGCGAATCTGTTGAGTTCGCAGAAGTTCTGATGATCGCAAACGGTGAAGAAGTCAAAATCGGCGTTCCTTTCGTTGATGGCGGCGTTATCAAAGCTGAAGTTGTTGCTCACGGTCGTGGCGAGAAAGTTAAAATCGTTAAGTTTCGTCGTCGTAAACACTACCGTAAGCAGCAGGGCCACCGTCAGTGGTTCACTGATGTGAAAATTACTGGCATCAGCGCCTAAGACCTGAGGAGAGATTTAAATGGCACATAAAAAGGCTGGCGGCTCCACACGTAACGGTCGCGATTCAGAAGCTAAACGCCTGGGCGTTAAGCGTTTCGGTGGCGAATCCGTTCTGGCGGGTAGCATCATCGTTCGTCAACGTGGTACCAAATTCCACGCTGGCAACAACGTAGGTTGCGGTCGTGACCACACTCTGTTTGCTAAAGCAGACGGTAAAGTGAAATTTGAAGTTAAAGGCCCGAACAACCGTAAATACATCAGCATCGTTGCTGAGTAAGGTTTTCTCGGTCCGGTAACGGATTAAAGCCCCGCAACCTGTTGCGGGGCTTTTTACATTGGAAACCCGGTAATTTTTTCTGTAGGGAAAACGGGCATGAAGCAGCAGGCCGGCATTGGAATTCTTTTGGCGCTCACAACCGCAATGTGCTGGGGTGCGCTGCCAATTGCAATGAAGCAGGTACTGGAAGTGATGGAACCGCCTACGGTGGTGTTTTATCGCTTTCTGATGGCAAGTATCGGCCTGGGCGCCATCCTTGCTGTTAAAGGCAAGCTTCCGCCCCTGCGTCTCTTCCGTAAACCGCGCTGGCTGGTATTACTGGCTATCGCGACGGGGGGACTGTTTGGCAACTTCATTCTGTTCAGTTCTTCCCTGCAATATCTCAGCCCGACGGCGTCGCAAGTGATTGGTCAACTTTCACCGGTCGGCATGATGGTTGCCAGCGTCGTTATCCTCAAGGAGAAGATGCGCGGTACGCAGATCGTCGGGGCGAGCATGCTGCTATGTGGCCTGGTAATGTTCTTCAATACCAGCCTGATAGAGATTTTTACCCGCCTGACCGATTACACCTGGGGTGTAATCTTCGGTGTGGGGGCAGCAACGGTTTGGGTGAGCTATGGCGTCGCGCAAAAGGTGTTATTGCGTCGTCTTGCCTCACAGCAGATCCTCTTTTTGCTGTACACTTTGTGTACAATAGCATTATTGCCGTTAGCGAAGCCGGGGGTGATCACCCAGCTTAGCGACTGGCAGCTGGCGTGCCTCATATTTTGTGGGCTGAATACGCTGGTCGGTTATGGCGCGCTGGCCGAAGCAATGGCGCGCTGGCAGGCAGCACAGGTGAGCGCATTGATTACGCTCACTCCGCTGTTTACGCTGTTATTTTCAGATTTGTTATCAATGGCCTGGCCCGATGTCTTCGTCAGACCGATGCTCAACCTGTTGGGTTATCTCGGTGCGTTTGTCGTGGTTGCGGGCGCGATGTATTCCGCCATTGGTCATCGTCTCTGGGGGCGTTGGTGCAAAAATGAAGCGGTCCCCGCTCAGGCGAATGATTTACGGAGAGTAAAATGAAGTTTGTTGATGAAGCGACGATCCTGGTCGTGGCAGGTGATGGCGGCAACGGTTGCGTAAGCTTCCGCCGTGAAAAATATATTCCTCGTGGTGGCCCTGACGGCGGCGACGGCGGCGACGGCGGTGACGTATGGCTGGAGGCGGATGAGAACCTCAATACGCTGATCGACTACCGTTTCGAAAAATCTTTCCGCGCTGAGCGTGGCCAGAACGGCCAGAGCCGTGACTGTACCGGTAAACGTGGTAAAGACGTCACCATTAAGGTACCGGTGGGTACGCGTGTGATCGATCAGGGTACCGGTGAGACCATGGGCGACATGACCAAACACGGTCAGCGTCTGATGGTTGCAAAAGGGGGTTGGCACGGTCTGGGCAACAGCCGTTTCAAATCTTCCGTCAACCGTACGCCGCGTCAGAAAACAATGGGTACGCCGGGCGATAAGCGCGACCTGCAGCTGGAGCTGATGCTGCTGGCCGATGTGGGGATGCTGGGGATGCCAAACGCTGGTAAATCCACGTTTATTCGCGCCGTCTCTGCCGCTAAGCCAAAAGTAGCGGACTATCCGTTTACCACGCTGGTGCCAAGCCTGGGCGTTGTCCGTATGGATAACGAGAAGAGCTTTGTGGTTGCCGATATCCCGGGTCTGATTGAAGGTGCAGCGGAAGGTGCCGGTCTGGGTATCCGCTTCCTGAAACACCTTGAGCGCTGCCGCGTACTGCTGCACCTCATCGATATCGATCCGATCGACGGGTCCGATCCGGTAGAAAATGCCCGTATCATCGTCGGCGAGCTGGAGAAATACAGCGAGAAACTGGCGAACAAACCGCGCTGGCTGGTCTTTAACAAAATTGACCTGATGGATAAAGCCGAAGCGGAAGCAAAAGCGAAAGCCATTGCTGAAGCGATGGGGTGGGAAGATAAATACTACCTGATCTCTGCGGCAAGCCAGGTTGGCGTGAAAGATCTCTGCTGGGATGTGATGACCTTTATCATCGAGAACCCGGTTGTTCAGGCGGAAGAAGCGAAGCAGCCTGAAAAAGTCGAATTCATGTGGGATGACTACCACCGTCAACAGCTTGAAGAGCTGGAAGCGGAAGAGGAAGACGACTGGGACGACGACTGGGATGAAGACGACGAAGAAGGCGTCGAGTTCATCTACAAGCACTAATGACCCGATAAGGCCCCTGTTGATACAGGGGCTTTTTTTTATTCTAACGTTGAAGGCAGCCAGCAACTGGCAATGAGTCCGCCTTCTGCGGCATTCTCCAGCGTCAGCTTTCCGTGGTGAAGCTGCACAATGCGTTGCACAATGCTCAGACCCAGGCCACTGCCACCGTAGCGCTGATCGAGACGACGGAACGGCTCGGTAATTGACTGCCGGTGTGCTTCATCAATACCGGGGCCCTGATCGATCACGCTGACCCGAGTACCGCCGTCCTGTGCGGTCAATGTCACTGTGATAGTGGTCCCTGCGGGGCTATAGCGCCCGGCATTCTCCAGCAGGTTACGCAGCATGAGTCGCAGAAGCACCGCGTCCCCCTGCACCGTTAGCGGACTTTTGGCCGGCCATATCACCGTATGTTCTTTGGCTTCATGCTCAAGGCCAAGCGGGGTGATGATATTGTCTGTCCAGTTTACCGTCTCGTAGTGGCCGCTCGCCATTGCCTGCCCGGCCCGCGCCAGCATCAGCAGCTGTTCAATGGTATGCATGAGTTGATCGATACGGCTGATTAATGCTGAAGCCTGTGGCGAACCTGACTGTGCCATCAGTTCCAGATGCAATCTGATCCCGGCGAGTGGGGTTCGCAGTTCATGCGCGGCATCGGCGGTAAAGAGCCTTTCCTGTTGTATGGTGTGATCAAGCCTGGCGAGCAATTGGTTAAGAGAGGTTGTGACGGCGCCAATCTCTTCCATATCTGAATACATGGGCAGCGGAGTGAGGTTGTCCGCCGAACGATTCGCCAGACTGGCCCGCAATTGATTCAGCGGACGAGTTATCCAGGTGACTGCCCAGAAGGAGAAGAGCAGGGTAAAACCGACCATCACCAGGGAAGGGACCAGCAGCGAGGCAATCGCTTCGCGGATCTCTTTTTCGACATGGTTGTTACGTGCCTTTGCAGACAGCGTTTCATTGACCAGAAAGCCAATCTGTTCGCGGCTTTCATGCCACAGCCAAATCACGCTTATCAACTGGAAAAATAACAGGATCACCGCCAGCAAAACCATTAATCGCCGACGCATACTGTTCATTTCTGTCTCTCCAGACGATAACCCACGCCACGAACGGTTTTTATCCGGTCTTTGCCAAGTTTGCGTCGCAAATTGTGAATGTGGACTTCAAGGGTATTTGACCCCGGATCGTCCTGCCAGGAGTAGATATCCTGCTGGAGGGTTTCACGGTGTACCGTCTGCCCGCTACGCATGATCAGACGCGTAAGCAGGGCGAACTCTTTCGGTGTGACCTCAACAGGCAGAGACTGGCACAGCACCTGCTGAGTTTGCAGATTCAGGGTAATATCACCGTCGGTCAGTAAGTTATCACTGTGCCCCTGATAGCGGCGAATTAACGCCCGCACGCGCGCCTGTAGCTCTGCAAGGGCAAACGGCTTCACCAGATAATCATCCGCGCCGGAATCCAGGCCGTTGATACGATCTTCGATGGCATCGCGCGCCGTCAGGATCAACACCGGGTTGTCAACACCGCGACGCCGCCACTGGCTTAACAACGTGGCCCCGTCTTTATCCGGGAGGCCCAGATCGAGGATCACCAGACTGTATTCACCGCTCTGGATCAGGGCATCCGCCTCTGCCGCCGTGGCGGCGCAGTCGAGGGCATAGCCTTCATTGGACAGCGCCAGCGCCAGCCCTTCCTGTAATAACAGATCGTCTTCAACTATAAGTAGTTTCATCGCTAGTTATTCTGGTAGATGTCCTTATAAAGCCTGCTTTCGAAGCGCACCAGCGGGATACGGCGATTGCGCTGGTCGGCCGGTTCGACGGCATAGCCGGAAAGATACTGCACGAATGCCAGACGCTGCCCGCTGGCGGTGGTGATGAAGCCTGCAAGGTTGTAAACACCCTGCAGTGAACCTGTTTTGGCTGATACCTTACCGTCCACACCGGCGGCGTGAAGACCGGCCCGGTACTGAAGTGAACCGTCATGCCCGGCAAGTGGCAGCATCGAAATAAAGTTTAGCTCAGTGTCATGTTGTGCAATGTACTGAAGCACTTGCATCATGGTCGCCGGGGAGATCAAATTGTGACGTGATAACCCGGAACCATCGACAGCGATAGTATTGCCCAGATCGATCCCCGCCTGCTGACGAAGGATCTGACGCACGGCGTCGGAACCCGCACGCCAGGTTCCCGGAACGCCAAAACGCGCGTGACCAATCATGCGGAACACGGTGTCGGCGATCATATTGTCAGACTTCTTCAGCATGATCCTTAGCAAATCGTGCAACGGTGCAGACTGTTTGCTGGCGACAACCGTGCCGGGTTGATTAACCTGCGTCTGGCGGAGCAGGGTACCGGTATAGGTGATCCCAGCCTGTTTCAGTTCGTCCTTGAGAATTGCGCCCGCGTAGCTTGCGCCATCCTGGATGGCGAAGGCCAGCGGGAGGGGATCGGCGCGTTGCGTCAGGCAACCGGTAAGCGTGAAGCGGTTAAGGTCGCCGGGCACCACATCCAGTTCGCAATATTGCGCATCCGGGGAGCCTTTTGCCAGCGTTCGGACCTGGCTAAACATGGTGACCGGGTAGTAAGACGCCACGCGAATAAACGCTAAATCGTCCGGTTTTGGCGCGCTGTAAAGCGAAATCGAGAAGCAGTTACGATCAACAATCGCTGCCGATGGCGGTGCGCTAAAGCACTGCGTCATGTCGTTCCACGGCCAGCCCGGCGCTTTATCGTGGCTGGCAAAGATGGAGGTGTCGATCAACACGTTACCATCGATCTTCTGCACGCCAGATTTTTTCAGCACCGCCACCATGTTGCGGATATCCTGACGTTTGAAGGTGGGGTCACCGCCAAAACGGGCAATAAGATCGCCTTTCAGCTCACCGTCTTTAACCTCTCCCCTGGTCTCAAGAGTCGTGGTAAAACGGAAGTCAGGACCAAGCTGAAGCAGGGCAGCGAGCGCAGTGATCACCTTCTGAGTACTGGCAGGCAGCGCCATTTGTTGACTGTGATAGTCAATCTCAGGTGCCTGCGCGCCGACCTTCTGCACCATCAGAGCAAGGTTGGCCCCGGCAGGGAGCTGATTAATATATTCATCAACATTCGCGGCCTGAACGCTGAACGTTATACTGGTAGTCAATCCGATGATAAATCTGGAAAATCGCATAATCTCGCGCTAACAACCCGAAAACAAACCGTCATACTACGGTGCATGGCACTGCAAAGTAAACGATGACCCATAGTGAACTTCGCGGTAAAATACGTATCAAATTGAAAATTGCTGCTGACCTGGGGCGTTGCTCCCGGGTCGGTTTTCTTTTTGCTTCTGGCCCGCTCATGAGGGCCGGGGTAGGGAACACTGCTCCCAACAGGAATGTTTAAGAGGTATAACAAATGCAAGCTATTCCGATGACCTTACGTGGTGCCGAAAAACTGCGCGAAGAGCTGGATTTCCTGAAATCTGTTCGTCGCCCTGAAATCATCGCCGCTATCGCGGAAGCGCGTGAGCATGGCGACCTGAAAGAGAACGCTGAATACCACGCGGCGCGTGAGCAGCAGGGTTTCTGTGAAGGGCGTATTAAAGATATCGAAGCTAAGCTGTCTAATGCGCAGGTTATCGATATCACCAAAATGCCAAACAATGGGCGTGTGATCTTTGGTTCAACCGTTAGCGTGCTGAACCTGGACACTGACGAAGAGCAGACTTACCGCATCGTGGGTGACGATGAAGCAGACTTCAAACAGAACCTGATTTCAGTGAACTCACCGATTGCTCGCGGCCTGATTGGCAAAGAGCAGGACGATGTCGTGACCATCCGTACCCCGGGTGGCGAAGTGGAATACGAAATTATTAAGGTTGAGTACCTGTAATTCGCCTCTCCACGAAGATGTTGATACATTGTAAAGAAAGGAAAAAGGCCGCATAGCGGCCTTTTATCAACTCAAGGAGCATGGCATTTTGCTCACCTGCTGACAGAAATCCCTCGTTTTACACAGAAAATGTGTTTAATTCAGGATATCCTTAGCGTGGCAGCGAGATTTTACGCTCTTTAGTTGGGCGATAGAGCACCAGCGTTTTACCGATGACCTGCACGTTACAGGCACCGGTTTCGCGCACGATGGCTTCCACGATCAAGTTCTTCGTGTCTCTGTCTTCAGAGGCAATTTTCACCTTGATCAGCTCGTGGTGTTCCAGCGCTTGTTCAATCTCGGCAAGCACCCCTTCGGTCAAACCATTGTTGCCAAGCATGACTACAGGCTTGAGCGGATGTGCCAGACCTTTAAGGTGCTGTTTTTGTTTAGTACTCAGATTCATCGTATATTTTTGCTTACGTTGGGATTGAAAACGGTTCATTCTACCGCCATCTCCCTTATATCGCCAAATAGCTGCGTAGAAATTTACGTCACAGGCAAGCAACGATGAACCAGGACGGAAATGTTAAATGACAGGTAAAAAGCGTTCTGCCAGCTCCAGCCGCTGGCTTCAGGAACACTTTAGCGATAAATATGTTCAACAGGCACAGAAAAAGGGGTTGCGTTCCCGTGCCTGGTTTAAACTTGATGAAATACAGCAAAGTGACAAACTTTTTAAGCCGGGGATGACGGTGGTTGACCTCGGTGCGGCACCTGGCGGATGGTCGCAGTATGCGGTAACGCAGATTGGCGGCACGGGCCGCATCATCGCATGCGATCTTTTACCAATGGATCCCATCGTTGGTGTCGACTTCCTTCAGGGCGACTTTCGTGATGAATTAGTGCTGAAAGCGTTACTTGATCGTGTTGGTGACAGTAAGGTCCAGGTTGTCATGTCGGATATGGCACCAAATATGTGTGGAACACCGGCGGTGGATATCCCCCGCGCCATGTATCTGGTGGAGCTAGCGTTAGAAATGTGTCGTGATGTACTAGCGCCTGGTGGTAGTTTTGTTGTGAAGGTGTTTCAGGGCGAAGGTTTCGAGGAGTATCTTAAGGAAATTCGCTCCCTGTTTGCGAAGGTTAAAGTTCGTAAGCCGGACTCTTCCCGGGCCCGTTCCCGTGAAGTGTATATTGTAGCGACCGGGCGAAAATGATAACCGGTAGATTTCAGACGAAAGTTTGAATGACACTGGATATAGAGTATCCTGACGCTGTTTTTAACACAGTTGTAATATGAGGTTAATCCCTTGAGTGACATGGCGAAAAACCTAATACTCTGGCTGGTCATTGCCGTTGTGCTGATGTCAGTATTCCAGAGCTTTGGGCCCAGCGAGTCGAATGGCCGCAAGGTGGATTATTCTACCTTCCTGCAGGAGGTCAATCAGGACCAGGTTCGCGAAGCGCGTATCAACGGACGTGAGATCAACGTTACCAAGAAAGATAGTAACCGTTACACGACTTACATCCCGGTGAACGATCCTAAGCTGCTTGATAACCTTCTGACTAAAAACGTCAAGGTGGTAGGTGAGCCGCCAGAAGAACCGAGCCTGCTGGCTTCTATCTTCATCTCCTGGTTCCCGATGCTGCTTCTTATCGGCGTCTGGATCTTCTTTATGCGCCAGATGCAGGGCGGCGGTGGCAAAGGTGCCATGTCGTTCGGTAAGAGCAAGGCGCGTATGTTGACGGAAGATCAGATCAAAACCACGTTTGCAGACGTCGCCGGTTGTGACGAAGCAAAAGAAGAGGTGGGTGAACTGGTTGAATACCTGCGCGAGCCGAGCCGTTTCCAGAAGCTGGGCGGTAAGATCCCGAAAGGCGTCCTGATGGTCGGCCCTCCGGGTACCGGTAAGACCCTTCTGGCGAAAGCCATCGCGGGTGAAGCGAAGGTACCGTTCTTTACTATTTCAGGTTCTGACTTCGTAGAAATGTTCGTGGGTGTCGGTGCATCTCGTGTGCGTGACATGTTCGAGCAGGCTAAAAAGGCAGCACCGTGCATTATCTTCATCGATGAAATCGACGCCGTGGGCCGCCAGCGTGGCGCTGGTCTGGGCGGTGGTCACGATGAACGTGAGCAGACCCTGAACCAGATGCTGGTTGAGATGGACGGCTTCGAAGGTAACGAGGGTATTATCGTTATCGCGGCAACTAACCGTCCGGACGTTCTTGACCCTGCGCTGCTGCGTCCAGGCCGTTTCGACCGTCAGGTTGTGGTCGGTCTGCCGGATGTTCGTGGTCGTGAACAGATTCTGAAAGTGCACATGCGTCGCGTACCGCTGGCGCCAGATATCGACGCGGCAATCATTGCGCGCGGTACTCCGGGCTTCTCCGGTGCGGACCTGGCTAACCTGGTCAACGAAGCTGCACTGTTTGCCGCTCGCGGTAACAAACGTGTAGTGTCGATGGTGGAATTCGAAAAAGCGAAAGACAAAATCATGATGGGTGCGGAACGTCGCTCCATGGTGATGACGGAAGCGCAAAAAGAGTCCACAGCATACCACGAAGCGGGCCACGCGATTATCGGTCGCCTGGTGCCGGAACACGATCCGGTGCATAAAGTGACGATCATTCCGCGCGGTCGTGCGCTGGGTGTGACCTTCTTCCTGCCTGAAGGCGACGCGATCAGCGCCAGCCGTCAGAAGCTGGAAAGCCAGATTTCAACCCTGTACGGCGGTCGTCTGGCGGAAGAGATTATCTACGGTCCGGAACATGTTTCTACCGGTGCGTCCAACGATATTAAAGTGGCGACAAACCTGGCGCGTAACATGGTGACTCAGTGGGGCTTCTCCGACAAACTCGGTCCACTGCTCTATGCAGAGGAAGAGGGCGAAGTATTCCTGGGCCGTTCTGTGGCGAAAGCGAAACATATGTCTGATGAAACGGCTCGTATCATCGACCAGGAAGTGAAAGCGCTGATTGAACGTAACTACGGTCGCGCACGTCAGATCCTGAACGACAATATGGACATCCTGCATTCGATGAAAGATGCGCTCATGAAATATGAGACCATCGATGCTCCGCAGATTGACGACCTGATGGCTCGCCGCGAAGTGCGTCCGCCAGCAGGCTGGGAAGACCCAGGCGCTTCCAACAATTCTGACAACAATGGCACCCCGCGTGCGCCGCGTCCGGTTGATGAACCGCGTACGCCGAACCCGGGTAACACCATGTCAGAACAGTTGGGCGACAAGTAAGTCACTGCTGTTGGCGAGTGTGTCTGTACCTCAAACCCTGGAGCTTGCTCCGGGGTTTTTCTTTTATGTTTAACCACATTAATACCAGGGATTTAGCCATGAAACTTTTCGCCCAGGACTCGCATCTCGATCTCTCACATCCGCATGTGATGGGGATCCTGAATGTTACCCCTGACTCCTTCTCAGATGGCGGTACGCATAACACGCTTATCGAGGCGGTTAAGCACGCCAATCTGATGATCAACGCGGGGGCAACCATCATTGACGTTGGCGGTGAGTCGACGCGTCCGGGGGCGGCAGAGGTTTCAGTGGAGGAAGAACTGGCGCGTGTGGTGCCGGTGGTTGAAGCCATCGCACAACGTTTTGAGGTGTGGATATCCGTCGACACGTCTAAGCCAGAGGTGATTCGTGAAGTGGCGCGAGTGGGTGCTCACATCATCAATGATATCCGCTCTCTGACCGAGCCGGGGGCGATTGAAGCGGCCGCGGAAACCGGGCTGCCGGTTTGTCTGATGCATATGCAGGGAAAACCGAAAACGATGCAGGATGCGCCTAAGTATGAGGATGTCTTTGCGGATGTGAATCGCTTCTTTATTGAGCATATTGCACGCTGTGAGCGTGCAGGTATCGCAAAAGAGAAATTGCTGCTCGACCCGGGGTTCGGTTTCGGTAAAAATCTCTCCCACAATTATGCGTTGCTTGCGCGTTTATCCGAGTTTCATCATTTCGGCCTGCCGTTGTTGGTTGGCATGTCGAGAAAGTCGATGATTGGGCAGTTGCTGAATGTCGGGCCGAGTGAACGCCTGAGTGGCAGTCTGGCCTGCGCGGTGATTGCAGCAATGCAAGGCGCGCATATTATCCGTGTCCATGATGTTAAAGAAACAGTAGAAGCCATGCGTGTGGTGGAAGCCACACTGGCAGCGAAGGAAAAAAAACGCTATGAGTAATCGTAAATATTTTGGTACCGATGGTATCCGTGGGCGCGTAGGCGATGCTCCAATCACCCCTGATTTTGTGCTTAAGCTTGGCTGGGCTGCTGGCAAGGTTCTGGCACGTCATGGCTCGCGTAAGATCATCATTGGCAAAGACACCCGCATTTCCGGCTATATGCTGGAGTCTGCGCTGGAAGCCGGTCTCGCCGCTGCCGGGCTTTCAGCATCCTTTACTGGCCCAATGCCAACACCTGCTGTCGCCTATCTGACGCGTACCTTCCGCGCGGAAGCCGGCATCGTGATTTCAGCCTCACATAACCCGTTCTATGATAACGGTATCAAGTTCTTCTCCATTGATGGCACCAAGCTGCCGGATGATGTGGAAGAGGCGATCGAAGCCGAAATGGAAAAAGAGATCACCTGTGTTGATTCCGCTGAGCTGGGCAAAGCAAACCGTATTGTCGATGCGGCTGGCCGTTACATTGAATTCTGCAAAGGCACCTTCCCGAACGAGCTAAGCTTGGCTCACCTCAAAATTGTGGTGGACTGTGCAAACGGCGCGACGTATCACATTGCGCCGAATGTTTTCCGCGAGCTGGGAGCGAAGGTCATCACCATTGGCTGTGAGCCCGATGGTCTGAACATTAACGAACAGGTTGGTGCGACGGATGTTCGTGCCCTGCAGGCACGCGTGCTGGCAGAAAAAGCGGACCTGGGTATTGCCCTGGACGGCGACGGCGACCGTGTAATCATGGTTGACCACGAAGGGAACAAGGTCGATGGCGACCAGATCCTCTACATTATTGCGCGTGAAGGTCTGCGTCAGGGACAGTTGCGCGGCGGTGCGGTTGGCACGCTGATGAGCAACATGGGTCTGGAGCTGGCATTGAAACAGCTGGGGATCCCGTTTGTTCGCGCGAAGGTGGGTGACCGCTACGTGCTGGAAAAACTGCAGGAGAAAGGCTGGCGTATTGGCGCTGAAAACTCCGGTCATGTGATCCTGCTCGATAAAACCACCACCGGTGACGGCATTGTGGCAGCGCTTCAGGTTGTTGCCGCGATGGCACGCAACCATATGAGCCTGCACGATCTGTGCAGCGGCATGAAAATGTTCCCGCAGATCCTTGTGAACGTGCGCTTCACCGCAGGCAAAGGCGATCCGCTGGAAAATGATAACGTCAAAGCGGTGATGGCAGACGTTGAAGCTGCGCTTGGCAACCGTGGGCGTGTTCTGCTGCGTAAGTCAGGTACTGAACCGCTGATCCGCGTGATGGTGGAAGGCGAAGACGAAGCGCAGGTGACTGAATTTGCGCACCGTATTGCAGATGCTGTAAAAGCTGCATAACTTTTCACAGTAAGTGTTTAAAAAGGCGGCGCTTGCCGCCTTAGTTTTAAGCATTTAATGGCTTTTTGCTGTTTTTTTCTGCAGTTGATACAATGCGTCAAAATTGCCCTTGCGAAGGTCATTCGCTTTGGTTAGTATTCACACCCGCTTCAGTGGGAAACAAAAATCCTGCTAATTGGTCGAAGCATTGGTATGCGGCAAATCCGCAAGGAACAGGTTGATTATGTACGAAGCTCTTTTAGTTATTTTCCTTATTGTAGCCATCGCTCTCGTAGCGCTGATTATGCTGCAGCAAGGTAAAGGCGCTGATATGGGAGCCTCCTTCGGAGCAGGCGCTTCCGGTACGCTGTTCGGTTCAAGTGGTTCTGCGAACTTCATGACCCGTACCACAGCGATTCTGGCTACGCTGTTCTTTATCATCAGCCTGGTGCTTGGCAATATCAACAGCAACAAGACCAGCAAAGGAAGCGAGTGGGAAAACCTGAGCGCGCCAGCGAAAACTGAGCAGACTCAGCCAGCTGCACCGGCTAAGCCAACCAGCGATATCCCGCAGTAAGTATTCCGTACCGAGGTGGTGGAATTGGTAGACACGCTACCTTGAGGTGGTAGTGCCCTAACGGGCTTGTGGGTTCGAGTCCCATCCTCGGTACCAATATTCCAGAAAAAAGACGTCGAAAGACGTCTTTTTTTTCGTCTGTATTCTGTGGATCTGATCTTTTGTAGGGCGGGTAAGCGCAGCGCCACCCGCCTTTGCCCGGTGGCGCTGCGCTTACCGGGCCTACGAAGGCTACAAAAAAGGCGCCTGTTGGGCGCCTTTTGGATGTCTTCTCTCGATTACTTCTTATCGCTGTGCTCCAGGTTTTCAACCTGCGGCAGGCCGTTACCGGAACTGGCTGACAGCAGGCCATTCTCAACGTAGTTGAACAGCTTCTCACGGGTATCGGTGATATCCAGATTACGCATGGTCAGCTGACCGATACGGTCATCAGGTGAGAATACGGATTCACCTTTTTCCATAGTCAGACGTTCTGCTTTGTAGGTCAGGTTGTCAGACACAGTGTTCAGAATGGAGTAATCATTCCCGCGACGCAGTTCAAGAGTGACTTCGCCAGTGATAGCGCTTGCCACCCAACGCTGCAGGGCATCACGCAGCATCAGTGCCTGTGGATCGAACCAGCGGCCCTGATACAGCAGTTTACCCAACTGACGGCCATGAGAGTGATACTGTTCGATGGTATCTTCGTTGTGAATGCCGGTCAGCAGACGCTCATAGGCAATGTGCAGCAGCGCCATCCCCGGGGCTTCATAGATGCCACGGCTTTTCGCTTCGATGATACGGTTTTCGATCTGATCGCTCATACCCAGGCCGTGACGACCGCCGATGCGGTTCGCTTCCAGCATCAGTTCCACATCATCAGAGAAGGTCTTGCCGTTCAGGGCAACCGGATGGCCACGCTCGAAACGCACGGTTACTTCTTCTGCCGGGATTTTGACGCTTTCATCCCAGAATTTCACGCCCATGATTGGGTTAACGATTTTCACGCTGGAGTTCAGGAACTCCAGATCTTTTGCTTCGTGCGTTGCGCCCAGCATGTTGGAGTCAGTGGAGTAGGCTTTTTCGACGGACATTTTATAGTCGAAGCCGCAGGCAATCATAAATTCAGACATTTCATGACGGCCGCCCAGCTCATCGATAAAATCGGTGTCCAGCCACGGTTTGTAAATCTGCAGCTCGGCGTTGGTCAGCAGGCCATAACGATAGAAACGTTCAATGTCGTTGCCTTTATAGGTACTGCCGTCACCCCAGATGTTCACGCCATCTTCTTTCATGGCGGCAACCAGCATGGTGCCGGTCACGGCACGGCCCAGTGGGGTGGTGTTGAAATAGGTTAGACCGCCGGTGGTATTATGGAACGCGCCACACTGGATAGCGGCAATACCTTCGGCGACCAGCTGCTTACGACAATCAATCAGACGTGCGTTCTCTGCGCCATACTCTTTAGCACGACGAGGAATGGCATCATAGTCGTCCTCATCCGGCTGACCCAGGTTCGCAGTATATGCATACGGAACCGCTCCCTTTTGGCGCATCCACAGCAGTGCAGCGCTGGTATCCAGGCCGCCTGAAAAAGCGATGCCAATACGTTGTCCTACCGGAAGATGCTTGAGAATCGTCGTCATAAAATAAAACCCTGCGTGATTGACTGATTAGAGACCGCTTTCGCTCTCGATGCATGTTTATGCAAAATAAGTGAGTATTCATTTAATCATCTTTTGTCGATGACCGGAAGAGACTCGTGCGTTTTTTGTAAAAATTTCCCTCCGTATGCCCTGGCGGAAACTGAGTTGACAGATGGGGCTCACTATCAATATACTAAACGCCGGTTTTACGTCCCGTCTTCGGTACCAAATCCCAGCATTATTTGCAAATTCTGTCCAAAACGCGTAGAATTTGCCACGTTTCAGGCGCGGGGTGGAGCAGCCTGGTAGCTCGTCGGGCTCATAACCCGAAGGTCGTCGGTTCAAATCCGGCCCCCGCAACCACTTTCCCATAAAGTCATTTTTCAAATATACTGTGAAGACTCAGAGCCTTCGTAGCTGGATTTGAAAAAATTCTTTCGGAGAGTGCTCCAGGCCACAGTTGTGGCTATAGGGTTCAGTTATCTAAAGCCCCGATTTATCGGGGTTTTTTGTTATCTGACTACAGAATAACTGGGCTTTACGCCCTTTTTTTATGTCTTGGGGGTGGGCTTGTCCACATTAGAGCAAAAATTAACAGAGATGATTACTGCACCGGTCGAAGCACTGGGCTACGAACTGGTCGGCATCGAATTCGTTCGCGGCCGCACATCGACGCTGCGCATCTATATTGATAGTGAAGATGGCATCAATGTTGATGATTGTGCTGATGTTAGCCACCAGGTGAGTGCGGTTCTTGATGTTGAAGACCCAATTACCGTTGCGTACAACCTGGAAGTTTCCTCACCTGGCCTCGATCGCCCGATGTTCACGGCCGAGCACTATGTGCGCTTTACCGGTGAAGAAGTGGCTCTCGTTCTGCGTATGTCCGTACAGAACCGCCGTAAATGGCAGGGAATTATCAAAGCCGTTGATGGTGAAATGATCACGGTAACAGTCGAAGGCAAAGATGAAGTGTTCGCGCTGAGTAATATCCAGAAGGCGAACCTGGTTCCCCACTTTTAACAGTCTGGATTGAGGTGAAAAGCCCGCGATGAACAAAGAAATTTTGGCTGTTGTTGAAGCCGTCTCCAACGAGAAATCACTGCCGCGTGAAAAGATTTTCGAAGCGCTGGAAAGTGCACTGGCTACAGCAACCAAGAAAAAATACGAACAAGAGATCGATGTTCGCGTAGAAATCGATCGTAAAAGCGGTGACTTCGATACATTCCGTCGTTGGGTAATCGTTGAAGAAGTGACCCAGCCAACCAAAGAGATCACCCTGGAAGCGGCGCGTTTTGAAGACGAAAGCCTGAATGTTGGTGACTATGTTGAAGATCAGATTGAATCTGTGACCTTCGACCGTATCACCACCCAGACCGCAAAACAGGTTATCGTGCAGAAAGTTCGCGAAGCCGAGCGTGCGCTGGTTGTCGATCAGTTCCGCGATCAGGAAGGCGAAATCATCACTGGCGTGGTGAAGAAAGTGAACCGCGACAATATCTCTCTGGAGATCAAATCCGAAGGGATGCCGGGCAACGCTGAAGCTGTGATTCTCCGTGAAGACATGCTGCCGCGTGAAAACTTCCGCCCTGGCGACCGTATCCGTGGTGTGCTGTATGCCGTTCGCCCTGAAGCGCGTGGTGCACAGCTGTTCGTGACCCGTTCTAAACCAGAAATGCTGGTTGAACTGTTCCGTATCGAAGTGCCGGAAATCGGTGAAGAAGTTATCGAAATTAAAGCGGCGGCTCGCGATCCGGGCTCCCGTGCGAAAATTGCGGTGAAAACCAACGACAAGCGTATCGACCCGGTCGGTGCTTGCGTCGGTATGCGTGGTGCGCGTGTTCAGGCGGTCTCTACCGAGCTGGGCGGCGAACGTATCGATATCGTTCTGTGGGATGACAACCCGGCGCAGTTCGTGATCAACGCAATGGCTCCGGCGGATGTTGCGTCTATCGTTGTTGACGAAGACAAACACACCATGGATATCGCTGTTGAAGCGGGTAACCTGGCGCAGGCAATCGGCCGTAACGGTCAGAACGTACGCCTGGCGTCACAGCTGAGCGGCTGGGAACTCAACGTGATGACCGTTGATGACCTGCAGGCCAAGCATCAGGCTGAAGCCCATGCGGCGATCGATACCTTCACGAAATACCTGGACATTGACGAAGAGTTCGCCACGGTTCTGGTAGAAGAAGGTTTCTCTACGCTGGAAGAACTGGCCTATGTGCCAATGAAAGAGCTGCTGGAAATTGACGGTCTGGATGAACCAACCGTTGAAGCCCTGCGTGAACGCGCTAAAAACGCACTGACCACCCTGGCACTGGCTCAGGAAGAAAGCCTTGGCGATAAAAAGCCGGCTGATGACCTGCTGAATCTGGAAGGTCTTGATCGTGCGATTGCGTTCAAGCTGGCTGCCCGTGGTGTTTGTACGCTGGAAGATCTCGCTGAGCAAGGCGTTGATGACCTGGCTGATATCGAAGGTTTAACCGACGAGAAAGCCGGCGAACTCATCATGGCCGCACGTAATATTTGCTGGTTCGGCGACGAAGCGTAATAAACTGTAGCAGGAAGGAACAGCATGACTGATGTAACTGTAAAATCGCTGGCTGCTGAGATTCAGACCTCCGTGGACCGCCTGGTACAGCAATTTGCTGATGCAGGGATCCCGAAGACCGCTGATGACTCAGTGACGGCAAACGAAAAACAAACCTTGTTAGCGCACCTCAACCGTGAACACGGCTCTGCGCCTGACAAGCTGACGCTGCAGCGCAAAACGCGCAGCACGTTGAATATTCCAGGTACCGGTGGCAAAAGTAAATCGGTACAAATTGAAGTCCGCAAGACGCGCACCTTTGTAAAACGTGATCCGCAAGAGGCAGAGCGCCTTGCCGCGGAAGAGCAGGCACAGCGTGAAGCGGAAGAACAAGCTCAGCGTGAGGCAGAAGCAACTGCCAAACGTGAGGCAGAATTAAAAGCTGAACGTGAGGCCGCAGAAAAAGCGAAACGCGACGCAAGTGAAAAAGTGAAGCGTGAAGCTGCGGAAAAAGACAAAGTGAGCAATCAACAGACAGACGAAATGACCAAAACCGCCCAGGCTGAAAAAGCCCGTCGTGAAAATGAAGCTGCCGAACTGAAGCGTAAAGCCGAAGAAGAAGCACGCCGCAAGCTTGAAGAAGAAGCGCGTCGTGTGGCTGAAGAAGCGCGCCGTATGGCAGAAGAAAACGAGAAGAACGGTATTGATACCGCTGAGCAGTCTGAAGATACCAGCGACTATCACGTGACCACTTCTCAGCACGCGCGTCAGGCTGAAGATGATAACGACCGTGAAGTAGAAGGCGGCCGTGGTCGTGGTCGCAATGCGAAAGCAGCGCGTCCGGCGAAAAAAGGCAACAAACATGCCGAGTCTAAAGCTGACCGTGAAGAAGCGCGTGCAGCCGTGCGTGGCGGTAAAGGCGGCAAACAGCGTAAAGGTTCTTCCCTGCAGCAGGGCTTCCAGAAGCCAGCTCAGGCCGTTAACCGTGACGTTGTGATCGGCGAAACCATCACCGTTGGCGATCTGGCGAACAAAATGGCGGTTAAAGGCTCTCAGGTCATCAAAGCGATGATGAAACTGGGCGCAATGGCGACCATCAACCAGGTGATCGACCAGGAAACCGCACAGCTGGTTGCCGAAGAGATGGGCCACAAAGTTATCCTGCGTCGTGAAAACGAGCTGGAAGAAGCAGTAATGAGCGACCGTGATACCGGTGCTGCGGCAGAACCGCGTGCGCCAGTTGTGACCATCATGGGTCACGTTGACCACGGTAAAACCTCTCTGCTCGACTACATTCGTTCTACGAAAGTGGCTTCCGGTGAAGCGGGTGGTATTACCCAGCACATCGGTGCATATCACGTAGAAACCGACAACGGTATGATCACCTTCCTGGATACCCCAGGCCACGCCGCGTTTACCTCAATGCGTGCTCGTGGTGCTCAGGCGACAGATATCGTTGTTCTGGTTGTTGCTGCAGACGATGGCGTGATGCCACAGACCATCGAAGCTATCCAGCACGCGAAAGCGGCGGGTGTGCCGGTTGTGGTTGCAGTGAACAAGATCGATAAGCCAGAAGCGGATCCAGATCGTGTTAAAAACGAACTGTCCCAGTACGGCATCCTGCCAGAAGAGTGGGGCGGTGAAAGCCAGTTCGTACACGTGTCTGCGAAAGCAGGTACTGGTATCGACGAGCTGCTGGACGCGATCCTGCTGCAGGCTGAAGTTCTGGAGCTGAAAGCGATCCGTAACGGTATGGCGAGCGGCGCGGTCATCGAATCCTTCCTGGATAAAGGCCGTGGCCCGGTGGCTACCGTTCTGGTTCGCGAAGGTACACTGCATAAAGGCGATATCGTCCTGTGTGGTTTCGAATACGGTCGTGTTCGTGCGATGCGTAACGAACTGGGTCAGGAAGTGCTGGAAGCAGGTCCGTCCATTCCAGTGGAAATCCTCGGTCTGTCCGGTGTGCCGGCTGCCGGTGACGAAGTGACCGTTGTGCGTGACGAGAAGAAAGCGCGTGAAGTTGCACTGTACCGTCAGGGCAAATTCCGTGAAGTTAAACTGGCTCGTCAGCAGAAATCTAAACTCGAGAACATGTTCGCGAACATGGCTGAAGGCGAAGTTCACGAAGTGAACGTCGTACTGAAAGCTGACGTTCAGGGTTCTGTGGAAGCGATTTCCGACTCCTTGCTGAAACTGTCTACTGACGAAGTTAAAGTGAAGATCATCGGTTCTGGCGTAGGTGGTATCACCGAAACCGACGCAACCCTGGCGGCTGCTTCTAACGCCATTCTGGTTGGCTTCAACGTGCGTGCTGATGCGTCTGCTCGCCGCGTGATCGAAGCAGAAAGCCTGGATCTGCGTTACTACTCCGTCATCTATAACCTGATCGACGAAGTGAAAGCAGCGATGAGCGGTATGCTGTCTCCAGAGCTGAAACAGCAGATCATCGGTCTGGCCGAAGTGCGCGATGTGTTCAAATCACCGAAATTCGGTGCGATCGCGGGCTGTATGGTTACCGAAGGTACCATCAAGCGTCACAACCCAATCCGCGTACTGCGTGACAACGTGGTTATCTACGAAGGCGAGCTGGAATCTCTGCGCCGCTTCAAAGATGACGTTAACGAAGTTCGTAACGGCATGGAATGTGGTATCGGCGTGAAGAACTACAACGACGTTCGCGTTGGCGATATGATCGAAGTGTTCGAAATCATCGAGATCCAACGCAGCATCGACTAACCCTGTTGGGATAGGTCCATATGTCGGCCGGGATCGCCTCGTGCCACCCGGCAATAATTTTAAAAAGGGGCTTTAGCCCCTTTTTTGTCTGGAGAATTTATTATGGCGAAAGAATTTGGTCGCCCGCAGCGCGTAGCGCAGGAAATGCAGAAAGAGATCGCGCTCATTCTGCAACGCGAAATTAAAGATCCACGAGTGGGCATGATGACCACCGTGTCCGGCGTGGAGATGTCCCGTGACCTCGCCTATGCCAAAGTGTTCGTCACGTTCCTGAACGATCAGGACGAAGCAGCAGTGAAAAATGGCATTAAAGCGCTGCAGGAAGCCTCTGGTTTCATCCGCTCTCTGCTCGGCAAAGCGATGCGCCTGCGTATCGTGCCTGAGCTGACCTTCTTCTACGACAACTCCCTGGTCGAAGGTATGCGTATGTCCAACCTGGTGACCAGCGTGGTGAAACATGACGACGAACGTCGTGTTAACCCGGCGGACGACAGCAAGGAGGACTGATGAGTCGTCCTCGTCGTCGTGGCCGCGACGTGCATGGTGTGCTGCTGCTGGATAAACCCCAGGGCGCATCCAGCAACGACGTGCTGCAAAAAGTGAAGCGTATTTATAATGCCAACCGTGCGGGCCATACAGGCGCGCTGGACCCCCTGGCGACGGGCATGCTGCCCATCTGCCTGGGGGAGGCAACAAAGTTTTCTCAGTACCTGCTGGATTCTGATAAGCGTTATCGCGTTATCGCCAGGCTGGGCCAGCGCACGGACACCTCCGATGCCGATGGTCAGGTGGTGGAAGAGCGTCCTGTGACGTTTAGCGCAGAGCAACTGGATGCGGCGCTGGAGAGCTTCCGTGGCGATACGCTGCAGGTGCCGTCGATGTATTCGGCACTGAAATATCAGGGTAAAAAGCTCTACGAATATGCGCGCCAGGGTATTGAAGTGCCGCGTGAAGCCCGACCGATCACCGTGTATGAACTGCTCTTTATTCGCCACGAGGGTGACGAACTGGAGCTGGAAGTGCACTGTTCGAAAGGCACCTATATTCGCACCATTATCGACGACCTCGGCGAGAAGCTGGGCTGCGGTGCGCATGTTATCTACCTGCGTCGCCTGGCAGTCAGTAAATATCCGGTTGAGCGGATGGTGACCCTTGAGCATCTGCACGCGCTGGTTGAACAGGCGCAAGCGCAGGGTGTTGCCGCGGCAGATTTGCTTGACCCGTTGCTGATGCCGATGGATAGCCCGGCGGCCGACTTCCCGGTTGTTAATCTTCCTTTAACATCGTCCGTTTACTTTAAGAACGGAAACCCGGTTCGGACCACGAATGCACCGCTGGAAGGCCTGGTACGCGTGACCGAAGGGGATGACGGTAAGTTTATCGGCATGGGTGAAATGGACGGTGAAGGACGCGTTGCGCCCCGTCGTCTGGTGGTGGAATACCCGGTCGAAGGCTGACGGCGATATCAGCTCACCTTGCGGTAAACCGGTGAGGCGAGTAGAATATCGCGGCTTAACGTCCGGCAAATTGTTTAACAATTTTGCGGGGCGTATACGGGGATCGCTGAATTAGAGATCGGCATCCTTACATTCTTTATACTTTGGAGTTTGAAAATGTCTCTAAGCGTTGAAGCTAAAGCTAAAATCGTTTCTGAGTTTGGTCGTGGTACTAACGACAGCGGTTCTACCGAAGTTCAGGTTGCACTGCTGACTGCACAGATTAACCACCTGCAGGGTCACTTTGCAGAGCACAAAAAAGATCACCACAGCCGTCGTGGTCTGCTGCGTATGGTTTCTCAGCGTCGTAAACTGCTCGACTACCTGAAACGTAAAGATGTTGCACGTTACTCCGCGCTGATCGAGCGTCTGGGTCTGCGTCGCTAAGTCTTGCGAGTTTCAGAAAAGGGGGCCTGATGGCCCCTTTTTTCAACCGGACCGCAGCAATTCACTGGAAACTATTGTATTGTTGCTATAAATGATCTTCCTTGCAGAGGTTCGCGCGGCTAATGAGAGGCTTCACCCATGGGGGTGTTGGTTGTCATTAGTCGCGAGGATGCGAAGAAGGTCGGGTTAAATCGTCAGCACACCTGTGGTGTGCTGTCAAACATTTAAGAAAGGACAGAATTTTGCTGAATCCGATCGTTCGTAAATTCCAGTATGGTCAGCATACCGTCACGCTGGAAACCGGCATGATGGCACGTCAGGCTACTGCTGCCGTTATGGTAAGCATGGATGACACCGCGGTATTCGTGACCGTTGTTGGCCAGAAAAAAGCTAAACCAGGTCAGGACTTCTTCCCACTGACCGTTAACTACCAGGAGCGTACTTACGCTGCCGGTAAAATCCCGGGTGGCTTCTTCCGTCGTGAAGGCCGTCCAAGCGAAGGCGAAACCCTGATCGCGCGTCTGATTGACCGCCCGGTTCGTCCGCTGTTCCCGGAAGGCTTCGTAAACGAAGTGCAGGTTATCGCGACCGTGGTTTCCGTTAACCCACAGGTTAACCCGGATATCGTTGCGATGATCGGTGCTTCCGCTGCGCTGTCTCTGTCCGGTATTCCATTCAATGGTCCTATCGGTGCTGCGCGCGTTGGTTACATCAACGACCAGTACGTGCTGAACCCGACTCAGGAAGAGCTGAAAGAAAGTAAGCTGGACCTGGTTGTTGCCGGTACGGAAGCCGCCGTTCTGATGGTTGAGTCTGAAGCAGAGCTGCTGAGCGAAGACCAGATGCTGGGCGCTGTGGTCTTCGGCCACGACCAACAGCAGGTTGTTATCCAGAACATCAACGAGCTGGTGAAAGAAGCCGGTAAACCACGTTGGGACTGGCAGCCTGAAGCCGCTAACGACGCGCTGAACGCACGCGTTGCTGCACTGGCTGAAGCGCGTCTGAGCGATGCATACCGTATCACCGACAAGCAGGAGCGTTATGCTCAGGTTGACGTGATCAAAGACGAAACCATCGCCACGCTGGTTGCTGAAGACGAAACGCTGGATGCTAACGAGCTGAGCGAAATTCTGCACGCAATCGAGAAAAACGTTGTTCGTAGCCGCGTACTGGCTGGCGAGCCGCGTATCGATGGCCGTGAAAAAGACATGATCCGTGGTCTGGACGTGCGTACTGGCGTACTGCCACGTACTCACGGTTCTGCGCTGTTCACCCGTGGTGAAACGCAGGCGCTGGTTACCGCGACCCTGGGTACTGCACGTGACGCACAGATCATCGACGAGCTGATGGGTGAGCGCACTGACAGCTTCCTGTTCCACTATAACTTCCCTCCGTACTCCGTAGGGGAAACCGGTATGGTGGGTTCGCCTAAGCGTCGTGAAATTGGTCACGGTCGTCTGGCGAAGCGCGGCGTGCTGGCAGTGATGCCAGACGCAGACAAATTCCCGTACACCGTTCGTGTGGTTTCTGAAATCACCGAATCCAACGGTTCTTCTTCCATGGCTTCCGTGTGTGGTGCCTCTCTGGCGCTGATGGATGCAGGCGTGCCAATCAAAGCCGCCGTTGCGGGTATCGCAATGGGTCTGGTGAAAGAGGGCGACAACTTTGTTGTTCTGTCTGACATTCTGGGCGACGAAGACCACCTGGGCGATATGGACTTCAAAGTGGCGGGTTCCCGCGACGGTATCTCTGCACTGCAGATGGATATCAAAATTGAAGGTATCACCAAAGAGATCATGCAGGTTGCTCTGAACCAGGCTAAAGGTGCGCGTCTGCACATCCTGGGCGTGATGGAACAGGCTATCAACGCGCCACGCGGTGATATCTCCGAATTCGCTCCGCGTATTCACACCATCAAGATCAATCCAGACAAGATCAAAGATGTTATCGGTAAGGGCGGTTCCGTGATCCGTGCGCTGACCGAAGAGACCGGCACCACCATTGAAATCGAAGATGACGGTACGGTGAAGATCGCAGCGACCGACGGCGAAAAAGCGAAATTCGCGATTCGTCGCATCGAAGAAATCACTGCAGAAATCGAAGTGGGCCGTATCTACAATGGTAAAGTGACCCGTATCGTTGACTTTGGCGCGTTCGTTGCCATCGGTGGCGGTAAAGAAGGTCTGGTACACATCTCTCAAATCGCTGACAAGCGCGTTGAGAAAGTGACCGATTACCTGCAGATGGGTCAGGAAGTACCGGTTAAAGTTCTGGAAGTTGACCGCCAGGGCCGTATCCGTCTGAGCATTAAAGAAGCAACCGAGCAGTCTCAGCCAGCTGCTGCGCCAGAAGCACCGGCAGCAGAACAGCAAGGCGAGTAAGGTTGCCATTTGCCCTCCGCATCGCGGAGGGCCATTATCAGGCAGGACGCCTTGTTAAGCCGCCGGGGGACAGGACGTTCATCCAATAGTTGTCTTCGGGAGTGGGAAATGAAGCCTTTTTTGCGCTGGTGTTTCGTTGCGACAGCTTTAACGCTGGCAGGATGCAGCAACTCTGCCTGGCGTAAGAGCGAAGTCCTCGCAGTGCCATTGCAACCGACTTTGCAGCAGGAAGTGATTCTGGCACGCATGGAACAAATTCTTGCCAGTCGGGCTTTAACCGATGACGAACGCGCACAGCTTTTATATGAGCGCGGAGTGTTGTATGATAGTCTCGGTCTGAGGGCATTAGCGCGAAATGATTTCTCACAAGCGCTGGCTATCCGACCTGATATGCCTGAAGTATTCAATTACTTAGGCATTTATTTAACGCAGGCAGGCAATTTTGATGCTGCCTATGAAGCGTTTGATTCTGTACTTGAGCTTGATCCAACTTACAACTACGCGCACTTGAATCGCGGTATCGCATTGTATTACGGCGGTCGTGATAAGTTAGCGCAAGATGATCTGCTGGCGTTTTATCAAGACGATCCTAATGATCCTTTCCGTAGCCTGTGGCTTTACATCGTTGAGCAGAAGCTCGATGAGAAGCAGGCAAAAGAGGCACTGAAACAGCGCTTCGACAAATCGGACAAGGAACAGTGGGGATGGAACATTGTCGAGTTCTACCTGGGCAACATTAGCGAAGCAACGCTGATGGAACGCCTCAAGGCGGACGCAACGGATAACACCTCGCTCGCTGAGCATCTCAGTGAAACCAACTTCTATTTAGGTAAGTACTACCTAAGTCTGGGGGATAAGGACAGCGCTACGGCACTGTTCAAATTAGCGGTTGCTAACAACGTACACAACTTCGTTGAGCACCGTTATGCATTGTTGGAATTATCGCTCTTGGGCCAGGAGCAAGATGACCTGGCAGAATCGGACCAGCAATAGCTGACGACATAAACATCAGCCCGTAATCTTTTTGATTGCCATCACCTTCACTGGTGAGGGCGTTGTTGTTCGTCAATACACCTAATTTGAGCCGGTTCACACTTTTCAATGAAAATTGCAGATCATTTTCACGATGAGCTAAGTAGACTGGCCGCCATTGACATTGAGGCACTCGTACTACATGGCTGAATTCGAAACCACTTTTGCAGATCTGGGCCTGAAGGCTCCTATCCTTGAAGCTCTTAACGATCTCGGTTACGAAAAACCATCTCCGATCCAGGCAGAATGTATCCCACATCTGCTCTCTGGTCGTGACGTGCTGGGCATGGCCCAGACTGGTAGCGGCAAAACCGCAGCATTCTCGCTGCCGCTGCTGAACAACATTGATCCGGACCTGCGTGCACCGCAGATCCTCGTCCTGGCTCCAACCCGTGAACTGGCGGTTCAGGTTGCGGAAGCGATGACGGAATTCTCTAAACACATGCGCGGCGTAAACGTGGTAGCCCTGTACGGCGGCCAGCGTTATGACGTGCAGTTACGCGCCCTGCGCCAGGGCCCACAGATTGTTGTCGGTACGCCGGGCCGTCTGCTGGATCACCTGAAGCGCGGTACACTGGATCTCTCTAAACTGAGCGGTCTGGTACTGGATGAAGCCGACGAAATGCTGCGTATGGGCTTCATCGAAGACGTAGAAACCATCATGGCGCAGATCCCGGAAGGTCACCAGACCGCTCTGTTCTCTGCCACCATGCCAGAAGCAATCCGTCGCATTACCCGCCGCTTCATGAAAGAGCCGCAGGAAGTGCGCATTCAGTCCAGCGTTACCACTCGCCCGGACATCAGCCAGAGCTACTGGTCTGTGTACGGCATGCGCAAAAACGAAGCGCTGGTGCGTTTCCTGGAAGCGGAAGATTTTGATGCGGCGATTATCTTCGTTCGTACCAAAAACGCGACCCTGGAAGTGGCTGAAGCTCTGGAGCGTAACGGCTACAACAGCGCAGCGCTGAATGGCGACATGAACCAGGCTCTGCGTGAGCAGACGCTGGAGCGTCTGAAAGACGGTCGTCTGGATATCCTGATTGCAACCGACGTGGCAGCACGTGGTCTGGACGTTGAGCGTATCAGCCTGGTTGTAAACTACGACATCCCAATGGACTCCGAGTCTTACGTTCACCGTATCGGCCGTACCGGTCGTGCAGGTCGTGCGGGTCGTGCCCTGCTGTTCGTTGAGAACCGCGAGCGCCGTCTGCTGCGTAACATTGAACGCACCATGAAGCTGACCATTCCGGAAGCGGAGCTGCCAAACGCAGAACTGCTGGGCAAACGCCGTCTGGAAAAATTCGCCGCGAAAGTCCAGCAGCAGCTGGAAAGCAGCGATCTGGATCAGTACCGTGCGCTGCTGGCGCAGATTCAGCCGACCGCTGAAGGCGAAGAGCTGGATATCGAAACGCTGGCTGCAGCACTGCTGAAGATGGCACAGGGCGAACGTACCCTGATCGTGCCACCAGATGCACCGATGCGTCCTCGTCGTGAGTTCCGCGATCGTGACGATCGCTTCGAACGCCGTGGTGACCGTAACGATCGTGGCCCACGTGGTGACCGTTCAGAGCGTGGTGGCGAAGACCGTCCACGTCGTGAGCGTCGTGACGCTGGCGAAATGGAACTGTACCGCATTGAAGTGGGCCGTGATGATGGTGTTGAAGTTCGTCATATCGTTGGCGCGATCGCGAACGAAGGCGACATCAGCAGCCGTTACATCGGTAACATCAAGCTGTTCGCATCTCACTCCACCATCGAGCTGCCAAAAGGCATGCCGGGCGAAGTACTGCAGCACTTTACTCGCACCCGCATCCTGAACAAGCCGATGAACATGCAGCTGCTGGGCGATGCACAGCCACGTCCTGACCGTGGCGGCGAACGTCGTGGCGGTGGTCGCGGTTTCGGTGGCGAGCGTCGTGAAGGCGGTCGTAGCGAAGGTCGCGGTGGTGAAGGTCGTCGTTTCTCCGGTGAACGCCGTGATAGCCGTGGCCCACGTCGTGAAGAAGGCACCAGCCGTCGTCGTTTCGGTGACGCGTAAGCCTTTCGTTTCTGACGTAAAGTAATATATACAGCCCCGATAAAGACTATCGGGGCTTTTTTTATTCCCTTTGTACTCTTGTACTGGTACAGTGCAGCACATTAAAATGCAAACCACATTTTTGACTGGAGATATGGCTGTATGGCGACACTAACCACCACCCAAACGTCACCTTCGCTGCTTGGCGGCGTGGTGATCATCGGCGGAACCATTATTGGTGCCGGGATGTTCTCCCTGCCAGTGGTCATGTCCGGTGCGTGGTTCTTCTGGTCGCTGGCTGCGCTGGTCTTCACTTGGTTCTGTATGCTCCATTCAGGGCTGATGATCCTTGAAGCCAACCTGAACTACCGCATTGGCTCCAGCTTCGACACCATCACGAAAGATCTGCTGGGTAAAGGCTGGAACCTGGTGAACGGCCTTTCCATCGCGTTTGTGCTCTACATCCTGACCTACGCGTACATCTCAGCAAGCGGCTCGATTCTGCATCACACCTTTTCGGAGATGTCGCTGAACGTTCCGGCGCGTCTGGCCGGGTTGTGCTTTGCGCTGGGTGTCGCGTTTATCGTCTGGATGAGTACCAAAGCGGTGAGCCGGATGACGGCCATCGTTCTGGGCGCAAAGGTCATCACTTTCTTTCTGACCTTCGGTAGCCTGCTGGGGCACGTTACCCCGTCAACGTTGTTTAACGTGGCTGAAACCAATACGTCGTATACGCCGTATCTGCTGATGACCCTGCCGTTCTGTCTGGCGTCGTTTGGCTACCACGGCAACGTACCGAGCCTGATGAAGTACTACGGCAAAGACCCGCGGACAATCGTCAAGTGCCTGGTTTACGGTACGCTGCTGGCGCTGGGGCTGTATGTGATTTGGCTGCTGGGGACGATGGGCAACATCCCGCGTCCTGAGTTTATCGGCATTGCGCAGAAGGGCGGGAATATAGATGTGCTGGTGCAGGCGCTGAGCGGTGTACTGAACAGCCGCAGTCTGGATCTGCTGCTGGTGGTATTCTCCAACTTTGCGGTTGCGAGCTCTTTCCTCGGCGTGACGCTCGGCCTGTTTGACTATCTGGCGGACCTGTTTGGCTTTGATGACTCCGCGATGGGGCGCTTCAAAACCGCACTGCTGACCTTCCTGCCACCGATGGTGGGCGGCCTGCTGTGGCCGAACGGCTTCCTGTACGCCATTGGTTATGCCGGTCTGGCGGCTACCATCTGGGCGGCAATTGTGCCGGCGCTTCTGGCGCGTAAATCCCGTCAGCGCTTCGGTAGCCCGAAATTCCGCGTCTGGGGCGGTAAACCGATGATTGCACTGATTCTGGTGTTTGGTGTTGGTAACGCGCTGGTCCACGTGCTGTCGAGCTTTAATCTGTTGCCGGTATATCAGTAAGTTTTTGTGCCGGATGGCGGCTACGCCTTATCCGGCCTACGCGATCCCGTAGGCCCGGTAAGCGAAGCGCCACCGGGCAAAAAAACTACCCCACCAACTCCTCTTTCACCTGCATCGCCAGCTCAAACGAGTGCAAACGCGCCTGATGATCGAAAATCTGGCCGTTAACCATAATCTCATCAGCCTGCGTTTCGCGCAGCACCGCCTCAAGCCCGTGACGCACCTTCGCTTTATCTCCCACCAGCGACATGCTCAGCGCCTGTTGAACACCATACTGCTCGGAAGCTGACCACAGCTGATGCATATTCTCCACCGGCGGTGGAAGCTGGCCGGTCTCACCGCGACGCAGCTTCACAAACGCCTGCTGCATGGAGGTAAACAGGAATTCCGCATCGCGATTGCTGTCGGCGGCAATGATATTGATACACACCATCGCGTACGGTTTCTCCAGCCTTTCAGAAGGTTTGAAGTTCGTGCGGTAGAGATGCAGCGCCTGATGCAGCATATCCGGTGCGAAGTGGGAGGCGAACGCGAAGGGCAGCCCCAGCTGTGCAGCAAGCTGCGCGCTATAAAGACTTGAGCCTAACAGCCATACCGGGATCTTCTCGCCATAGCCCGGCACAGGGCGCACGTGCGGGTTCGGGTCACGCGCATCGAACCAGTCCACCAGTTCAGCCACATCACGCGGGAAATTGTCGATGTCACCGCTCATATGGCGACGCAGGGCGCGCATGGTGGGCTGGTCGCTGCCCGGCGCACGGCCAAGGCCTAAATCAATACGGCCCGGGTAGAGGGTATTCAGCGTACCAAACTGCTCGGCGATCACCAGCGGAGCATGGTTTGGCAGCATCACGCCACCGGATCCCAGGTGCAGGGTGGTGGTGTTCGCGGCCAGATAGCCAATCAGCACCGAGGTGGCGGCGCTGGCGATGCCGACCATGTTGTGATGCTCCGCCAGCCAGTAACGGTGATAGCCACGCTTTTCGGCCAGTTGAGCCAGATCGAGAGAGTGCGAAAAGGCTTCTCTTGCCGAGGAGCCTTGTGGGATCGGCGCCAGATCCAGCACCGAAAACGGAAGGGTTTTGTCAGTCATAACAGCTCACTTTGTCGACGGTCAATCTTTAATACTGCATTAAATAATGATAACCGTTGTTAACAAAGTGAGCCTTTTTCAGGCCTGCAGCTCCAGTCCGGCCAGCCGCTTCCAGTAGCCGTTACAGTCACTGTTTGCCGTCAGCGGCAGCGGCGATGCGCCGTTTTCATTGGCGCGAAAAGCATCCAGCATGGCAAACACGCTGGTGTCCAGCGGGGACAGACGCACCATGTCCACCAGTCCGTCCATCGACGCCAGCTCGTTACCAAGGTTATACACATAACCACTCATGGTCTGAATGCCGTTCAGGACAAACACCTGCTGATTCTCCTGCGACAGCATGCTGCGTCCGTTCGGGTACTTGATGCAACAGGTTTCGCACTCGTCTTTCGGGCGATCTTCAGAGCGGGCAGTGAAGCAGCGGGCAGAGTACGCCAGCGGCAGATGGCCATAGCTCAACACTTCCACTTCAAACTGGTTGCGAATACCCAGCTCGTCACACTGGTTCAGGAGGTTTACCAGCCAGTCACGCGACAGCTCTACCGGCATGCACCAGCGCATCATCCCCTGTTTCAGCAGCAGGCGCAGGGTCACGGCGTTATAGCAGTTCAATGCATGGCCCGCGACAAACGGCAGCTTGCGTTCGGCGCACATATTCACCACGCCCAGATCGCTGGCCTCCAGCAGAAACTCGCCGTTCTCCACGTAGCGCTTCAGCTCACCCAGTTCAGATGAGGCCTGCACCAGCGCCAGCGTAGAGAGCACCACCTGTTTGCCGCTCCCGGCCAGGCTTTTCGCCATCTCCAGCCAGTCGCCTGCTTTGGTGGCACGGCGCTTGCTGCATACCGCTTCGCCAAGGTAAATCACATCGGCGCTGCAGGTCGCGGCCTGTTGATAAAAATCTTCCAGCGTCTCTTTTGGCCAGTAGTAGAGCACCGGTCCTAATGAATATTTCATGGTTATCTCACTGCCATTTACGGTGATACGCGCCAAGCGTGGTTTGGGTGCCTTCAGACATTGCGCCGAGCGTCTCCATCCAGGCCGATTGCGGGGCGTAGTTCTGCGGGTCTGCCATGCAGCGGTCAATGGCCTGACGCCAGACTTTCGCCACCTGGCTGACGTAGGCCGGGCTGCGCTGGCGACCTTCAATCTTCACCGAGGCAATATTAGCGGCCAGCAGTTCCGGCAGCAGTTCCAGCGTGTTGAGGCTGGTGGGTTCTTCCAGCGCGTGATAACGCTCGCCGTCAACCAGATAGCGGCCTTTGCACAGCGTCGGGTAGCCAGCGTTTTCACCGTCCTGATAGCGGTCAATCAGTACCTCATTCAGGCGAGATTCCAGCCCCTGTGGGGTTTGCTGCCAGCGAACAAAGCGGGCAGGCGAGCAGGCGCCAACGGTATTAGGGGATTCACCGGTTAAATACGAGGAGAGATAGCAGCGGCCTTCAGCCATGATGCACAGGCTACCAAAGGCAAAAACTTCCAGCGGCACTGGCGTGACGCGCGCGAGTTGCTTAACCTGATGAATAGAGAGCACGCGCGGTAAAACCACCCGGGCCACGTCAAAGTTTTGATGATAAAAACGTATCGCCTCTTCGTTGGTGGCAGAGGCCTGAACAGAGACATGGCGCTCAATATGAGGATAGCGTTCTGCCGCATACTCTAGCATGGCGAGGTCGGCCAGAATCAGCGCATCGGCACCCAGCTGTGCTGCCATATCCACCGCGCGCTGCCAGCGGGCATAGCCATCAGGATGGGCAAAGGTATTGATGGCAATATGCAATTTGCGGCGGTGCTGATGTACGAAGTTAACGGCTTCCTGAAGCTTTTTCTCCGTAAAGTTGAGGCCAGCAAAATGGCGGGCGTTAGTATCATCTTTCAGCCCGATATAGACCGCATCGGCCCCATTTTCGATGGCCGCCTTAAGCGCCGGAAGGTTTCCGGCAGGGCAGAGCAGCTCCATAATTTATCCTGATGTCGTCGAGAGCAAAAATGTTAACGAGCTGGGATTTTAATTAACCCATACGCGACAATTTTTGATTTAAGGCAGCTAATGGCGTATTGATGGCACCAATAATGAGGTACACCGGACGACGGTTTGTTGATTTACGCCGCTATGTTCTCCTCCGGATATGGCAAAATACCCGGACTATCGCTATCAGGGAGTAAAGCTCGTGCTGGATAAACTGCGTTCACGTCTCGTACAATTTGGTCCATCAATGCTGAGCGTGCCGGTAAAACTGGCGCCGTTCGCGCTTAAACGTCAGGTGCTGGAGCAGCTCCTGAGCTGGCAGTTCCGCCAGGCGCTGCAGGAAGGCGAACTGGCGTTCCTGGAAGGCCGCTGGTTAAGCATTGAAGTGCGTGATATCGGTCTGCGCTGGTTTACCTCCGTCGAGAATGACCAGCTGATTGTGCGCCAGTCCGCCGACGCGGATGTGAGCTTTAGCGCCGACGCCTGCGATCTGCTGATGATCGCCGCGCGTAAGCAGGATCCGGATACCCTCTTTTTCCAGCGCCGTCTGGTCATTGAAGGCGATACGGAACTGGGTCTGTACGTCAAAAATTTAATGGATGCCATTGAGCTGGAGCAGATGCCAAAAGCGCTGCGCGTGATGTTAATGCAAATGGCAGATTTCGTTGAGGCCGGGCTGAAAACCCCGCCTGACAGTAAACACACTTCAGTAGGTGAGCCATGCTGATTCGAGTCGAAATTGGGATTGATGCACCGGGTATCGATGCGTTGTTACGCCGCTCTTTTGCGAGCGACGCAGAAGCCCAACTGGTCCACGATCTCCGCGAAGACGGCCTGATCACGCTGGGGCTGGTTGCCACCGATGACGAAGGTCAGGTGGTGGGCTACGTTGCCTTCAGCCCGGTAACCGTTCAGGGTGAAGAATTACAGTGGGTAGGAATGGCGCCGCTGGCGGTAGATGAACACTATCGTGGACAAGGGCTGGCACGTCAGCTGGTGTATGAAGGGCTGGACTCGCTCAATGAGTTTGGCTACGCCGCGGTGGTGACGCTGGGCGATCCTGCTTTCTATGGTCGCCTGGGTTTCGAGCCGGCGGCGCAGTACGATCTCCGCTGTCGCTGGCCGGGAACCGAAACTGCCTTCCAGGTGCACCGTCTGGCGGATGACGCGCTCAACGGCGTAAATGGCCTCGTGGAGTATCACGACCATTTTAATCGCTTCTAATCAGGCTTTCACACAGCGCCTCAAACGATCCGTCTCCGGTGACGAGGCGCTCTTTCTGGCGCTTCGTCAACTGCTTAATGCGGTATTCCACTCTTAACGCCAGCGATCTGTCACCCACGGGGGCAGAAAAGGCGAGCGTCAATTCTCCTTTCCCCCGCAGCGCTTTTGCCCCTTTTCCCGTTTGATGCTGAAGAAAACGCCGCGCCACATCGGTCGTGATCCCGGTGTAGAGAGCGTTATCGGCGGTACGGACAAGATAGAGAAACCAGCACACGGTAAACAGATTCAGTATGTTAAGGTGAACGCACCATAGCATGAGAGAGAACGAAAATGGAAACTCTGGCTGCCATTAACCGCTGGCTGGCGAAACAGCATGTTGTCACCTGGTGCGTGTATGACGACGGTGAAATGTGGTGCGCGAATGCGTTTTACTATTATGACCCTGAGCGCGTTGCGTTTTATGTGATGAGCGAAGATAAAACGCGCCATGCGCAGATGACCGGTCAGCAGGCGAAGGTGGCAGGGACAGTTAACGGTCAGCCTAAAACGGTGGCACTGATCCGTGGGGTGCAGTTTAAAGGGGAGATCCGTCGTCTGGACGGTGAAGAGAGCGACGCGCGCCGTAAGCACTACACGCGCCGCTTTCCGGTAGCCGCCGCCTTAAAAGCCCCGGTGTGGGAAATCCGCCTTGATGAGCTGAAATTTACCGACAACACGCTGGGCTTTGGCAAAAAGCTGCACTGGCTACGCGCCGAGCAGGCGTAGCGCTTCGCGGTTGAACGCCGGCAGATCGTCCGGGGTTCGGCTGGTGATCAGCTGGTCTTTGTCGTTGACCACCTCCTGATCGTAAAACTCGGCCCCCGCGTTTTTCAGATCGACAACGATCGGTTTCACGGCAGTGAGTTTACGCCCGCGCACCACATCCGCGCTGATAAGCAGTTGCGGACCATGGCAGATAGCAAAGACCGGTTTTCCGGTGGAGACAAAATCGCGGGTGAACGTTACGAAGCGCTCGTCGCCGCGCAGGGAATCCGGTGAATGACCGCCGGGTAACAGCAGGGCATCAAAATCAGACGGGCTGACGTTATCGATGGTTTCATCGATGGTCACGCTGGCCTCGCCCTTATGGCCTTTCACCGTTTTTCCCGCCTCTTTCTCAATGGTGATGACCTCATGTCCCGCCTTGCGGAACGCCTCAGCAGGTGAGGTGAATTCTGAATCTTCAAACTCGTCGGTAATCAGGACTGCGATTTTTTTACCCATGCTTCCTCCGTTGTTTTCGCTTCAGACTGTTTTTTTCCCGTTTGTGGTAAATACTTACCGGTAACAGACTTCTAAGTGTGGTTGACCATGCTGAGTTCGCAAACGGACTATTCTGTAAAGGGGATGAAATGAGTCAGGTACTGATTACGGGGGCAACCGGGCTGGTGGGCGATCATCTGCTGCGGCTGCTGATCCAGGATCGCAGGGTGAACTACATTGCGGCCCCGACACGTCGACCGCTGGCGGACATTTCGGGCGTCTTTAATCCTCACGATCCACAGCTGACCGACGCACTGGCGCAGGTGCAGGATCCCATCGATATCGCCTTTTGCTGCCTCGGGACAACGCGGCGTGAGGCGGGCAGTAAAGAGGCGTTTGTTCATGCTGACTATACGCTGGTGGTCGATACGGCGCTGACGGCAAAAAAGCTGGGTGCCACCCATTTTGTGGTGGTCAGCTCGCTGGGCGCCAGCGCCCGTTCGCCGTTCTTTTACAGTAAGGTGAAGGGCGAGATGGAAGAGGCCCTGATTGCCCAGAAGTGGGAGCGGTTGACAATAGTCCGTCCCTCCATGCTGCTGGGGCATCGCGACGAGCGTCGTTTTAACGAGTCGATGTTTGCCCCGTTGTTCCGCATTCTCCCTGGTAACTGGAAATCCATCGAGGCGCGCGACGTGGCGCGTGCGATGTTAAAAGAGGGGCTGTCACCATCGCAGGAGGGAGTGAATATCATCCCTTCGGCGAAACTGCGTGAAATCGCGCAGGGCGAGGCGTAAACTCCCCCGGCTAATTAAATAACACTCTCCGGGGAATGCTATGACTGGTCAGTCTTCATCTCAGGCGGCAACACCTGTCCAATGGTGGAAGCCCGCGCTCTTCTTTCTCGTGGTCATTATCGGCCTCTGGTATGTGAAATGGCAGCCGTACTACGGTAAAGCCTTCACTGCCGCTGAAACGCACAGCATCGGTAAATCTATTCTCGCTCACGCTGATTCCAGCCCGCTTCGCGCGGCGTGGGATTATGCCATGGTCTATTTCCTTGCCGTCTGGAAAGCCGCCGTATTAGGCGTCATTCTGGGCTCGTTGATTCAGGTGCTTATCCCGCGTCACTGGCTGGTGAAAACCCTGGGGCAGCCACGCTTTCAGGGCACCCTGCTGGGGACCATTTTCTCCCTGCCGGGCATGATGTGTTCGTGCTGTGCCGCGCCTGTTGCTGCCGGTATGCGTCGTCAGCGAGTCTCTATGGGCGGTGCGCTGGCGTTCTGGATGGGCAACCCGCTGTTAAACCCGGCAACGCTGGTGTTTATGGGCTTTGTCCTTGGCTGGTATTTCGCCTTTATCCGCCTGGTGGCCGGTCTGCTGACGGTGCTGGTGGTGGCAACGCTGGTGCAGAAATGGGTGAAAGATAACGCCGTTGAACCGGCCGCCATTGAGCTTGATGTCAGCGAGCCGCAGGGAAGCTTCTTTGCGCGCTGGGGGAATGCTCTGTGGCAGCTTTTCTGGAGCACCATTCCTGTGTATATCCTGGCGGTGCTGGTGCTCGGGGCCGCACGTGTCTGGCTATTCCCGCATGCCGACGGCGCCATCGACAATACCCTGATGTGGGTCATTGCGATGGCCATTGCCGGTTGTCTGTTTGTGATCCCAACGGCGGCTGAAATTCCGATTGTGCAGACCATGATGTTGGCCGGCATGGGCACCGCACCGGCACTGGCATTGCTCATTACCTTGCCTGCCATCAGCCTGCCGTCGCTTATCATGCTGCGTAAGTCATTCCCGGCGAAAGCGCTGTGGCTCACCGCAGGGCTGGTGGCGTTGAGTGGGGTGATTGTGGGGGGTATTGCGCTTCTGTGAAAAAAGCCCGGTGGCGCGAGCGCTCACCGGGCTTACAGTCAGGTGGGAATTACTTAATGTAGGTAAATGCGGTGGTGACGTGTTTCACGCCGCTCACCCGGCTGGCAATATCGGCCGCCGCTTTCCCTTCACGGTCGGTAACCAGACCCAGCAGGAACACTTCGCCGTTTTCGGTCGTCACTTTCACGTTGGATGATTTCACCTGGTCTGAACCCAGCAGCTGGGAACGGACTTTGGTGGTGATCCACGTGTCATTGGAGGCGGTACCAAGGCTGATTGGCTGCCCCTGACGGACTTCGTTGAAGACTTCCGCAGTGCCCTCTACGCCCATCGCGATCTGTTTCGCGCGGCTGGAGAGTTCGCTATTTGGCGCCTGGCCTGTCAGCAGCACTTTGCCCTGGTAAGCCGTCACGTTGATCCGCGCTTCTTTCTTGATTTGTTCGTCTTTCGACAGCGCACTGTTAACGCGCAGCTCCAGCGTGCCGTCATCTACCTGGGTGCCAACGGTGCGCGGATCGGTCGCTGCTTTGGTGCCGACGGCAGCGGTACCCACAACAGCCGCAGCGATACATCCCTGCAGCAGTAATGCAGACATAAGGACTGCGAGGGTCGATAAAGCCTTCATGAGAACTCCTTAATCATCCTGGTGAGGGAAAAGCGTGTTATCGATCAAATCACATAAGCAGTTCACCGTGAGCATATGCATCTCCTGAATGCGTGCGCTACGGTGAGACGGAATGCGGATTTCCACATCCTGCGGCCCCAGCAGGCCCGCCAGCTCGCCCCCGTCATAGCCGGTTAAGGCAACGATAGTCATATCGCGGGTAACGGCGGCTTCGACGGCTTTGACAATGTCACGGCTATTGCCGCGCGTGGAGATGGCCAGCAGCACATCGCCCGCATGGCCCAAGGCACGCACCTGCTTAGCGTAAATCTCGTCATGCAGACGATCGTTAGCAATCGCTGTTAAGACCACATTATCGGTATTAAGTGCAATGGCAGGTAAACTGGGGCGTTCTGTTTCAAAACGATTGATCATACTGGCAGCAAAATGCTGTGCGTTGGCAGCGGACGTGCCATTGCCACAACAGAGGATTTTGTTGCCATTGAGCAGGGACTGCACCAGCGTCATGGCGGCGCGAGAGATTGCGTCAGGGAGGGCTTCTGCCGCGGCAATCTGAGTCTGAATGCTTTCTGTGAAGCACACTTTAATTCTTTCGAGCACGTTATCCCTTTTAAATCTTAATTATGCGTCTTCGCCAAAAGCGTTTTTCAGCCATTCGATCTCGTTTCCGGTGAAGGCTAACACATCGAACCGGCAATCCACAGTATCAAAACTCCCATTATGGCGGGCAAGCCACAAGTGGGCAGTCTGTAATAATTTATGTTGTTTGGCGGGCGTCACGCTGGCGGCAGCACCGCCAAAACGGGAAGACTGTCGGTAGCGTACTTCCACAAACACAATGACCTGACCCTCTTTCATGATCAGATCGATTTCGCCGCCACGTCCGCGAACGTTAGCGGCGATAAAGCGCAGTCCTTTGCCCTCAAGCCAGCGACGCGCTTTTAATTCCCAGGCGTCGCCGGTCTCTTTACGGCTTAACTGGCCGGGACGATTTGTCCCTGCTGGTATTTGAGCCATGATAACTTCCTGTTAATCACGCAATCCTGAGTGGCCGTCAGATCGCCGGTATTGCCGTTTAGCTCAAAGCCCGGCACCTGACGCATTTGGGTAAAGTGGTTCGCCAGCGTCCAGGCATCGACGCCCATCGCGTACAGACGCGCCAGTGAGTAGTCGTTACGGACTGCGCTCAGCGCCTGCTGCATCAGGGCCGGATTGCTGCCCGCCAGCATCGGAATTTCGCTGTATTGCAGGCCGTCCATCTCCAGGCGGAAATCCGGGCCTGCAGTGCCCTGTGCGCTGCGAGAGCTGGCGTAGAGCGTGGCGCCGCTCTGGCTGCCGTTACGCATGGCGATCATCGGCTTGATGAAGGCAATCTCTTGTGGCGTAGCGACGATATAGGCCGCATCCACTTTACCGCCACCGCTAATCTGTGCATCGGTAGGTGGGGCAGGGATGGTCAGACCACCAATCGTCACGCTCTGCTGCTGTGGCAGGCTTGCACTCACCGGGCTGCCGTTAAGCGCAATACCCGCGCCGCCGTTAACGCCCGCGCGCAGTTCAGAGACGGAACCGAATTTCTGCTGCAGCACGATGCCGCCGCCCAGCTTCTGCCACTCTTCGGCAAAGGCGTTGGCGACGCGATCGCCCAGCGTACTGCGAGGGATCAGCAGCAGCGGAGACTGTTTCCCCTGCTCGTGAATATGACGCGCCGCATCGCGGGCTTCATCTTCCGGAGAGAGGGCGAAATAGCAGATATTGGCGCGGTTCTGAACCTGTTCAGGCTGGTTGAGCGCCAGCACGTTCAGCGCAGTGTTGCTCTTCATCAGCTCTTCGACGTTGTTTTTCAGCAGCGGACCCACAACGATGCTGGCACCGTCCTGTTGCACCTGCGCCAGAACCTGATCGAGCGGTTGAGAACTGGTGTCGTAGATTTTCAGCTCAGCGCCCGGGTTAGCGCTGGTGGTGGCTGCGGCCTGTGGCTGGGCAGCAGGCTGAGCGGCAGGTTGTGCTGCGGGCTCAGTGGTCTGCGGTTGAGGTTGCTCCGCTGTCGCAGGCTCTGTTGCCGGTGCGGATTGTGTCTCTACCGGAGCCGGAGTCACAGGCGCGGGTGCTGCAGCCGCAGGTGTGGTCGGTGCTGTCACCGGGTTCTGCATCGTCCCCTGCGCCGGGGTTTGTGCTGTGGTCAGGTCGCTGGTTTCCGCGGCGGAAGGGCTGACAACGTCGTTCACGTTTGCCGCCTGAGCTGCCTGCGCCGGAACTGCACTGCCGGTCACTGGCGTGGTACCGTTCTTCGCCGCTTCAAAACCTTGTTGAATGGTGCGGCCAAATACCGCCGCCTGGCCGTTCAACGGCAGAAGCAGGGCGATTTTGCTGGTGGAGGCAGGCTTAAAGTTCTGCACGTTCACCAGCTGTGTTGGCAGCATTTTCGCGCCCGGGTTTTGTGGGTAGCGCGTTTGCCAGTCGGTAATACCGGCTTTCAGCATGTTTGGATCGCTGCGGTTGTTAAACCACATCTGTTGCAGATCCAGCCACCCCTGCAACACGTTTTCATCAGCATTGATGACCAGCGCCTGCGCCTGTTCCTGGGTCATTGAGGCGAGCGCCTGCCAGGTGGCATCGATATTTTTCTGCTTGTCCGCACCGCCGAGCAGCGGCTCCTGGGCGATCAGTGCCCGCAGCAGCGTCAGGGAAGGGCGTCCCTGCTCAGCGGTAATCCCCGCCTGCCAGAAACGGGCCTGCTGATTTTTATCCAGCGCGCTCACGTCGATGTCGCCAAGGATCTTTTTCGCGGCGGCATAATCTTTCAGCGCGACTTTTAGCTCGGCAGAGAGCAGGCTCTGCTCAAGACGCTGGGCATCGTTAAGCTCGTGCGGAAGCTGGTTGAACAGTTCGGCGGCCTGCTGGGTTTTGCCCTCTTTCAGCAGTGCACGAATGGCGAGTAATTGCCAGTTGATCCTGGTATCATTTGAGCTTTGCGACATTTGTTGCAGATAAAAGCCAGAATCAGCCTGAGCGGATCCCTGCAGATGGGCCGTGCTCTGGTCAGGTGCCTGGGTGCTACAGCCTGCAAAGATCAGGGCTGCCAGCAGAAGCGGCACGCTGCGCGTGGCTTTTTTTCGAAGAAACGTTAACGGTACCATACTGTATCCAGTGATTTTTTTACGCAATGCTCAATATTAAATCGGCAATACGGACGAAACAATGAAACAACACGAAACGGCAGAGAATTCTCAAGGCCAGCTTTATATTGTACCTACTCCTATCGGGAATTTGTCTGATATTACCCAACGTGCGCTGACCGTATTGCAAGCTGTTGATTTAATTGCTGCTGAAGATACCCGGCATACCGGTTTATTGCTGCAACACTTTGCGATTAACGCTCGTCTCTTCGCCCTGCACGATCATAATGAGCAGCAAAAAGCAGAAACGCTGGTGGCGAAGCTCAAAGAGGGGCAGAACATTGCGCTCGTCTCTGACGCCGGTACGCCGCTGATTAACGACCCGGGCTACCATCTGGTGCGTACCTGCCGTGAAGCCGGGATCCGGGTGGTCCCACTGCCGGGGCCGTGTGCTGCGATTGCTGCGTTGAGCGCAGCAGGCCTGCCGTCCGATCGTTTCTGCTATGAAGGTTTCCTGCCCGCCAAATCCAAAGGCCGCCGTGACGTGTTAAAAGAGCTGGAAGCTGAACCGCGTACGCTGATTTTCTACGAATCCACGCATCGCCTGCTGGAAAGCCTGGAAGATATGGTGACCGTCTGGGGAGAGAGCCGCTACGTGGTGCTGGCGCGCGAGCTGACCAAAACCTGGGAAACCATTCACGGCGCGCCGGTCGGCGAACTGCTGGCGTGGGTGAAAGAGGACGAAAACCGTCGTAAGGGCGAGATGGTGCTGATTGTCGAAGGGCATAAAGCGGAGGAGGACGCACTGCCTGCCGATGCGCTGCGTACTCTGGCACTGCTACAGGCTGAATTGCCGCTTAAGAAAGCGGCAGCACTGGCGGCAGAAATCCACGGCGTGAAGAAGAATGCGCTCTATAAATATGCGCTGGAGCAGCAGGGGGAGTAAATCATACTCCGCCTGTTTTTGCCGGGCGGTGCTGCGCTTGCCCGGCCTACAAAATCCAGAGTGTCGGAATAAATGTCGGTAGAAATGTCGGAAAAGAAAATTGCGCAGGCCAACCGGCGATCTGCGTCTTTCGCTAAACCGTAATGATCTCAGTGCCCGTTTTGCTCAGCAAGTCTTTATCGTGTTTTCCGATCCCATCATCCGTAATCACACAGTCAATCTTCTCCATCGGCAGCACCTGATTAAACCCGCGACGATTAAACTTGCTGGCATCCAGTACGGCAATCACTTTATGGGCGGCAGCGGCCATCACGCTGCTGATGGAGTAGCCTTCATTGAAGGTGGTGATACCATTTGTTGCATCAATGCCGTCAGCCCCAACAAACATCAAATCCGCGCTGATACCTGCAAGCGAACGCTCGGCAATGGTTCCGTGCATGGAGTGCGTTTTATGGCGTACCGTGCCGCCGCAAACCACCAGCGTAATATCTTTATTTTCCGAAAGAGCAAACGCAGCGGGCAAGCTGTTGGTGATGACGGTAATATTGGCTTTCCTCACCAGCGCTTCGGCTATCAGCATAGTGGTACTGCCGCTGTCTAAAATAACCGTCATCCCTTCTTCGATCAGGGCGGCGGCGGCCTGAGCAATACGTTTTTTCGGATCGCTTGCCAGCTGGTAGCGTTCCTCCAGTACGACTTCCTGATTCTCACTTTCAGCCAGGTTACTGCCAGGCTTTGCGGCGCCCCCATGGAAGCGCGTGACCAGCCCTTTTTCTTCCAGCAGACGCAGGTCGGTTCGAATGGTCACTTCAGAGATGCCAAACAGATTTGATAGATCCTGCACCATCACGCTGCCCTGAGCGTTGACGAGGTCAACGATTTTGTTCCTTCGCTCAAATGAGTTCATATTGAATTGCCTGATAATTAATTGTCCCTATTCTAATCGAAGGTATGCGAAAGGTGTAAGGCAATATTCGAAAGTAAATGTGAGCCAGCTCAGGTTGCTGGCTCGAGGGATTAGGCGAAACGCAGCATAATTTTGCCCTGCATCGGTGCGCCGTTCAGAGCCTGCACGGCCTGAGCGAAGCTCTCACTGTCGCCGGTATGGGCAATGAGTGGCTCCAGTTGCAGTTTTTTCCCGGTGAGCAGGCGGACTGCCGTTTCCCACTCTTCCCCAGGCCATGGTGCTGAGTAGTTCATCCAACTACCCAGAAGCGTCAGCTCCTTACGCAATATTTTGCCAAAGGTTGCGGCAGGTAAATTCAGGTCATGATGTAATGTACCGACCAGCGCCACCTGGGCGTGAGGACCGGCAATATCAATGGCAAGCGAGACAGTTTGTGGTGTTCCAGCGGTTTCCAGCACGAGTTGATCAAACCGGTTGTCCTTCAGCGCGTTGAGAATGTCATCGGTGCTCAAGGTCCGGCTGTTGAACACCTGGGTCGCGCCCAAGGTTGTCGCCAGGGCGAGTTTATCGTCGTTGATATCAATTGCAGCCACGCTCTTTGCCCCCAGTGCCAGCGCGCACTGCATCGCCAACAGACCGATCGTTCCTGCACCGACGATAATGACATTTTTATCTTTGCAGCCCGAAGCCAGATGGAACGCGTGCAGCCCTACGGTGATAGGCTCGATAAATGCCCCGTCTTCGATCGCCATCTCTGCTGGCAGGCGGAACAGGTTCGCGCGCTTCACGACAATATATTCCGCATTGCCACCGTCACTGCGTGAGCCGACAAACTGGTACTGCTTACACAGCGAGTAGTAGCCTTTTTCACACTCCGGGCACGAAAAACAGGGCAGGAGTGGAATGCAGGCTACAGGATCTCCGGCCTGGAGATCCTTTATATCCGCACCACAGGCTTCGACGTGTCCGCTAAATTCGTGGCCCAGGGTGATCGGGTAGTAGTGCGCCCCTTTGGCAAAAATACGCGGGATGTCTGAGCCGCATAATCCTGAGCAAACGATGCGTACCAGAACATCATCCGCATCCTGTATTTGAGGGACCGGGCGTTCTTCAACGCGCACGTTGCCCTCAGCGTGAATTACCACTGATTTCATGATTCACTCCAGAAAAAGAAGGGGAGCATGGCTCCCCGGATATTAAGATACCGTCTGGCTTTGCGGGTTATCGGCGTTTTTCTCCGCCGCCGTAAACGCCCGGGCACGTCGCCAGGTGAGCAGTACGCCAGTAAAATAGATCGCACCAATCACGATGAATCCCACCACGTTTTGCCAGGTAAAGAGCTGAATGAGCAGCCAGGTGATCGGCGAACCGCCCTGATCCATGGATGCCACAAGCCCACCTGCTTTTAACGCCCCCGCGTTCTGTGCAAGCAGGGTGTGCAGGCCGATGGTCTGTGTGGCGATCCACAATGTGATACCCATTATGATGACGCCGGAGATGAGAGTACGGAACAGATTACCCTGATGAACCGCGACCGCCATTGCCACGAAGAAGCCGATAGTCGCAAGGTCGCCGAAAGGCAGCACCTGGTTACCCGGCACCAGTACCGCAATCAGAATTGTTAATGGGATGAAAATGAGACTGGCGGAGACCACTGACGTATGGCCCAGCAGCAGCGCGGGATCAAGACCAATTAAGAACTCCTGACCACCAAATTTGGCCTGCAGGCGTTTGCGGGCGTGTTTAGCAATTGGCGTCAGGCCGTCCATAATCGGCTTGATGACACGCGGCATCAGCAGCATCACCGCAGCGGTTTTCACCGCCAGTTGCAGAACGGATTTCGCGTCGTATCCTGCCAGCATGCCGATGACCAGCCCCATGACAAAACCGACGGTGACGGGCTCGCCAAACGGACCAAAGCGTTTCTGCACATCGTCGGCGCTAAAGTGGATCTGCTTCAGACCTGGAATGTGGTTGATAATCGTATCGACCAGCACCGCGACAGGACCGAGATACGCCGACGAGCCGTGAGGAATGGCAATTCCCTCCAGACCGAAGAAGTCTCGCGTGTCTTTGGCAAACCAGTCCCCCAGCTTGTAGACAAAGGCCGCGTGAACCACCACGCCAAGGATCCCCAGCCAGTAAGAGCCAGTGGCCAGGTGCAGCATTGCCCCGGTGAATGTCATATGCCAGATGTTCCAGATATCCACATTCACTACACGGGTCATACGGGTGACCAGCATGATGACATTGACCCCAATGGCTACCGGGATCGCCACCAGTGCGATTTGGGAAGCCCAGGTCATAGGGGAAGAACCTGGCCAGCCGATGTCAACCACGTGCAGGTTAATCTGGAATTGTTCCGCCATCGCTTTGGCTGCAGGGCCAATGGAGTCGAGCATCAGGCCAATGACCAGCCCAATTCCCACGAAGCCGATGCCGATATGCAGGCCGGATTTGAAGCAATCGCCTAGTTTCATCCCCAGAAGTTTAGAGAAGATAATAATGACGATGGGCAGCATGACGGTGGGACCGAGGTCGAGGATATACCGCATGATTTCGGTAAACATGATCTTAACCCTCGAGGATAGTAAGGATTTTTTGTTGCAGGGCTTCGATACCGACGCCTGATACAAACGGCATCCCATGAACTACCGGAATGTCACCAAACGATCTGTCGACTTTTGCCGTGGTGCAGATCAGGTCTGCACCGTCCATATAGGTTTCAATTTCGGTCACCCGACACTGAACCAGATCCAGCGTTATGTTGTGGGCTTCACACAGTTCTTTGATCTCTTCAGCCGCCATGGTTGAGGTGGCTACGGCACCACCACAGGCAACAATAACTTTACGTTTCATAGGGTACTCCTTTTTATTATCAGTATGTTATGAAGCCTGTGCACAGGAGGCAGGCTCAAGGATAGTCTCCCGGAATCGCTCGGCCAGGCGATCGGCTGGCGTGGCCAGCAACATGTCCAGCATGTCCGGGTTTTGTAGCTCGCTGAAAAGACGGCGCAGCAGTTTTATTTGCGCCGTAGGGTTTTCAACAATTAACGCGATAATGAGTGAAACCGCGACCTCTCCATCATCATCCGCCTGCTGAAAATTCACCGGTTTGTCCGGGCGAATCAGGTAAATCGCAGGGCTTTTGGCATGTACCGCTTCACAATGCGGGATTGCAACCGCATGGCGTTCGAGGGTAATGCCGGTGGGGTAGTTGAGCTCCCTTTCGAGAAGTGCGGCTGGGTAAGTGGCATGCACAACCCCTTTCGCCAGCATCTCCTCGCCAATATGTGCCAGCGCAAGCTGGCTATTTTCAAACTCAATCCCGGTACGGACAAAAACGTGACTCATAGACTCTCCGGGCATCAGACGTATTCAGGGGAACAGCCAAATCGATAGGCGCGTAATACATCCTGTATTTTGTCGATGATGAGATTTTGCGGTGTTGCAACGATCTCATTCATCGACAATCGTTCGAACTGAACGGGCATAAACTGGCTGATCAGCCCAAGTGGCAGTGCGGTGTTACTCAGGTTGGCGAGTAATTTCTCCACACCCTGACGGATACGCGGATGCGGCCAGTAGTAGCGAATGCGGTCAGACAAGCTGAAATGAATATCCACCATCGCCTGGCTCCAGGTCGGGCGGTAGTACTTCTTCCAGTAGTCCGGCTCGTTCAGCATCACCTCGTCGATCACCGCCAGCACGTGGCTGCGCTGCTCAGGAGCGATAAGTTCTTTCTCCATTTGCGCAAGGGCAAAGATGGCTTCACGCAGGGCAAAAGTGAGCGCCGGGCCAACTTTCAGAATCGCGAAGTGATCGCGTACCAGGGCGCGATAGGCCTGGCGGGTCTGGTAATCGGTCGAATGCGCCTCGTAGACCATCGGTGTCTGGCGGATCCAGCCGGAAAGCGCCTCTGCTGCGTGGGGCTGATAGTGAATAATTTGGGTATGGTCGAACTCCACGCCTGGTTGCACCACGATAGCAATCACGCGCGTCATGGCGTCTTCCAGACCGAGTTCGCTAAAGGCTGCGCGATGGGTGTCCAGCGTCTGTGCAGCATCTTCGACACGGGTAACATGCACGCTGTTAATACTGCTGGCTTCTCCACCTGGTACGGGAACTTCAGTACCAATGACGTAGGTCAGTGCCGCCTTTTGTTCCTCCGTAGCCGTCTCTTCAGCTGCTTTACACAGCCGCGCAGCGCGCTGTGCTACCACCACTGGCGCTAGCGGGATGGCGTCGTCGGCGCAGGACATGGATGCGTCCAGATGGATCTTGGTAAATCCCGCAGCGACATAGGCTTTGATCAGCTCAACGGATTTATCCATCGCGGCTTCCGCCGGTTCGTTTTGCCAGCAGTTAGGCCCCAGGTGATCCCCTCCAAGAATCAGGCGCTCTCGTGGAAAACCAACGTGTTTGGCAATGTTCAATACAAAATCGCGAAAATGGGCAGGAGTCATGCCGGTATAGCCACCAAACTGATTCACCTGATTCGAAGTGGCCTCAATCAGCACTTTATTGTTGGTGTTCAAATCAAACCGCAGTGCAGCTTCGATAACCAGCGGGTGTGCTGAACAGACAGAACAAATACCGAGGTGTTCTCCCGCCTTATGGCGGGCAATAATATCTTTCACAATTCCTCCGGGTCAGGACGTTAGAGTTTTCCTTCACAACCACAATCGATAATCACCTTGCGTACCACCTCTTGCATGGCACTTTTGGCTGGTACCATGTAATGACGCGGATCGCTGGCATCGGGGTGTGAAGCGAGATAGGTTTTCAGCGCGTTTGAGAAGGCGATTTTGAGTTCTGTGGCGACATTGACTTTGCAGATCCCGAGGCTAATTGCCTTACGGATATCTTCTGTCGACAATCCTGAGGCACCGTGCAGTACCAGCGGAATATCAACCTGATTACGGATCTCTGCCAGGCGCTCGAAATCGAGCTTTGGCGTGGCTTTGTACAGGCCGTGCGCAGTGCCGATGGCAACAGCCAGCGAGTCGATACCCGTGAGTTCAACAAACTCATGCGCCTGTTGTGGGTTGGTGTAAAGCGCATCTTTACTGTCGACGACCAGGTCATCTTCCTGACCACCCAAACGCCCAAGTTCGGCCTCCACGCTAACGTCGTAGCGGTGGCAGTAGTCCGTCACTCTCTTTACCAGCGCCACATTTTCACTGAACGGATGATGAGATCCGTCGATCATTGCAGAGCGGATCCCGCTCTGTACTTTCTGCGCGATATCGTCGAAATCTTCGTGATGATCGAGGTGGATCGCCAGTGGCTGGTTGTACGTTTTGGCCAGATCGCTGGCGATGGCGACCACGTTCCCGGTTCCGGCATAGCTAAACGTACCGGGCGTACCCGCGACGATCAGGGGAGCTCGCATCTCAGAGGCCGTTTCGACGACCACCTGCAGCGTTTCGAGATTATGAATATTGAATGCCGGAACGGCGTAACCTTCACGCTGTGCCTTTATCAGCATCGCTTTCGACGAGATGATATACATCTTTCCTCCGAAACCTTTCGTTTTGTATATGCGAAAGACAATATAGGGTTTCGGAATGTTTTTTTGTGATTGGTATCTTAAAAATGAAAGAATCGAAATGAAAGGCAAGGATGCGAAAGAATCGAAAGCAAAAAAAAGCATGGCCGAAGCCATGCTATGGGAGGTTTTACAGTAAACTCACGTCACCGGTGCCGGGTTAAACACCGCCAGCTGATTGTGCAGCCCCCACTGGTCCGAGAAGGTTTTCTTCCTGCCGCTCGCCACATCCAGAATAAAGTGGAACAGCTTCCAGCCTACCTCTTCTATGCTCTCTTCCCCGGTGGCGATGGTGCCTGCGTTAATGTCCATTAGGTCATACCAGCGGTTAGCCAGCTCAGTGCGGGTGGCCATTTTAATCACAGGCACCGCCATCAGGCCGTACGGCGTACCGCGTCCGGTGGTAAAGACCTGCACCGTAATACCGGAAGCCACCTGCTGGGTGCCGCAAACAAAGTCACTGGCCGGGGTTGCCGCGTAGATCAGGCCGCGTTTCGTTGGGCGCTGGCCCGGCGAGAGGACTTCTACAATGGCACTTTGACCGGATTTGGCGATAGAGCCGAGCGCTTTTTCCACCACGTTCGCCAGACCCCCTTTTTTGTTCCCCGGAGATGGGTTGGCGCTGCGGTCGGTTTTTCCCATATCGAGGTAATTATCGTACCAGGCCATCTCTTCGAGCAGGCGTTTGCCCACCTCTTCGTTGATGGCGCGTGGCGTGAGCAGATGAATGGCATCTCGCACTTCTGTCACTTCAGAGAACATCACCGTGGCCCCGCAGCGAACAAACAGGTCGGAGGCATAACCCACCGCCGGGTTGGCGGTCACGCCGGAAAACGCATCGCTGCCGCCACATTGTGTACCAATCACCAGCTCGGAAGCCGGGCAGGTCTCACGTTGACGCGTATTGAGTTTAGCCAGATGACGCTCTGCAACCTCAAGGATATCGTCAACCATCGAACGGAAACCAACGTGGTGTTCGTCCTGCAGACGTACAATGCTGGCCTCGTCGGCCGGAATGGCTTTTACATCCTCGGTGCCCTGCAGCAAGCGCTCAGGCTGTAGCTTTTCACACCCCAGGCCTATCACCATCACTTCGCCACCAAAGTTCGGGTTCAGGGCGATATTGTGGATAGTTCGGATTGGCACCACGGCCGCAGGGGCATTGATCGCCACGCCGCAGCCGTAAAGGTGATTCAGCCCCACCACGCCATCAACGTTCGGGTACTTTGGCAGCAGATCGCGCTCGATGAGTTTCACCACATAATCCACCACGCCTGCCACACAGTGAACGCTGGTGGTAATGCCGAGCAGATTCTTGGTTCCAACGCTGCCGTCTGCGTTGCGATAGCCTTCAAAGGTGTACCCTTCCAGCGGTGGCAGCGGCTCCGGGACGCGGGTCGCCAACGGCAGGGTGTTCAACGGTGGGGCTTCTGGCAGCTCGACCAGAGACTCATCAATCCAGCTGCCTTGCGGAATGGCACGGACGGCATAGCCAATGACTTCACCATAACGCACGATTTCACCCTGGGCCGGGATATCCACCAGCGCCACTTTATGCCCCTGCGGAATATGTTCAATCAGCTCCAGGCCATCCGGGAAGCGGGTTCCGGCTTTTAAGCCATTGTCGTTCACAATAATTGCCACATTATCCGTGTCGTGAACTTTTATATAGAACGCCGTCGGCAACGCTTGTCGAATTTCAATGTCGGCCATTGTTCAATATTCTCCAGCAAAGAATCTGATAATAAATACAGCCAATTTTCTTATGGCAAAAATAAAAACGCAGCTTGCGAAAATAGAGCATGTCAGGAGACAGAGCGTGAGAATGTGATCGCGATCGCTCCCGAACCAGTAATGGCTGATTCTGTGCATCAGCGCCCAGTGGTTTGTGCATATGCTCAAAATATTATTGAAACAGAGCGTAACACTTGAGCATTAAAACAATGTGCTGCCGGAAAGTGGCGATTATACTGAATGACGATTTTATCACGCCGAAATAGAGAATAAATATAACGCTGGTAATAAATATACTGACCAGGGCTGCGGAATTAAAAAGGTAAATACGATGAATAACGCTATCTTCCCAAATAAATTTAAAGCGGCGCTTGCGGCGCACCAGATTCAAATTGGATGCTGGTCCGCACTGGCAAACCCAATCAGCACCGAAGTGCTGGGTCTGGCGGGGTTCGACTGGCTGGTGCTTGATGGCGAGCATGCGCCGAACGATATCAGCACCTTTATTCCGCAGCTGATGGCGCTCAAAGGCAGCCAGAGCGCGCCGGTGGTCCGCGTCCCCACGAACGAGCCGGTGATCATCAAGCGCCTGCTGGATATCGGCTTCTACAACTTCCTGATCCCGTTTGTTGAAACGCAGGAGGAGGCGGCACAGGCCGTGGAGTCAACACGCTATCCGCCGGAAGGGATCCGCGGTGTCTCCGTTTCGCATCGCGCCAACATGTTTGGCACCGTACCGGACTACTTTGCGCAGTCCAACAGCAACATCACCATTCTGGTACAGATTGAGAGTCAGCAGGGTGTCGATAACGTGGATGCCATCGCCGCCACCGAGGGCGTGGACGGCATTTTCGTCGGCCCAAGCGATCTGGCGGCCGCATTTGGGCACCTGGGCAATGCGGGTCACCCGGATGTGCAGCGCGCCATTCAGCACATCTTTGCCCGCGCCAAAGCGCACGGCAAACCGTGTGGCATTCTGGCGCCGGTTGAAGCAGACGCACGCCGCTATCTGGAGTGGGGCGCGACCTTCGTTGCCGTCGGCAGCGACCTCGGCGTATTCCGTTCTGCGACGCAGAAATTAGCGGACGCTTTTAAAAAATAACCATCTTGAGGAAAACAGATTATGACGCTGAAAGTGGGTTTTATTGGCCTCGGCATTATGGGCAAACCAATGAGTAAAAACCTCATCAAAGCAGGATACTCCCTGGTGGTTTCAGACCATAATTCGCAGGCCGTGGCCGAAGTGATGGCGGCTGGCGCAGAAACCGCCACCACAGCCAAAGCCATTGCAGAGCAGTGCGATGTCATTATCACCATGCTGCCAAACTCTCCACATGTTAAAGAGGTCGCGCTGGGTGAGAACGGCATTATCGACGGCGCGAAGCCGGGCCTGGTGTTGATCGACATGAGCTCCATCGCACCGCTGGCCAGCCGGGAAATCAGCGAGGCGCTGAAAGCGAAAGGCGTCGAGATGCTCGATGCCCCGGTGAGCGGCGGTGAACCGAAAGCCATCGACGGCACGTTGTCGGTCATGGTCGGCGGCGATAAGGCGATTTTCGACAAATACTACGAACTGATGAAAGCGATGGCCGCTTCCGTGGTGCACACCGGGGAGATTGGCGCGGGTAACGTAACCAAGCTGGCAAACCAGGTGATTGTGGCGCTGAATATTGCCGCCATGTCGGAGGCGCTCACTCTGGCCACCAAAGCGGGCGTCAACCCGGATCTGGTTTACCAGGCGATCCGCGGTGGGCTGGCGGGTAGCACGGTGCTGGACGCTAAAGCGCCGATGGTGATGGATCGTAACTTCAAACCCGGTTTCCGTATCGACCTGCACATTAAAGATCTGGCTAACGCGCTGGACACTTCTCACGGCGTAGGGGCCCAACTGCCGCTGACCGCCGCCGTCATGGAGATGATGCAGGCGCTACGTGCCGATGGTCTGGGCACCGCTGACCACAGTGCCATTGCGTGCTACTACGAAAAACTGGCGAAGGTGGAAGTCTCCCGTTAATTTCTGCTTCCCTACAACCAAGGGTGACAGCGGCGTGCAAACCCACTATACTGCGCGCCGAAGCTGACCAGACAGTCGCCGCTTCGTCGTCGTCCACCTTCGGGTGGAGACGGGCGGAGGGGAGGAAAGTCCGGGCTCCATAGGGCAGGGTGCCAGGTAACGCCTGGGGGGGAAACCCACGACCAGTGCAACAGAGAGCAAACCGCCGATGGCCCACGCAAGTGGGATCAGGTAAGGGTGAAAGGGTGCGGTAAGAGCGCACCGCGCGGCTGGTAACAGTCCGTGGCACGGTAAACTCCACCCGGAGCAAGGCCAAATAGGGGTTCACATGGTACGGCCCGTACTGAACCCGGGTAGGCTGCTTGAGCCAGTGAGCGATTGCTGGCCTAGATGAATGACTGTCCACGACAGAACCCGGCTTATCGGTCAGCTTCAACTTCTTAGAAAACCCCGCTTCGGCGGGGTTTTTGCTTAATGGGGTATGTACGCAGGGTAAGCGCAGCGCCACCCGGCAACCCCCCAAACGACACCAATTCTCATATTTGCGACATTAAGCACATTTCACTGTTTTCTCCATTCATTGCCGCTCTGCTGTCTAATCCCGATCGTTATCACAAAATTTACCGCTAAAAAATCCTGAATTCTGAGTATGATTAATTTGTTATGAATGTTAACTGGATGATCCCGGATGTTTTCTTATTTGATATGTATATTTTGAAATTAAAAACATTCACCCTAAGAATGTGTGACGTATTCCACTCTTTCCCGAACCTCTGTCAAATTATGCCCGTAAATTTCGAAAAACTGAAAGAATGTTTCACATGAATAATGGTTGTTTATTGTTCTTTAATTGCCTGAAAGATAGTCTTTATTGATTTTTTAAACGCAGCAAAATTTATCCGGGTTATCGCCATAAAATAAATTTATTACCGCCATTTTTGTTGATCAATATCAGCGTAATAGCGTATTTTATTGGTTGTATTTTATTGATTTAAAAGGTTTTTAATGGGGTTGGGTAGTTCATGGTAAGGGTACGAAAAGGCAAATTGTGAGTAACAGCACATACCCCCTGAAACAATATTGAGTAGAATCCACCCCGTCATAGGGAAATAAGCGCAGAATATTATGAACACTATTATTCTACCGAAAACACAGCACCTCGTGGTATTTCAGGAAGTCATTAAAAGTGGCTCCATAGGTTCTGCAGCAAGACAACTGGGTCTGACGCAACCCGCCGTCAGCAAAATTATCAGTGACATCGAATCTTACTTCGGTGTGGAAGTGATGGTGCGTAAAAACACGGGCGTAAAACTAACGGCGGCGGGCCAGGTTCTGCTCTCGTACTCAGAGTCGATCACCCGTGAGATGAAAAACATGGTGAGCGAGATTAACAGCCTCAGTTTCAGCACCGTCATGGACGTCTCGTTTGGTTATCCCTCGCTGATTGGCTTCACGTTCCTCTCTGAAATGATCAAAAAATTCAAGGAAGTGTTCCCGAAAGCGCGGGTCTCCATGTATGAAGCGCAGCTCTCTTCTTTCCTTCCCGCCATTCGTGACGGGCGGCTGGACTTTGCCATCGGCACGCTGAGTGATGAAATGCTGCTGCAGGATCTGCATGTCGAACCGCTGTTCGAGTCTGAATTTGTGCTGGTGGCCAGCAAATCACGAACGTGCACCGCCCCGACGACACTGGCATCGCTCACCCATGAACAGTGGGTGATGCCGCAAACCGACATGGGCTACTACAAAGAACTTCTGACCACCCTGCAAGACAACCACATCAGTATTGAAAACATCGTCCAGACCGATTCCGTCGTCACCATTTATAACCTTGTCCTCAATGCCGACTACCTGACGGTGATCCCCCGTGACATGATTGCGCCGTTCGGTTCAGACCAGTTTATTGTGCTGCCAGTGGAAGATGAATTACCGGTGGCACGCTATGCCGCCGTGTGGTCCAAAAATTACAGAATTAAAAAATCAGCGTCAGTGTTAGTTGAGCTGGCGAAACAATATGCGTCACTGACCAGTGAACGACGACGATGAATAATTAATTTTCAAATAAGTACTGCCTATTTTTTGAAAAACACCCCAGAGCTTATTTTAGCTGTGCTCTGATACCCTGACTTTGCCCGAAAAGAATGAATTATTATAACGAGGATATTATGCATATTACCTACGATCTCCCGGTAACCATTGAAGATATTCAGGACGCCAGAAAACGACTGGCAGGAAAGATATATAAAACCGGCATGCCGCGCTCGAATTATCTCAGCGAACGCTGTAAGGGTGAAATCTTTCTGAAGTTTGAAAATATGCAGCGTACCGGCTCCTTCAAAATTCGCGGCGCGTTCAATAAATTAAGCTCGCTGACCGATGCTGAAAGACGTAAAGGGGTTGTGGCCTGCTCTGCGGGAAACCATGCGCAGGGCGTCTCCCTTTCCTGTGCCATGCTCGGCATCGACGGCAAAGTGGTGATGCCGATGGGCGCGCCAAAATCCAAAGTTGCCGCCACGCGTGACTACTCGGCGGAAGTGGTGCTGCACGGCGAGAACTTCAACGACACGATCGCCAAAGTGAGCGAAATCGTTGAGATGGAAGGGCGTATTTTTATCCCGCCTTACGATGACCCGAAAGTGATCGCCGGCCAGGGCACGATCGGCCTCGAAATTCTCGAAGATTTATACGATGTGGATAACGTCATTGTGCCGATCGGCGGTGGCGGGTTAATTGCTGGCATCGCAACGGCAATAAAATCGATTAACCCGACCATTAATATTATCGGCGTGCAGTCTGAAAACGTTCACGGTATGGCGGCGTCGTATCAGGCGGGTGAAATTATTAACCATCGGGTTACCGGCACATTAGCAGACGGCTGCGACGTTTCTCGTCCGGGTAAATTAACCTTCGAAATTGTTCGTGAATTAGTCGACGACATTGTGCTGGTCAGCGAAGACGATATTCGCAACAGCATGATTGCGTTAATTCAGCGAAACAAAGTGGTGACCGAAGGGGCGGGGGCGCTGGCCTGCGCGGCGTTATTGAGCGGCAAGCTCGACCATTATATTCAGGGGCGCAAAACCGTCTGCATTATTTCCGGCGGCAATATCGATCTCTCTCGTGTTTCCCAAATTACCGGCTTCGTTGACGCATAAGGATGACCTATGAGCAACACTGAAAGCATTATCGTTGGCCAGACAAAAACGTCCTCCTGGCGTAAGTCAGACACCACCTGGACGCTGGGATTGTTTGGTACCGCCATTGGCGCAGGCGTGCTGTTCTTCCCTATACGTGCAGGTTTTGGCGGCTTGATCCCTATCCTGCTGATGCTGCTTCTCGCGTTCCCGATTGCGTTCTACTGCCACCGCGCGCTGGCGCGTCTGTGCCTGTCCGGTAGCAACGTTTCCGGCAATATTACCGAAACGGTGGAGGAGCATTTTGGTAAAACAGGCGGAGTGGTCATCACGTTCCTCTACTTCTTCGCCATTTGCCCGCTGCTGTGGATTTACGGCGTCACCATTACCAACACCTTTATGACCTTCTGGGAAAACCAGCTCCAGATGCCGGCGCTAAACCGCGGCGTGGTAGCGCTGTTCCTGCTGCTGCTGATGGCCTTTGTGATCTGGTTCGGTAAAGACCTGATGGTGAAGGTCATGAGCTATCTGGTATTCCCGTTTATCGCCAGTCTGGTGCTGATTTCCCTGTCGCTGATCCCTTACTGGAACTCGGCGGTGATCGACCAGGTTAACCTGAGCGATATCGCCTTCACCGGCCATGACGGCATACTGGTGACGGTGTGGCTGGGGATCTCCATCATGGTCTTCTCCTTTAACTTCTCACCAATTGTCTCCTCGTTTGTGGTCTCCAAGCGCGAAGAGTACGAACCGGAGTTCGGTAAAGACTTCACCGAGCAGAAATGCTCCAGAATCATCGGCCGCGCCAGCCTGCTGATGGTCGCCGTGGTGATGTTCTTCGCCTTTAGCTGCCTGTTTACGCTCTCTCCGCAGAACATGGCTGATGCCAAAGCGCAGAACATTCCGGTGCTCTCTTATCTGGCGAACCATTTTGCGTCGATGTCAGGCACCAAATCGACGTTTGCGACGGTGCTGGAATACGGCGCCTCTATCATCGCGCTGGTCGCAATCTTCAAATCTTTCTTCGGCCATTATCTGGGCACGCTGGAAGGGCTGAACGGCCTGATCCTGAAGTTCGGGTATAAGGGCGATAAGAAGAAGGTCTCGGTGGGCAAACTGAACACCATCAGCATGGTCTTCATCATGGGCTCCACCTGGGTTGTCGCGTATGCCAACCCGAACATTCTGGACCTTATTGAGGCCATGGGAGCACCCATCATCGCTTCTCTGCTGTGTCTGCTGCCGATGTATGCCATCCGCAAAGCCCCGGCAATGGCGAAGTATAAGGGCAGACCCGAGAACATCTTCGTCACCGTTGTCGGCCTGCTGACCATCCTGAATATCGTTTACAAACTGTTCTAAATCAATGCTCAGGAAGAGCGGAGTCACACCATGATTGAGTTTCCGGTTGTACTGGTTATTAACTGCGGTTCGTCCTCTGTTAAGTTTTCAGTGCTCGATGCCAGCAGCTGCGATGCCCTGATGACGGGCATTGCCGACGGTATCAACACTGAAAAAGCCTTTATTTCCGTGAACGGGGGTGAGCCAGCCACACTGGCTCACCATGACTACGAAGGGGCGCTGGCTGCCATCGCCCTGGAGCTGGGGAAGCGTGACCTGATGAGCAGCGTGGCCTTAATTGGCCACCGCATTGCCCACGGCGGTGAACGCTTCAGCGAGTCGACCCTTATCACGGAGCAGGTTATCAACGAGATCCGCCAGGTTTCTTCTCTGGCACCACTGCACAACTACGCCAACTTAAGCGGTGTGGAAGCGGCGGAACGCCTGTTCCCTAACGTTCAGCAGGTGGCGGTGTTTGACACCAGTTTCCATCAGACGCTGCCGCCGCAGGCGTATCTTTACGGGTTGCCGTACCGCTATTTTGAGGAGCTGGGCGTGAGGCGCTACGGTTTTCACGGTACTTCCCACCGCTACGTTGCCGGGCAGGCGCATGCGCTTCTCGGACTTTCACCGGACGACAGCGGGTTAGTGATTGCCCACCTGGGTAATGGCGCGTCGATTTGCGCGGTTCGTAATGGCAAAAGCGTCGATACCTCGATGGGGATGACGCCGCTGGAAGGGCTGATGATGGGCACGCGCTGTGGCGACGTGGATTTTGGCGCGATGTCGTGGATTGCCCAGCAAACCGGCCAGTCGTTCGAGGATCTGGAGCGTGTGGTTAACAAAGAATCTGGTTTGCTGGGGGTCTCCGGGATTTCCGCCGATCTCAGGACGCTGGAAAAAGCCTGGCGCGAGGGAAATCCGCGGGCGCAGCTGGCGATAAACACCTTTGTGCACCGCATTGCACGGCATATCGCCGGCCACGCGGCGTCGCTGCATCGCCTGGACGGGGTGGTGTTTACCGGAGGGATTGGCGAGAACTCTACGCTCATCCGCAGGCTGGTAGCAGAACATCTCAAGGTCTTTGGCCTCATCCTCGACGAGACCCGCAACGCCCTGCCTGGCAGCGCGGGTGAACGCATCATCAGCGCCGATACGTCCCGCGTGGCGTGTGCGGTGATCCCTACCAATGAAGAAAAAATGATCGCGCTGGACGCCCTCCGTCTTGGGAAGGTTACCCCGGCTGCGGCTTACGCCTGACAGAGCGAGAATCTCATGAAAGTAACGATTGATACGCGCGTTGCGCCCTACAGCGACGCATGGGCCGGGTTTCGCGGTGAAGAATGGAAAGATGCCGTTAACGTGCGCGATTTTATTCAGCATAACTACACCCCTTATGAAGGCGACGAAACTTTCCTCGCGCAGGCGACGCCAGCAACGACGGCGCTGTGGCAAAAGGTGATGGTGGGGATTCGCCAGGAAAATGCCACCCACGCCCCGGTGGATTTCGATACCAACATCGCCACCACCATTACCGCTCACGGACCGGGCTATATCGACCGGGAGCTGGAGACCATCGTCGGCCTGCAAACCGATAAGCCGCTCAAGCGCGCCCTGCATCCGTATGGTGGGATCAACATGATCCGCAGCTCGTTTGAAGCCTACGGCCGCGAGATGGATCCGCAGTTCGAATACCTGTTTACCGACCTGCGTAAAACCCATAACCAGGGCGTGTTTGACGTCTACTCGCCGGAGATGATGCGTTGCCGTAAATCGGGCGTACTGACCGGGCTGCCGGACGGCTACGGACGCGGGCGCATCATCGGCGACTACCGCCGCGTGGCGCTGTACGGCATCAGCTATCTGGTGCGTGAACGTGAACTGCAGTTCGCGGATCTGCAGCCGAGACTGGAACGCGGCGAGGATCTGGAGGCGACGATCCGCCTGCGCGAAGAGCTGGCGGAGCATAAGCGTGCGCTGCTGCAGATCCAGCAGATGGCGGCGAACTACGGCTTTGATATCTCGCGTCCGGCGATGAACGCGCAGGAAGCGGTGCAGTGGCTGTACTTTGCCTACCTGGCCGCGGTGAAATCCCAGAACGGTGGGGCGATGTCGCTGGGGCGTACCGCGTCATTCCTCGATATCTACATTGAGCGCGACATGCAGGCCGGGCGGCTGAATGAAGTTCAGGCACAGGAGCTGATCGACCACTTCATCATGAAGATCCGCATGGTGCGCTTCCTGCGTACGCCGGAGTTCGACACGCTCTTCTCTGGCGATCCGATCTGGGCGACAGAGGTGATCGGCGGAATGGGGCTGGACGGCCGCACGCTGGTGACCAAAAACAGCTTCCGCTACCTGCACACGCTGCACACCATGGGGCCTGCGCCAGAGCCAAACCTGACGATCCTGTGGTCTGAACAACTGCCGATCGCGTTCAAGAAATACGCCGCGCAGGTCTCGATTGTCACCTCGTCGCTGCAGTATGAGAACGACGATCTGATGCGTGCCGACTTCAACAGCGACGACTACGCTATTGCCTGCTGCGTCAGCCCGATGGTGATCGGCAAGCAGATGCAGTTCTTTGGTGCCCGCGCCAACCTGGCGAAAACGTTGCTGTATGCGATCAACGGCGGGGTGGATGAGAAGCTGAAGATCCAGGTCGGGCCGAAAACCGCGCCGCTGCTGGACGAGGTGCTGGACTACGACACCGTGATGGCGAGCCTGGATCACTTTATGGACTGGCTGGCGGTGCAGTACATCAGCGCGCTGAATCTCATTCACTACATGCATGATAAGTACAGCTACGAAGCCTCGCTGATGGCGCTGCACGATCGGGACGTCTACCGCACCATGGCCTGCGGTATCGCCGGACTGTCGGTGGCCGCCGATTCCCTGTCGGCCATTAAATATGCGACGGTGAAACCGGTGCGCGACCATACCGGTCTGGCGGTCGATTTTGTCATTGAAGGGGATTATCCGCAGTACGGTAACAACGACGATCGGGTGGACAGCATCGCCTGTGACCTGGTGGAGCGCTTTATGAAGAAAATTCAGGCGTTACCAACCTATCGTAACGCGGTACCGACCCAGTCGATCCTGACCATCACCTCGAACGTGGTGTACGGCCAGAAGACCGGCAACACGCCAGACGGACGCCGGGGCGGCACGCCGTTTGCGCCGGGTGCCAACCCAATGCACGGACGTGACAGAAAAGGGGCAGTGGCGTCGTTAACCTCGGTTGCCAAGTTGCCGTTCACCTACGCCAAGGATGGGGTCTCTTACACCTTCTCCATCGTGCCGCAGGCGCTGGGCAAGGACGAGCTGGTACGCAAAACCAACCTTGTGGGGCTGCTGGACGGGTACTTCCACCACGAAACAGCCATCGAGGGCGGGCAGCATCTGAACGTCAACGTCATGAACCGGGAAATGCTGCTGGATGCCATTGCGCACCCGGAAAATTACCCGAACCTGACGATCCGCGTTTCGGGGTATGCGGTGCGCTTTAATGCCCTGACGCGTGAGCAGCAGCAGGATGTGATTTCAAGGACGTTTACGCAGGTGATGTGACGGTCATTAATATTAAAGCCCTCTTTAAATAAAGTGGGCTTTCCTTGTATGTTTTATTTCGCTAATTCAGGATTAATATAGATAAGTTAGCCAATATTGACTGTTCCACTTCCAATAACGACGCCACCACAGTCGATGGCATCTCCTGTTCTTGCTGCAGGTAAACCATCGATAAATACGGTGGGTGAACCACTGGCGATTTTACGAGGATGTGGAGGGTGGAGAAGTTTGGCATGGGGTGTTAAGGGATCTCCTAATCTGGCAGCGGGTAACCCATCAAAAGATACCGTTGGTGAGCCGGCAGTAATAACGGTTTCATGATAGCCGTCATGTTGGGTGCCTATGTCGGCGAGTTTGGCTGCTAATGGCATATGCTTCTCCTCTGCGAGGCAATAGCGGCGGAAAATGTAAGATAACCGGTAAAATGAACATCTCAACAATCATCGTCTTACCGGATGCCCAAGGGGAGTATATAATTTGAGTAATTACGTAACAGGGATAAATTTTCCGTTAATCAGAGAAAATATCGGAGCATAAGAACTCATGGCTTCCTGTCCATCTTCATCTATAAATCTGTAGGTCAAGGGTGAGTATACGGGCTTTGATTTATTATATAATTGCACCATGCGCCCCTTATTCATTACCCGAACTGCGTAATCCCCCCATTTTATGGGAAGTATTCTGGCTTTTCCTCCCTCCAATTCTTCTTTTGTATACAGTGAAAGCAGGATGGCATCTTCGCTGTCGCCAGTTGTGGCTGACCACGCTTTCAGCGCCTCACTATCAAACGCTTTAAGCCGGTCCCGATTCCGGCTGTTAATGATTTCAGCCATTTCGATATAGGCTGCTTTTAGCTTCTGCAACTGCTCATCACTGCCGGTGAACGGGGTTGCTCTGGTCCAGCGCCATTCAGGAAGCCCTTCCACCGTAACTTTTTGTGTAAACTGATATATTTTCATCTCTTTCGGGAAATAGGTTTCATCAAAATAATCCGGGTCAATAAATCCGGGCTCTGCCTGTTCCGCCAAAATCTCTTTTCGGACCACGGGATGGACATTGTCCGGCTGTGCTTCAGGTATTCCCTGCTGATTAATTGACACTTTTATTGATGACAGAATGGTCTCATCCTGTTTCACAAAGCGAACCAGATCCAGACTGCATTCTGCCTGTGGTGTAAACCGCGCCCGTTCTTCTGTGCTGGCAGGTTTATCAGAAAACCACCCCAGTGCGCCCATCTCCAGACTGATTTCATTTTCACCATTTTCCATAAGCATCATGGCATTCGTACTGGATGTTGCGGTGCCTGTTGAGTCGCCATTTTCCGCCCATGCAGATCGCCGGTTACTGTATCCCGTGACGCCATTGGTTTTGATGGCGCAGTATGATTCCTGAATACTGAACCGGCTGCGAATTTTTTGTGGTTCACCACCTTTATAAAGCACTGCTCCCATGATACCTCCCGATAGTAAAACAACCGATACCAGATATTCTATCTTCATATATACAAGGCCTTCTTTTTTATGGGGTTTTATCTTTCTCAACCAATATTGAGTGCGTTGCTATTAATATTCCTTTCGTCACAATTTCTAGCATTGCCAGTTTTTGCCGCAGGAAATCGATCAATTGATATTATAGATGAACAGGTAGTTATGACGGTTTCATGATAGCCATTATATTGAGTTCCTTTTTCATAACGTTTGCAGCGAGTGACATGACTTTTCCTTTTTTTGTAGAATCATCTAACTATAACTATTTTCCCATTTATAATGGAAAGGTATGGTGTGAAAGAATATACAATTTCATTATCTTTATTTTTAAGCCTCAATGGGGAGTTTTCATAAATTCCATTAGATAATCTAAATACCCGACCATTGCAATAGGTTGTGAGCCTGTATTCATCCCATTCTAAATCTATAGGTGTTAAATCCTTGTCAAGGATATTTTTAGAAAGTTCATATGATTCAAAGACAATATCTGGTGAAATGCCCTCTGCCTCACCCATTTCATTACTTGAAATAGCTGCCATTTGCCTTAGTGTCTTTATATTTCTATCTTTCATTGCTCTCCACAGTATCCGATAAAAGTTTTGAATTTCAGGTATGTCTTTTTCCGTTACCGTTCTGTCCGAATTTACCCAAGACCATTTTTTTATGCCGTTAAATTCGATGTCGCGATAAAATCTTTGTAAATAAAGCCAGTCGTCTTCTTTCTTCTGCTCTTCGATAATGCGCCCCTCGTGTTCGAACCCATCAAAATTTGTTGATGTTGTTGCTATGATATTTTTATTGGCATCAACGGATAGTTTGAAAGTCGTCACATTTTGACTGGAATTAATTGTGTCTTTTGTGATTGTAAGTTCACATTCTGAATCAGAGTAAAGTGTTTCCTTATTTTGTGGGTCAATAGATCCCATCAATACTTCAACTGTATTTTTACCATTTTCGATAAATGATGTAATGTTGTCACCTGCTGCTATTGTGCCACTTGAAAAAGTAAAATTATCAAAAATAGGAAAACCATTTATTCTGACCATACAAGCACTGCGTTTTGTTTTGAAATAAATAAGATACTTGATGTTATCTCTGGCATTCTCCTTGGCTTGAGTAAAATTCATCGTGGAAATTATCATAAAATAAATAATGGGAATGCATTTTTTAAATTAAAAATTGTCATAAATGCCTCATTATTATCTTACGATAATTATTTTATTATTTATTTTGGCAAGATAAGGATCGTAGGAGAATACTATTTTACCTTCCTTATTTTTTAATCTTAATGGAGAATTCTGATAGATTCCGGTCGTCAATCTAAATACTCGGCCACCACAGTAAGTAGTGATTTTATATTTGTCCCACTCTAACTGTACCGGCGTTAAATTTTGGTCAAGAATGCTTTGGGGTAAATCATATGACTCGAAAACTATATCCGGTGAGATACCTTCAGCTTCACCCATTTCTTTGCTAGAAGTGTCAGCCAATTTCTTCAGTGCATCAATGTTTCTATCTTTCATCGCCTGCCAAATTTTACGGTATGTATCTTGAATAGCTGGTAAATCCATTTCCGATACTATTCTGTCAGCATCCACCCAAGACCATTTTTTAATGTTATTAAACTGAATATCGCGATAAAATCGATGTAAAAATAACCTTTTATCTTCTGGCAATTGCTCCTCGATAATCGATCCCTCATGTTTTCCTCCATCATAATTAGATGATGAGGTTGCGATGATATTTTTTTTGTTGTCTACAGATAATTTAATTGTTGTCACGTTTTCACTCGAATTAATCGTGTCTTTTGTAATGGTGAATTCACATTCTGAATCAGAGAAGAGGGTGTCTTTATCTTGAGAATCTATGGAACCCATCAATACTTCAACACGATTTTTTCCATTTTCAATAAAAGATGTAATATTGTCACCCGCTGCAATTGTCCCGCTTGAATATATAAAGTTATCAAAGATGGGAAACCCATTGACTCTAACCATACATGCACTACGTTTTGTTTTAAATGATACCAGGTATTTTATACTATTCATTGTTTCAGCCTTTAATGGGATAAATGTAGATATTAACACCAATGAGATAATGCTATATAAAATGAAAGCGATATGTTGATTCATTTTTTTTAAGTTTATCATGAATTATCCACTCCTTTTTCTTTCCTTCAGTGTGTTTTGTTGAGTTGCGAAATTCTTCCTCAGTGCTTTGTTTCTCTTCACCTTTAGTTATGCCGACTGAACTTCCAACACCAACCTCAGCCCTAACTCCATTATGATAAAATATCATCTCAATATTATTCTGTGCAGTTAAATCGAAAGCAATTAACCCTTCAGCAATTGCTTTTGCATAAACCTCAAAAGCCCCCTCAAAAAAGTATATCTTGACACCAGCCCGAGCATTCGCTTCCAGAGAAAGCCCTAACTTTACCTCATTGGTTCCATCCACTCGCCATTTCCAGTCGTTGCTTGCCGTTGATTCATAAATAAGTGAAAGGTTAATAGTACCGGAAGCAATCAGATCGAACTTCAATCCCAGGTAGGCACCGTTATCACCATTTTTAACTGAGTTCTCACGTGCAGCGAGCTGTTGTCTGATGACATCACTGACATTTGCAGCACCATACCAGGCTGCAAATGCCTGCAACAAATCAAACGTCATTCTGAGTCCAATCAGCGGTGACAAGCCAACGGATACTTTGCCTTTCATATAAACTGAATGGCTGCCTTTATCTTCTGTCAGAACGGCGCTACCACCTATGACCAGTTTTGGATATAAAATATCTGTATTTAGTATCTTATATTTTGTACCGGCTCCTTCTTTTGTTGAAAGGGCCTTGCCAACGAGATCCAGTGCTCTGGTAGCATCCTGTAATAGCGTTAATTCTTTAGCTTTTCTTTTAAAATCAATCTTTAATTTCTGGCTAAATTCATGTCTTGGCATGGAAGCGAGTTTATAAGACATCGTCCCATCGATATCCAATGCATCCGTAATTGAATACCTCGGACGCTGAGTCCATCCTCTGACACCTCGTTTTTCTTGTCCTGCTTCTCTGTTCTTTTTACGCTGCTGAGACTTTAGTTCATCATCGCTGTACTCAGTAACTTTATCCGTCAGGCCAATTTTTACATCAATTTTCCAGTCATAACTGGGATAGACATTAATGGCACACCATATTCTTTTATGTGGTGTAAGATTAAACATTTCTTTTACACCGTCCATGAAAGTAATGCTTTCTTCAACAAGTGGATCGCCATAACACTGGCCAATGCGTAAAAGGTATTTGTTTTTAGGAAGTAAGGCTAAAGCGCTGTTTTGAGAGAGGATGTATTTATTTATAAAAAAAATGGAATTAAGAGATGACAGATCGCTCACTCCAGCCTTGTTATATGTTACTGAGTACTCTGTTGTTCCGTTTACAACTTTCTTTAATGTGTCCTTTTTGTTTAAATCGTAAATAATACCATTTGGACATTCGGGGTTATGGGAGACGCAGCTTTTCCCTGTTAGTGATAAGGTTAGAGAGACCGGTTTTTCCTTTGCATTGATAACATCAATGCTTGAGAAAAATTCGTCTTGCTTATATTCATAAACATTTTTATCTAAACTCATTTTAAATGAGTGGATGCAAGTATCCGGGTTCTTGCAGTTACAAGTTGGTGAAGCAGCAGTCAGGCTTGTCATAATTTTCCTTAATAATACTTACAGAGGAACATCACCCAGTTCCTGAATCAGAAGCTTTTCTGCCTTGAAAACACCTTCTTCGTTCTCAACACAAAGTATCTCTTTGAATTTTTGCGGTATCGCACCAACCGCAAGACAACGTTGCTTGTAAAAAAGGAAAAGCAGGCCACGAATACTACGATCATCCGTTATTTTTTGTTCTTTTAACCAGTCAAAGGTATCTTCAATAATTGCCCTGTCTATATTTTCAGATGATTCACCCCATGAATGGATTAACTTAATAACGTTATTAATATATCGCTGTTTGTAAATATGATTTAACATTTGTATCTGAGTAGATGATATTTTCATCATCTTTTGTCGAACAATACTTTCACTCGGGTATTTTGTCTTTAAAGTTTTAAAATCTTCCTCATTAAGCTCGCTATTCCATACGGATATAAATTTATCAACGGGCCCTACAAAAAGATACTTCTCCCATTCAGTTAAGATAGAAAGAAAATCCCAGATATTTCTTGGGTCGTAAAAACGGAGTAAAACAGGTTTAGGTTGTTCTGGAATCAATACCTGCAAATATTTTCTCAAATGTTGTCTCAAGCCATTCATGGTCGTTTTTGTTATAATAAAAATACCCCACGGCGTAACTTTCGATTGTAACCATTCCTCGACTTCAGAAGTAACTTCTACAAGGTAAGGGGCTAGTTTGATTAAATCTGGCTGTATCGGTTCGGCATACAGGCAGCAATGCGGAGGGTTTATTCTTTTCAAAAAATCCAGCAGCCCTTCCTCAATAGCGCCATCAATAATGGCATACCGTATCGCTTCCATTATTATTCCTCCTTCGGACAATGTGACACGAACATTGAGCCGCTCCCTGCTGCTGCTTTTAGTATCACCGGGCGCATCGGTAAAATAACGTCACCGGGGTTTCCCCCTCCATTGAGGTTAATGCGGGGACCTCTGATATCGACTCCACCCGCATGTATTGCCACAAACGAACCACCTACCCGCAGGCTAATTTTACTGTTGCTCTGTAAAACAATATCCCCCTGTACACTGATGCCGAGAGCTCCGGCAACCTTCTGCGCCAGATCGCCTTTTACTTCAAGGCCGGTATTACCCTCAACCAGACTGAGATGATCTTTTGTTGTTTTATGATCCTGTTTCCCGTCGACAGTTACTTTCCGGTCATTGGCCACCACAAGCGATTCGTCATGACCAATGCTCACCGTCCGATCATAATTAACCCGTACGTCTTTACTGTTGAGCACTTTCACCTGCATGTTTTTCTGCGCATGTAAGAAAACTTCTTCGTTATCCGTGGCATCGTCAAACCGCAGCTCATTAAAGCCGTCGCCTTTGTAGGTCTTCGAGCGGATGGTCATCTGCGTTTTCGTGCCCGGCAGATCTCCCGGAGAGCGGTTATCTTCATGGTAGGTTCGGCCCATCACGATAGGCTGGTCCGGGTCGCCGTTAAGGAAGTCGACAATCACCTCCTGGCCCACACGGGGAATGGCGAGGTTACCGAATCCGGTTCCGGCCCAGGCCTGAGACACCCGTATCCAGCAGGAGCTGTCCTCCGTTCCGCCGTGATAACGGTCCCACAAAAACTTCACCCGTACCCGGCCGTGCTCATCGCAAAAGATTTCTTCACCCGCCGGACCGGTGACCACCGCGCTCTGCGGGCCATCCACCTTCGGTTTTTCCCGGAGGTCTGGCCGCCAGGTGCGGTCAGCCGGTATCACGGTAAAATCGTTGCTGAGCGAGGTTCCCTCTCCCTGGCTGCCGTGCTGCGCCTGCGGCTGGAGGCCCGTCAGTGTGCTGCTCACCACCTGCCACTCCCGGTTAAGGCCGTGCGTCGGGTGCCCTGTCAGGGTAAAGCGGGTGCCCGGCCACAGTCTGGCTGAATTACTGACGCAGGTGGCCATTTCGGCACCGTTGCGCCTGCCTTCCATTTTGTAGCGGGTGAAGTTCTGACCATGCTGTTCGTCCTTGAAACGTCCCGGATAATCAAAAATTTCGTACTGCGACAGCTGACCGTTCAGGTTGTCAGCTTCATGGGCATAGATACCCG
>NZ_JBXWCS010000010.1:0-209739 GCF_057320385.1 Enterobacter cloacae complex sp. 394F7 | reverse complement strand
TACGAGCTGAGTGAATCTAACTGCTCGCAAAATATTCATTCTAATCCTCTGAAACCACTAATAAAAAATTAGTGGGGATTCCTCAGCCCGGTGGGAGAGGGTTGGGGTGGGGCATCAGGCCGCACGACCTCAGGCTTTCCCCGCTTTCGCCAGCTCCTTCACCAGCGGCAGCATCACTTTCACCACATCGCGGCTGCGGTGCTCAATGCGCTGCGGCAGTGCGCTATCAATATGCTGCTGATTATCCAGCATCACGTTATGCCAGCTCGTCCCGTCCGGAAAGGCTTTCGTTTTAGCCCGCTGCTGATAGCCATCTTTTTTGCCTAACGCCCAGTTGGTGGCTTCGACGTACAGCACCGGGATGCCCGCTTTATCGAACACTTCACCGTCGTTACAGCAGCCCGTTCCGCGCGGATAAGCCGGATTGCCGCCAGGATTGGTCGTGGCATACACGCCATGGCTGCGCGCAATTGCCAGCGCCCGGTCACGGGTCAGTTTACGCACGGTACCCGGCGTACTCTGTCCGCTATTAAAATAGAGCTTATCGCCAACGATTAAATTATCGAGGTTAATCACCAGCAGCGTATTTTTCTTCTCCTCAGCGCTCATGCGCTTAAGGAAATTCTCCGCGCCGAGTTTGCCTTCCTCTTCGCCGCTGGTTGCCACAAAGCGAATACCGTATTTTGTCGGAATGTTTTTCATTCGCTCGGCCAGTTCAAGCATCACGCCCAGACCTGCCGCGTTATCGTCCAGCCCTTGCAGCGTCAGCCCGCCCAGATTGTTATCGGTATCGGCGTCGCTCATGGGCGCGTAAGTGTCCAGGTGCGCCATAATAATGATCTGCTCAGCCGCGCTACCTTCATGTGCCGCAATAACGGTACTGCCGGTCACGTTATGCCAGTTTTTTGTTTTATTTCGTGAGGTGTAGATATAGCGGCTGTGAAACGAGCGGATATCGCTCTGGTAGCCCATATCGGCAAACTGCTGGCGAAGATAGTCAGCGGAAAGCATTTCCGCAGGGGAACCGGTCATGCGTCCGGGAAAAACGGTGGCAATATGCCGCGCCTGCATATTGGCGATTTCACCATACGGTTGATTTTTTGCCTGAGCCGGAAGGATAAAGCAAACGCCGAGCGCCAGGGCAACGTATCGGTGGCGCATTGCGGAAAACATAGTGAGTCCTTAAAAACAGAGCAAAATTATAACCCGCTTAGTATGAAACTGTGATCGGCCATACACAATTTGAATTGCTCTTAAATGCCCGAAATTTCGCGTGTTAAGCACTTTTTGATATTTGCTTTTTCATCGCGTTATTCCATTGAGTAACTACTCATTCCAATTCGTAATTTCATTCGGTCTAAGCCGCCCCCTATAGTCCCTCTATTCCTCGTTGTTAGTGAGTTGTTGCTTGTGGACTATCTGCCCCTTTTTGCTGCGATTAAAGAAAAACCGGTACTGGTTGTGGGTACGGGGGAAATTGCCGATCGCAAAATCGCGTTTCTGCAGCGCGCGGGCGCGCAGGTGCGGGTTGTCGCAGAAGCGGAGTTCGACGAGTCACAAATCGACAGCGTGGTGCTGGTGATTGCAGCGACGGAGGATCGCGAACTCAACCGACGCGTTTCCGAGGCCGCTCAGGCGCGTTACCGCCTGGTGAACGTGGTCGACGACCAGCCTTTGTGCTCGTTTATCTTCCCGTCGATTGTCGACCGCTCGCCGCTGCTGGTGGCGATCTCCTCCGGCGGTACCGCACCGGTGCTGGCGCGCGTGCTGCGGGAAAAGATTGAAGCGCTGTTACCAACCAGTCTCGGACGTATGGCAGAGAAAGCGAGCTACTGGCGCAACCATCTGAAAAACCGCCTGACCAGCGTAACGGAACGCCGTCGCTTCTGGGAGCGGGTATTCCGTGGCCGCTTTGCCAGCCTGATGCACGCCGGTAATGAAACGGCTGCGCAAAAAATTCTCGAAGACGAGCTGGATAACCCCGGCAGCACGGGCGGGGAGATCATTCTGGTGGGGGCAGGTCCGGGGGATGCCGGGTTACTGACCTTACGCGGACTGCAGGTGCTACAAGACGCGGACGTGGTGTTCTATGACCATCTGGTCACCGACGGTGTGCGCGAGCTAATTCGTCGCGATGCCGAGCAAATCTGCGTGGGTAAACGCGCAGGCGAGCACTCGGTACCGCAGCACGACACCAATCAGATGCTGGTTGCTGCAGCGAAAGCAGGCAAAACCGTGGTGCGCCTGAAAGGGGGCGATCCGTTCATCTTTGGTCGCGGTGGCGAAGAACTGCAGGCGGCAGCCGAAGCGGGCGTGCCGTTCCAGGTGGTGCCGGGGATTACGGCGGCCTCCGCGGTAACGGCCTACGCCGGTATTCCGCTTACGCACCGCGATTACGCCCAGAGCGTGACCTTTGTGACCGGTCATTATAAGGCCGACAGCACGCCGTTTGACTGGTCGCATCTCGCCCAGAGCCGACAGACGCTGGCCATCTATATGGGCACCATGAAGGCGGCGGACATCAGTGAACAACTTATTCAGCACGGTCGCGAGGCGACAACGCCGGTGGCCGTGATTTCTCGCGGCACCCGCGTCGATCAGCGTGTGGTGACCGGTACGCTACAAGACCTTGCAGTCCTGGCGAAAGACGCCCCGATGCCCGCGCTTATTGTGGTGGGCGAAGTGGTACAGCTGCACAGCACGCTCGCCTGGTTTCAACATACAACAGACTCAGAGGGGTTTGGCTCCTCTGTGGTGAATCTGGCTTAAGGAACGGTTATGGACCAAAAACGACTTACTCACCTGCGACAGCTTGAAGCGGAAAGTATCCATATTATCCGCGAAGTGGCCGCCGAGTTCTCTAACCCGGTGATGATGTACTCCATCGGCAAAGATTCCAGCGTGATGCTGCATCTGGCGCGTAAAGCGTTTTATCCGGGTACGCTGCCGTTCCCGCTGCTGCACGTGGATACCGGCTGGAAATTCCGTGAGATGTATGAGTTCCGCGACCGTACCGCCAAAGCCTATGGCTGTGAGCTGCTGGTGCATAAAAACCCGGAAGGGGTGGCGATGGGCATTAACCCGTTTGTTCACGGCAGCGCCAAACACACCGACATCATGAAAACCGAAGGGCTGAAGCAGGCGCTGAACAAGTACGGTTTTGACGCCGCTTTCGGCGGTGCGCGCCGTGACGAGGAGAAATCCCGCGCCAAAGAGCGTATTTACTCCTTCCGTGACCGCTTCCACCGCTGGGATCCGAAAAACCAGCGTCCTGAGCTGTGGCACAACTACAACGGCCAGATCAACAAAGGCGAAAGCATTCGCGTCTTCCCGCTCTCCAACTGGACCGAGCTGGATATCTGGCAGTACATCTATCTGGAAAATATCGAGATCGTTCCGCTTTACCTGGCGGCTGAGCGCCCGGTGCTGGAGCGTGACGGCATGCTGATGATGATCGACGACGATCGCATTGATTTACAGCCGGGCGAAGTGATCAAAAAACAGATGGTGCGTTTCCGTACTCTTGGTTGCTGGCCGCTGACCGGCGCGGTGGAGTCCAACGCGCAAACGCTGCCAGAGATCATCGAAGAGATGCTGGTATCGACCACCAGCGAGCGACAGGGGCGCGTCATTGACCGCGACCAGGCAGGCTCGATGGAGCTGAAGAAACGTCAGGGTTATTTCTAAGGAGCCGCCATGAACACCACGATTGCCCAACAAATTGCCAACGAAGGCGGCGTAGAAGCATACCTGCACGCGCAACAACACAAGAGCCTGCTGCGCTTTCTGACCTGCGGTAGCGTTGATGACGGTAAAAGCACGCTGATTGGTCGCCTGCTGCACGACACGCGTCAGATCTATGAAGACCAGCTCTCTTCCCTGCATAACGACAGCAAACGTCATGGTACTCAGGGCGAAAAGCTCGACCTGGCGCTTTTGGTGGACGGCCTGCAGGCGGAGCGCGAGCAGGGCATCACTATTGATGTTGCGTACCGCTATTTCTCCACCGAGAAACGCAAATTTATTATTGCCGACACGCCGGGGCATGAGCAGTACACCCGCAACATGGCCACCGGTGCATCAACCTGTGAGCTGGCGATCCTGCTGATCGACGCCCGTAAAGGCGTGCTGGATCAAACCCGTCGTCACAGCTTCATCTCCACGCTGCTGGGGATCAAACACCTGGTGGTGGCGGTGAATAAAATGGATCTGGTGAACTTCAGCGAAGAGACCTTCGAGGAGATCCGCCAGAGCTACCTGACCTTTGCTGAACAGTTGCCGGGTAACCTTGATATTCGCTTTGTGCCGCTCTCGGCGCTGGAAGGGGATAACGTCGCCTCCCAGAGCGCCAACATGCCGTGGTACAGCGGCCCGACGTTGCTGGAAGTGCTGGAGACGGTTGAAATTCAGCGCGTGGTGGATACCCAGCCAATGCGCTTCCCGGTGCAGTATGTGAACCGCCCGAACCTCGATTTTCGCGGCTTCTCCGGCACCCTCGCCTCGGGCACCGTCACGGTGGGGCAGCGCGTCAAAGTGCTGCCGTCGGGTGTGGAGTCGTCCATTGCCCGTATCGTCACATTTGATGGCGATCTGCAGGAAGCGGGTGCCGGTGAAGCGGTGACGCTGGTGCTGAAAGATGAGATTGATATCAGCCGCGGCGATCTACTGGTGGATGCGCAGGAAGCGCTGGCGGCGGTGCAGGGTGCTGCCGTGGATGTGGTGTGGATGGCTGAACAGCCGCTGACCGCAGGCCAAAGCTACGACATCAAAATTGCCGGTAAGAAAACGCGCGCCCGCGTGGACGGTATCCAGTTCCAGGTGGACATCAACAATCTGACCCAGCGTGAAGTGAGCGAACTGCCGCTGAACGGTATTGGCCTGGTGGATCTCACCTTTGACGAGCCGCTGGTGCTGGACAAATACCAGCAAAATCCGGTAACGGGTGGACTTATCTTTATCGATCGCCTGACCAACGTTACCGTTGGTGCAGGCATGGTGCGCGAGCCTAATCAACAGGCGGCAGCGGTGTCTGAATTCAGCGCCTTTGAGCTTGAACTGAATGCGCTGGTGCGTAAGCACTTCCCGCACTGGGGTGCACGCGATCTGCTGGGAGGCAAGTAATGGCCGCCCATGATGAGAACGTCGTCTGGCATCCTCATCCGGTTACCGTCGCTCAGCGGGAGCAACTCCACGGCCACCGTGGGGTTGTGCTGTGGTTTACCGGGCTGTCCGGCTCCGGTAAATCGACGGTCGCGGGCGCGCTGGAAGAGGCGCTGCATCAGCAGGGGGTGAGCACCTACCTGCTGGATGGCGACAACGTGCGTCACGGCCTGTGCAGTGATTTAGGGTTTAGCGATGAAGACCGCAAGGAGAATATCCGTCGGGTTGGGGAAGTGGCCAGCCTGATGGCGGATGCCGGGCTGGTGGTGCTGACCGCGTTTATCTCGCCTCACCGCGCCGAGCGGCAGATGGTACGCGAGCGCGTCGGTCAGGATCGATTTATTGAGGTGTTTGTCGATACGCCGCTGGAAATCTGCGAAGCGCGCGATCCGAAAGGGCTGTACAAAAAAGCCCGCGCGGGTGAGCTGCGAAACTTCACCGGCATCGACTCGGTCTACGAAGCGCCTGAATCCCCTGAGATTCACCTGGAAGGTCAACAATTGGTAACAAATTTAGTAAGCCAATTATTAGACCTGCTCAGACGGGACGATATTATCAGATCCTGAGACGGTATCGTTCGGGAGCTGTCTTCCCGAACGATGAGTCACGGTCACAGGATTAGCTATGCGCAACAGTGAAAACTACATGATTACCACCGGGTCGGATCCGATAGCGACCGACGACGAGACGACCTGGTCCTTTCCCGGGGCCTTCGTCGGCTTCGTCTCGTGGTTGCTGGCGCTGGGCATCCCGTTTCTCATCTACGGCGGTAACACGCTGTTCTTCTTTCTCTACACCTGGCCCTTCTTCCTGGCGCTGATGCCCGTGGCGGTTGTCGTCGGCATCGCCCTGCATTCACTGCTTAACGGCAAACTGCTGTACAGCACCGTTGTCACGATTGTGACGGTGGTCCTGATGTTTGGTCTGTTATTTTTGTGGCTCATGGGCTAACTTCAGCCATAATTCAAACCGTAACCAACTGTGTGACGATATTGAGCAGGGCGATTCTGCGGAAAAAATGTGGTACATTTGCCCGCGATGTTGCGGCATCTCTGTTACTCCGGCATAGAGCGCCGGGGGCGTTGTGGGATGAAGATGCCGTTTTTCAGGGGGCAGGATGGGTAAACTAACGCTGCTGTTGCTGGCTCTGCTGGTCTGGCTGCAATATTCGCTGTGGTTCGGTAAAAACGGACTGCACGACTATAGCCGGGTAAGCGATGACGTCGCGGCTCAGCAGGCAACTAACGCCAAACTTAAGGCGCGAAACGATCAACTCTTTGCTGAAATTGATGACCTCAATGGCGGGCAGGAGGCGATTGAGGAACGCGCACGCAATGAACTCAGTATGACTAAACCGGGCGAAACCTTTTATCGTCTGGTTCCGGATGCGTCTAAACGCAATCAGGGCTCAGCACAAAACAATCGATAATCAGGCCCAGGATTACGACATGGCAGTGACTTTTTCGGACGTATGCGCCGTGGTGCCGGCCGCGGGTTTTGGCCGGCGCATGCAGACAGAATGTCCTAAGCAATACCTCTCTATTGGCGATAAAACGATCCTCGAACATGCCGTGGCGGCGCTGCTGGCGCACCCCCGAGTGACGCGTGTCATCATCGCCATCAGTCCGGGCGATGCCCGGTTCGCACAGTTACCGCTGGCCGCTCATCCGCAGATCACCGTCGTTGATGGCGGTGCCGAGCGCGCCGATTCCGTGCTGGCGGGCATCCAGGCCGCTGGCGATGCCCAGTGGGTGCTGGTCCACGACGCTGCGCGCCCGTGTCTGCATCAGGACGATCTTGCGCGTCTGCTGGCGCTAAGTGAAACCAGTAAAGTCGGTGGCATTCTGGCCGCACCGGTACGTGACACCATGAAGCGTGCCGAGCCTGGCAAACAGGCTATCGCGCATACCGTTGAGCGCGTCGATCTCTGGCACGCGCTGACGCCACAATTTTTCCCCCGCGAATTACTCCACGACTGCTTAACGCGCGCGCTTAAAGAAGGTGCGACCATCACCGACGAAGCCTCTGCGCTGGAGTATTGCGGTTTCCACCCAACGCTTGTTGAAGGGCGCGCTGATAATATAAAAGTGACGCGCCCGGAAGATTTACAGCTCGCGGAATTTTATCTTACCCGTTCGACCCATCAGGAGAAGGCATAATGCGAATTGGACACGGTTTTGATGTACACGCCTTTGGAGGCGTTGGCCCAATTATCATTGGCGGCGTGCGCATTCCTTATGAAAAAGGGCTGCTGGCGCATTCTGATGGCGACGTGGCATTACACGCCTTAACCGACGCCTTGCTGGGCGCGGCGGCGATGGGCGATATCGGCAAGCTGTTCCCGGACACCGATCCGGCGTTTAAAGGCGCAGACAGCCGTGCGCTGTTGCGTGAAGCCTGGCGCCGTATTCAGGCGAAGGGCTACACCCTGGGTAACGTCGATGTGACGATCATCGCTCAGGCCCCTAAAATGCTGCCGCATATTCCTCAGATGCGCGTATTTATCGCTGAAGATCTGGGCTGCCATATGGATGACGTTAACGTCAAAGCGACCACCACGGAGAAACTGGGCTTTACCGGTCGCGGCGAAGGCATCGCCTGCGAAGCCGTGGCGCTGCTGGTGAAGGCGAGCAAATGACCGATTTTGACAACCTGACCTACCTGCACGGTAAACCGCTGGGGAGTGGTCTGCTGAAAGCCAGCCCCGAAGATTTCGTGGTCGTGGAAGATTTGGGCTTTGAGCCGGACGGCGAAGGCGAGCATATTCTGGTGCGCATCCTCAAAAATGGCTGCAATACCCGCTTTGTGGCCGATGCGCTGGCTAAATTTCTGAAAATCCATGCCCGCGAAGTGAGCTTCGCCGGGCAGAAAGACAAACACGCGGTCACCGAACAGTGGCTTTGCGCGCGCGTTCCCGGCAATGCGATGCCTGATTTAAGCAAATTTGAGCTTGAGGGCTGTAAGGTGCTGGAGTACGCCCGTCACAAGCGCAAACTGCGTCTGGGGGCGTTGAAAGGTAACAACTTTACCCTCGTACTGCGTGAAGTGACCGACCGTGACGACGTGGAAAAACGCTTGCAGGCCATCAATGAACGCGGTGTGCCTAACTACTTTGGCGCACAGCGTTTTGGCATCGGCGGCAGTAACCTGCAGGGCGCACTGCGTTGGGCGCAGAGCGATGCGCCGGTGCGTGACAGGAATAAACGCAGTTTTTGGTTGTCGGCGGCCCGCAGTGCGTTGTTTAATCAGATCGTAAGCGAACGGCTGAAAAAACCGGACGCGAATCAAGTTGTTGTCGGCGATGCGCTACAATTAGCGGGACGCGGTAGCTGGTTTGTGGCAACGGCCGAAGAAATGGCCGATGTACAGTCGCGCGTGGACGCTAAAACGCTGATGATCACCGCAGCCTTGCCCGGCACGGGCGACTGGGGTACGCAGGGTGACGCGCTGGCCGCGGAGCAGGCAGCCGTGGCCGAAGCGCAAGAATTACAATCATTGCTGGTGCGGGAAAAAGTCGAAGCAGCACGCCGGGCGATGTTGCTCTACCCGCAGCAGTTAAGCTGGAACTGGTGGGATGACGTAACCGTTGAGTTACGCTTCTGGCTGCCGGCAGGTAGCTTTGCCACCAGTGTTGTCAGGGAACTTATCAACACGTCGGGTGATTATGCGAATATTGCTGAGTAACGATGACGGGATCCATGCCCCAGGCATTCAGACGCTGGCGAAACACCTTCGCGAATTTGCGGATGTGCAGGTCGTGGCTCCCGATCGTAACCGCAGTGGAGCGTCTAACTCATTGACGCTGGAGTCGTCGCTTCGCACCTTTGCTTTTGAAAATGGCGATATTGCCGTGCAGATGGGCACGCCAACGGACTGCGTTTTTCTGGGGGTGAATGCGCTGATGCGCCCGCGCCCGGATATCGTCGTTTCCGGGATTAACGCCGGGCCGAATCTGGGTGATGACGTTATCTACTCTGGTACCGTGGCGGCCGCAATGGAAGGCCGTCATCTTGGCTTTCCGGCGCTGGCGGTATCGTTAAATGGTCACACTCATTACGACACGGCGGCAGCGGTAACCTGTTCTATCCTGCGGGCACTTAGCCGTGAACCGCTGCGTACCGGACGCATCCTCAACATCAACGTGCCGGATCTCCCGCTGAATGAAATCAAGGGCATTCGCGTCACGCGTTGCGGGAGCCGTCATCCGGCCGATCAGGTCATCCCGCAGCAGGATCCGCGCGGCAACACGCTCTACTGGATTGGCCCTCCTGGCGATAAGTGCGATGCGGGGCCGGATACTGACTTTGCCGCTGTGGATGAAGGCTATGTCTCGGTAACGCCGCTGCACGTAGATTTAACCGCGTATAGCGCGCATGATGTGGTGTCGGGCTGGCTTGATCGCGCAGGAGTGAACGCGCAATGGTAAGCAAACGTGTACAAACTCTTCTGGAACAACTTCGCGCACAGGGGATCCGCGACGAGCATGTGCTTGACGCGCTCGCCCAGGTTCCGCGTGAGAAATTTGTAGACGAGGCGTTTGAACACAAAGCGTGGGAAAACGTGGCGTTGCCCATCGGGCAGGGCCAGACGATTTCGCAGCCCTACATGGTTGCGCGCATGACGGAGCTGCTGGAGCTCACCCCCGACTCCCGCGTGCTGGAGATTGGCACCGGGTCCGGGTATCAGACTGCGATTCTGGCGCATCTGGTGCATCATGTGTGCTCGGTTGAGCGGATCAAAGGTTTACAGTGGCAGGCGCGTCGTCGCCTGAAACAACTTGATTTACACAATGTTTCGACACGACACGGTGATGGATGGCAGGGTTGGCAGGCTCGCGCCCCGTTTGACGCAATCATCGTGACGGCGGCTCCACCGGAGATCCCTGCGGCCCTGTTGTCGCAGCTGGATGAGGGAGGCATTCTTGTATTGCCTGTTGGCGATGAGCAGCAGCTGTTAAAGCGCGTTCGTCGACGTGGCGACGAGTTTATTATCGATACCGTAGAAGCCGTGCGCTTTGTGCCTCTGGTAAAGGGGGAACTGGCCTAAGACTCGGAATTATCCAGGGTTATTAAGGCAAATTCAGCGTATGGTGTGGCGCGAAAGAGTCGTGCCATCACGGTTAATTTTAAGTCACTGGTAGTTAACACATTCCTGGGGGATAAATGAGCGCGGGAAGCCCTAAATTCACCATCAGCCGTGTTGCGGCATTATCACTGGTTTCGCTCTGGCTGGCAGGCTGTTCGAGTTCTAACAATGCACCTGCGCCTGTCAGTTCTGTTGGCGGAAACAGCGGCTCCGGTAACACGTCCAGCGGAATGTTGATCACGCCGCCGCCTAAAATGGGCACTGCTGCGCCGCAGCAAACACCACAAATTCAGCCTGTGCAACATCCTGTTACACAGCCAACACAGATTCAGCCAGTCGAACAACCTGTTCAGACCCAAAATGGCCGCATAGTGTATAACCGTCAGTATGGGAACATTCCGAAAGGCAGCTATACCGGCGGCAGCACCTATACCGTGAAACGTGGCGATACGCTGTTCTATATTGCGTGGATCACCGGGAACGATTTCCGTGACCTCGCGCAGCGCAACAACGTCCAGGCACCGTATGCGCTGGAAGTCGGGCAGACGCTCCAGGTGGGCAACGCAACGGGTACGCCGCTTACGCCTGGCAATACCGTCTCTGCAGCCGACGTGACCGCGCAAAATAACAGCGTTAAGCCTGCACAAAAATCCACCACGGTGGTTGCTTCACAACCTGTAATTACGTATTCTGAAGATTCAGGTGATCAGACTGCTAACAAAATGTTGCCGAATAATAAAGGGACTGCGACTGCTGTCACAGCACCGGCTACGGCACCTGTGGTTAGCTCTACTGAACCGACTGCCAGCAGTATGAGTTCCAGTTCGCCAATTTCAACCTGGCGCTGGCCAACTGACGGTAAGGTTATCGAGAACTTCTCTTCCTCCGAAGGAGGGAACAAAGGGATCGATATCGCAGGAAGTAAGGGACAGGCTATCATCGCGACCGCAGACGGACGCGTTGTGTATGCCGGTAACGCTCTGCGCGGTTACGGTAATCTTATTATCATCAAACACAACGATGATTACCTGAGTGCCTACGCCCATAACGACACAATGCTGGTCCGGGAACAACAAGAAGTTAAGGCGGGGCAAAAAATCGCTACCATGGGTAGCACCGGAACCAGTTCTACACGCTTGCATTTTGAAATTCGTTACAAGGGGAAATCCGTAAACCCGCTGCAGTATTTGCCGCAGCGATAAATTGACGGGGCATGCCAGCCAGGGTGTCTCGTTCAGGGATCACGGGTAGGAGCCACCTTATGAGTCAGAATACGCTGAAAGTTCATGATTTAAATGAAGATGCGGAATTTGATGAGAACGGAGCAGAGGCTTTTGACGAAAAAGCCTTAGTAGAAGAGGAACCCAGTGATAACGATTTGGCTGAAGAAGAGCTGTTATCGCAGGGTGCCACACAGCGTGTACTGGACGCGACTCAGCTTTACCTTGGGGAGATTGGTTACTCCCCACTGTTAACGGCCGAAGAAGAAGTCTATTTCGCACGTCGTGCTTTGCGTGGTGATGTTGCCTCGCGCCGTCGCATGATTGAAAGTAACTTGCGTCTGGTCGTGAAAATTGCCCGTCGTTACGGCAATCGTGGTCTGGCTCTGCTGGATCTGATTGAAGAGGGCAACTTAGGTCTCATCCGCGCAGTAGAGAAGTTTGACCCAGAACGTGGGTTCCGCTTCTCCACCTACGCGACCTGGTGGATTCGTCAGACCATCGAACGGGCCATTATGAACCAAACCCGTACGATTCGCCTGCCGATTCACATCGTCAAAGAGTTGAACGTCTATCTGCGTACCGCGCGCGAGTTGTCCCATAAACTGGACCACGAGCCAAGCGCAGAAGAGATTGCTGAGCAACTCGACAAACCGGTTGATGACGTAAGCCGCATGCTGCGTCTCAACGAGCGCATTACCTCGGTTGACACCCCGCTGGGTGGCGACTCCGAAAAAGCGCTGCTGGATATCCTGGCCGATGAAAAAGACAACGGCCCGGAAGACACCACGCAGGACGATGACATGAAACAGAGCATCGTCAAATGGCTGTTCGAACTGAACGCCAAACAGCGTGAAGTGCTGGCACGTCGTTTCGGTTTACTGGGGTATGAAGCTGCGACACTGGAAGACGTCGGCCGTGAAATTGGCCTGACCCGTGAACGTGTTCGTCAGATTCAGGTTGAAGGTCTGCGCCGCCTGCGTGAAATTCTGCAGGGGCAAGGTCTGAATATCGAAGCGCTGTTCCGCGAATAAGCAACCTTTCGTCAAAAAAAGGCCCGTCGTGAGACGGGCCTTTTTTATCTCTTACGGCTGCGCCGTTTCGTGCAGCAGACGCCAGCTGATCTTCTCGCCATCCCGATTGAGCACCGCGGTTGACCAGCGTACGTTGACGGGCTGGTCCAGGCGGGTCTGCGTCTCCCGGTAATGAAGCACCGCACCGTTATCCCATGACTGAATCGTGGCTAACTCATCAATGATGATTTTAAGGCCGGGTCGGCTTCCACGCTGGGCGTGCAGAAAACGGACAAGGGCGTCATGGTTTAAATGCGCCCCACTCGGGGGAACCATCAGAAAGTTTGGCTGGAAACGGGCGAGCAGGGCATCAATATTACCTTCACCGGCACCCAGCCAGTTTTCCAGTGCGATATGAATATCAATGATGTCGTGTTCGAAAGGCGTCATGGTTGCTCCTGTTGCAGTTGTGCAAGCACCTGCGGGTTGTTAAGACGAAATACAGAGATGACGGGCACCAACGTGATGGCCGAAGCAACCAGAAACATCCCGTGCCACGCGGCGACGGGGGGCAAATACCTCTGGGCCAGATCCAGCACCTGTGCCAGCAGAAAGGCACCCGCAAAAAAACTCAGCTGACGATTAAGATTCCACAGCGCGCTGGCATCAGCCATCTCTTCCCGACGCGTTGTCAGAAATGCGCTGCTCTGGGCCGTACTGCTGCAAAGACTGCCTCCTGCGCCCATTAATGCAAACGCAACGATCGCTGGCAGCGTGCCCGTGGTCGCACTGACGCAGAGCAAAAGCAGAATACCTGACGCCTGAAGCAGGCAACCCGCGATCAACAGAGGTCGGGGGCCGACACGGTTAAAGTAACGGCCCGTTGCGGTGATGGCCATAAACGATGCCAGAGACCACGGCAGCATAAGCATACCCGTCGCGGCTGGCGTCATGTTGGCCACGCTCTGCAGATAAAACATGCCGGTGACGTTTATTCCGATAAACATGCCGGGGACACATACATAAACCATCATGGAAACGCGCAGAAGCGGATCGGCGATCAAACTCAGGTTCAGCAGTCGGTTTGCTTTCATCGCGGGCATTTCATGCTTAAGCCACAGACAGGCCAACGCAAAGGTCAGGAGAGCAACCGGGAGGGTAGCAAAAAATACCCACCGCCAGCTTAACGCCTGAACCAGTACGCCCCCTAACGCAGGTGAGCATGCGGGGGCAAGCAGTGCAACCAGCATGACGGCGGAAGAGAGCCTGGCGCGTTCATGCGATTTAAACTGTTGCCAGGTCAGCGCCTGCCCTACGGGGATCAATAAGCCACCGCCCACGCCCTGCAGCACCCGCCAGGCAATCAGAGTTTCAAGTGTGGCAGACAAGCCTGCCGCGGTGGAGGCTACGCTAAAGAGAACCAACGAGAGAAGGACGACGTGCTTTGCCCCGATGCGGCGCGTCAGGGCACTGCTGAACGGGATCACCAGCGTCAGGCCGGCAATATACCCGTTACTGACCCAGGCGAGTGCAGAGGGCGTGGCGTGATAGGTCTGCGCCATTGCCGGAAAGGCGACGCTGGCGATAAACATGTTGATCAAATCAAGAAAAAAGCCCAGCAGATAGACTACGGCGACTTTGCTGCGATACGTCATGGTGGATCCTCCGGTGAGGGGGCGTATCGTATCGGCTTGTCCGGTGCCGATAAACGCAACAATTCGCGATATACTGTCAAAACTATTTTGACAATTATGAAGGTTAACGATGCTGAATCTCCAGCGAACGGCGATGTTTGTGGCGGTAGCGGATGCGGGCAGTTTTACTGCCGCCGCAGAGTCGATGGGGCTGACAAAGGCCGTGGTCAGCTTCAATATTCGCCAGCTGGAAGATGAGCTGGGAGTCACGCTGCTGTTGCGATCCACCCGTCGCCTGACGTTAACCGAGGCGGGCGTGCTTTTTCATCAGCGAAGCGTCAGGCTTTTACAGGAGGCTGAACGCCTGCAGGACGACGTTCGCGCTAACCATTCCGGCCTGACCGGCGAATTGCGGATCACCACAACGCCCGAATACGGTTCGCAGGTGGTTGTGCCTTTGCTGGCCGAATTTAGCCAGCAGCATCCGGAGCTTCGCGTTCGTCATGTTTCGTCGTCTCAGCATGCCGATCTCATCTCGGAGCGCTTTGATGTCGCCATCCGGCTGGGAACACTCGCTGATTCGCGCTACCACGCCGCCTTGATTTCAAACTTTACTATCCTGCCGGTTGCCGCCCCCGGGTGGCTGGCTAACCATCCCGTTGAATCTCTCGAACACCTGGCGCAGGCCGGGTGGATCGTTCACGAGCGTTTACCTTCGCCGCTGCACTGGCAGGTAAAAGATGCAGATGGCAATCTGGTTGCCTTTGAGATTAAAAAAGCCCCGCGCCTGTACGCAGATAGCGCCCAGGCGCTGATGGCTTTCGCGCATGCGGGATGTGGTGTGGCGCTGCTGCCGGAGTGGCTGGTGCGAAACGCACTGAATTCGGGGGTTCTGGTATCGCTTTTACCGGGATACACGTTTGCTCAGCAGGGCATCTATGCCGTTTATCCAGATGCCCAGCATGTGCCCGCTAAGGTTCGGACATTTATTGATTTTATGCGTGCCCGGGTGAACTAGTCATGCATCATCTTTTTGATCAGTGCCGTAAATTGTTCCCGCTCGTCCTGGCTGAGACGCCCTAAAAACGCCTCATCCACCTCATTACCGACCGGTTTACAGCTTGCAAGCAGGGCTTCCCCTTCAGGCGTGAGGAAGACAAACCGGCGGCGCTTATCCGCAGGATCGTGTTCGCGCTTCACCAGCCCACGCGATTCCATGCGGCTCAGCATTTCGGCCAGCGTCGCTTTTGTGCTCACGGCGACTTCCGTCAGGGCGACCTGCTCGATCCCCGGATTTTCAGAAACAGATCGCATCACCGCATATTGCGGCTTGGTCAGCGCCGGTAAAGCATGTTGCCAGTGGGCAGTATGCTGTTGAAAAAGCTGCCGTAGCAGGTGGAACGCTTCTTGTCTCAGTTCCATGAACACTCCGACGAAAAAAATCTCCCCCCTATGATAGCCGCTATTGCCTGCGATTTTAACGCAGCAGTTTTTAGCATTACGTGTGATCGTGTACGAACAATATTGTCAGCTCAGCTCACCGGGAGTAACGTAGTCATTATGTTCGCATACGAACAAATTAATTGAGGTGCTGAATGAGATTGATCGTGGGAATGACGGGAGCAACAGGTGCTCCGCTGGGTGTGGCTTTACTGCAGGCGTTACGGGACATGCCAGAGGTTGAAACCCATCTGGTGATGTCGAAATGGGCGAAAACCACCATTGAGCTGGAAACGCCCTATACCGCGCAGGATGTCGCCGCCCTGGCAGATGTCGTTCACAGTCCTGCCGATCAGGCTGCCACCATCTCCTCCGGCTCGTTTCGTACCGACGGCATGATCGTCATTCCCTGCAGCATGAAAACGCTGGCGGGTATCCGCGCGGGCTATGCCGAAGGGCTGGTGGGCCGTGCGGCAGACGTGGTGCTGAAAGAGGGGCGCAAGCTGGTGCTGGTCCCGCGTGAAACGCCGCTCAGCACCATTCATCTGGAGAACATGCTCGCGCTTTCCCGCATGGGGGTGGCGATGGTGCCGCCCATGCCTGCGTATTACAACCACCCGCAAACCGCCGATGATATCACCCAGCATATCGTGACCCGCGTACTCGACCAGTTTGGTCTGGAGCACAAAAAGGCGCGTCGCTGGAACGGCCTGCAGGCGGCGAAACATTTTTCACAGGAGAATAACGATGGCATTTGATGATTTGAGAAGCTTCCTGCAGGCGCTCGATGAGCAAGGGCAACTGCTGAAAATTGAAGAAGAGGTCAATGCGGAGCCGGATCTGGCGGCGGCCGCTAACGCGACGGGACGTATCGGTGATGGTGCGCCTGCGCTGTGGTTCGATAACATTCGCGGGTTTACCGATGCCAGGGTGGTGATGAACACCATCGGCTCCTGGCAGAACCACGCCATTTCGATGGGGCTGCCGGCGAATACCCCGGTCAAAAAGCAGATCGATGAGTTTATTCGCCGCTGGGATAAATTCCCGGTCGCACCGGAGCGCCGGGCCAACCCCGCATGGGCGCAGAATACGGTGGACGGTGAGGAGATTAACCTGTTCGACATCCTGCCGCTGTTTCGCCTGAACGACGGGGACGGCGGTTTTTATCTCGACAAAGCGTGCGTTGTCTCGCGCGATCCGCTCGACCCGGACCATTTCGGCAAGCAGAACGTCGGTATTTACCGCATGGAAGTGAAGGGCAAACGTAAGCTCGGCCTGCAGCCGGTGCCGATGCATGATATCGCCCTGCATCTGCATAAAGCCGAAGAGCGTGGTGAAGACCTGCCGATTGCGATTACGTTGGGCAACGATCCGATCATCACCCTGATGGGCGCAACGCCGCTGAAATACGATCAGTCCGAGTATGAAATGGCCGGGGCGCTGCGTGAAAGCCCGTACCCGATTGCGACCGCGCCGTTGACCGGCTTCGATGTGCCGTGGGGGTCTGAAGTGATCCTGGAAGGGGTGATTGAAGGCCGTAAACGTGAAATTGAAGGGCCGTTCGGTGAGTTTACCGGGCACTATTCGGGCGGACGCAATATGACGGTGGTCCGTATTGATAAAGTCTCGTACCGCACCAAACCGATTTTCGAATCCCTCTATCTCGGGATGCCCTGGACCGAGATCGACTACCTGATGGGGCCAGCCACCTGTGTGCCGCTTTACCAGCAACTGAAAGCGGAGTTCCCTGAAGTGCAGGCGGTGAACGCGATGTACACCCACGGTCTGCTGGCGATCATCTCCACCAAAAAACGCTACGGTGGTTTTGCCCGCGCGGTCGGTTTACGCGCCATGACCACGCCGCATGGCCTGGGCTATGTGAAGATGGTGATTATGGTGGATGAAGATGTCGATCCGTTCAACCTGCCGCAGGTGATGTGGGCGCTGTCATCAAAAGTGAACCCGGCAGGGGATCTTGTGCAGCTGCCGAACATGTCGGTTCTTGAGCTTGATCCTGGGTCCAGCCCGGCAGGCATCACCGACAAGCTGATTATTGATGCCACCACGCCTGTTGCGCCGGATAACCGCGGTCACTACAGCCAGCCGGTGCAGGATTTACCTGAAACCAAAGCCTGGGCTGAAAAGCTGACTGCGATGCTGGCAGCACGCCAATAAGGAGGAAAAGATGATTTGTCCACGTTGTGCCGATGAGCAAATTGAGGTGATGGCCACATCACCGGTGAAAGGGATCTGGACGGTTTATCAGTGCCAGCATTGCCTGTATACCTGGCGCGATACCGAGCCGCTGCGTCGTACCAGTCGCGAACATTACCCTGAAGCGTTCCGTATGACGCAGAAGGATATTGATGAGGCGCCGCAGGTACCGACCATTCCGCCATTGCTGTAAAAAAAAGCCCGGTGGCGCTGCGCTTACCGGGCGGTAACATCGTGCGGTCTGTTTTGCCGGGTGGCGGCTTCGCCTTACCCGTCCTACAAAACCCGTAGGCCCGGTAAGCGTAGCGCCACCGGGCAAAGATCGCAGAGAACTAAACCAGACTCTTCAGCCGATAAATCCACTCCAGCGCCTGACGTGGCGTCAGTGAATCCGGGTCGAGATTCTCCAGCGCTTCAACGGCGGGTGACGTCTCTTCCGCAGGTGCCAGCAGCGACATCTGCGTACCATCAATCTGGGTGGCTGCCGCATTCGGTGACAGGCTTTCCAGCTCGCGCAGTTTCTGACGCGCGCGTTTAATTACTTCTTTAGGCACACCCGCCAGCGCCGCGACGGCCAGGCCATAGCTCTTGCTCGCTGCACCTTCCTGCACCGTGTGCATAAAGGCGATGGTATCGCCATGCTCAAGCGCATCCAGGTGGACGTTTGCCACGCCCTCCATTTTCTCCGGCAACTGCGTCAGTTCAAAGTAGTGCGTCGCGAACAGCGTCATGGCCTTGATTTTATTCGCCAGGTTTTCCGCACACGCCCATGCCAGCGACAGTCCGTCGTAGGTTGAGGTGCCGCGTCCGACTTCGTCCATCAGCACCAGGCTGTGTTCTGTCGCGTTGTGCAGGATATTGGCGGTTTCCGTCATTTCGACCATAAAGGTGGAACGGCCGCTGGCCAGATCGTCCGCCGCACCCACGCGGGTGAAGATACGATCGATGGGGCCAATCTCCACTTTCTGCGCCGGAACGTAGCTGCCGATGTAGGCGAGCAGGGCGATAAGCGCCGTCTGGCGCATATAGGTACTTTTACCGCCCATGTTCGGACCGGTAATGATCAGCATTCTTCGCTGCGGCGACAGGCTCAGCGGGTTAGCGATGAACGGCTCGTTCAGTACCTGCTCCACCACCGGGTGGCGGCCTTCGGTAATGCGAATGCCGGGCTTGTCGATAAAGGTCGGGCAGGTATAGTTCAGCGTTTCAGCGCGCTCAGCCAGATTCACCAGCACATCCAGCTCCGCCAGCGCGCCAGCGCTTAACTGCAGGTCCGCGAGGTGTGGCATCAGCATGTCGAACAGCTCGTCGTAAAGCTGCTTTTCCAGGGCCAGCGCTTTGCCTTTCGAGGTGAGAACTTTGTCCTCATACTCTTTCAGCTCAGGAATGATGTAGCGCTCAGCGTTTTTCAACGTCTGGCGACGCACATAGTGAATCGGCGCCAGATGGCTCTGCCCGCGGCTGATCTGAATATAGTAACCGTGGACTGCGTTATAGCCGACTTTCAGGGTATCGAGCCCGAGACGTTCGCGCTCGCGGATCTCCAGCTTGTCGAGGTAATCCGTTGCGCCGTCAGCCAGCGCGCGCCATTCATCCAGCTCTTCGTTGTAGCCAGGGGCAATTACGCCGCCGTCGCGCACCAGAACCGGCGGCGCATCAATGATAGCGCGCTCCAGCAGATCGCGGAGTTCAGCAAACTCGCCCATGGTTTCGCGCAGTTTCTGAACCGGTGCGCTGTCAACGTCGCTCAGCTGAGCACGCAGTTCCGGCAGCTGCTGGAAGGCATGACGCATCCGTGCAAGGTCGCGAGGCCGCGCCGTGCGCAGTGCCAGGCGAGCCAGAATACGCTCCAGATCGCCCACCTGACGCAGCACAGGCTGCAGCTCGGTGTAGCGATCCTGCAGCGCGGCAATGGTCTGCTGACGACAAACGAGCGTATCCGTATCGCGGACGGGCATATGCAGCCAGCGCTTCAGCATGCGGCTGCCCATCGGCGTCACGGTGTTATCGAGGACGGATGCCAGCGTGTTCTCAACGCCACCCGCCAGGTTCTGGGTGATCTCCAGATTCCGGCGCGTGGCCGCATCCATAATGATGCTGTCCTGCTGGCGCTCCATGGTAATAGAGCGGATATGCGGTAGGGCGGTGCGCTGGGTGTCTTTCACATACTGCAAAAGGCAGCCCGCGGCGCACAGTCCGCGCGGGGCGTTTTCCACCCCAAAGCCAATCAGATCGCGGGTGCCAAACTGCAGGTTGAGCTGCTGGCGAGCGGTATCAATTTCAAATTCCCACAGCGGACGGCGGCGCAGGCCGCGACGACCTTCGATCAACGCCATTTCGGCAAAATCTTCGGCATACAGCAGTTCCGCCGGGTTGGTGCGCTGCAGTTCGGCTGCCATGGTTTCCCGGTCAGCCGGCTCGCTCAGACGAAAACGCCCGGAGCTGATATCCAGCGTGGCGTAACCAAACCCTTTGCCGTCCTGCCACAGGGCCGCCAGCAGGTTATCCTGACGCTCCTGGAGCAGGGCTTCGTCGCTAATGGTGCCTGGCGTGACGATACGCACGACCTTGCGTTCAACCGGGCCTTTTGAGGTGGCCGGATCGCCGATCTGCTCACAGATGGCAACCGACTCGCCCTGATTCACCAGCTTGGCCAGGTAGTTTTCTACCGCATGATGCGGAATGCCTGCCATCGGGATGGGTTCACCTGCCGATGCGCCACGTTTGGTCAGAGAGATGTCGAGCAGCTGCGATGCCCGTTTAGCATCGTCATAAAACAGCTCGTAAAAATCGCCCATGCGGTAAAACAACAGAATTTCCGGATGCTGCGCTTTCAGCTTCAGGTACTGCTGCATCATTGGGGTATGGGCGTCAAAATTTTCAAGTGTACTCATTAGGTTACCGTGTCCATTTTTTTTCAATTTCAATGAGTTGTCTTTTTTATTGTCAGGTTTCTTTCTCTCTCATTGGAACGCATGACAGCCTGCGTTTCTTATCATGAATCGTTCACGGACCATGATAACGGACTCTGCTGGACAGGAAAACAGACGTGCGGGCTCTTTCGACTAAAATGCGTACCTGATTCCAGCGATGCTGAAGACGTGGGTCTGTCTTGCCGCAATTGCGACAGGCACGCTGGTCCGGTAATGCTAAAGGAACACCGCGCGATATTCCTTGCGTATTAAACGTAAACGGGAATAAAGGCGTCAGGATATAACGTCATCTTTTTTTCTGTTTCAGAAACGTATTTGTCTTCGATGTGGGGATAATATTCTATTATGCTCACATTATTTTATTTCGGTGTTACTGCTGAACAAACACCATAACTTACTGCTTTGACAAGGAATATTCGCAGAGTATACTTGCTAACTCTGGCAACAGTTTTCTGATTCTGTTGATTGCATAGTGAGTCTCATATGTTCTGGATAATTAACGATAATATTAAATTTTGTCCAGAGAAAAACTTACTTGTCTCTATGACCCGACCGGAGTTGAGCGTCATTCTGACGACGCCAGCCAGTCGCTGTCTGGTACTTCTGCTTGAGTCCGCCCCGGAAGTGGTTAATCAAAGGGATTTCTTCACTAAAGTTTGGGGTGAAGACGGAATGTTAGTTCCGGCAAATACCCTTTATCAGAATATCTCCATTATCCGGCGTGGGTTGCGCACGACGGGAGAGACTGACGACACGCTGGTTGCCACGGTGCCCAGAAAAGGGTTCCAGATTAAAAAAGAAGTTAAGGTCAGCCGAATTGAAAACGACGTAACAGAATCAGAAAGCGCGATAGCAGAAGCCCAGCCTGTCACCGGCTCGAAAGAGGTGATTGCGGAAACTGCTGCCGTTCAGGTGAAAGATAAGACCCCGCGTCATCACTATCGTCGCTATCTTCCACTGCTTTTTATGGCCCTCTCTTTTGGGCTGGGCTATTTTATTCTTCATCTGGCGGTCCATGACTATTCCAGAAAAGACTTTTTTAAAGACTACACCATAAGCAGTACGGAAAATGGCTGCCATTTTTTCTCACGAAACGATGATATTAAAAGCAGGGGTAACTTCACGCGTTATAAGCAAATTATCATGCGAACAGGGCTCGATTGTAAAAAATACCCCTGGGCCTACTTCTCTTCATCCAGCACGGCTCCGGCACTTTCTGTACTTATTTGCAGAAAACCGTATGAGCAAGAAGAAGATGCAGGATGCGTTACGCTTTATTTTAGGGGGTACAATCAGTGACTAAAAAGTCTACTGCCATCCTGTGTCTCGTCCTGTTTGCCGTTGGGGCGCTGACGTCCTGGCTTTATCATTATCACTTAGAAAAAAAACAAAATACGGAAGCCTGTTCAGTTTCTGTTGTTGTTTACCATGAAGATGCCCGCGCAAACCTGACGCTGGATTTTATGTACACCATGCAAAAGCAGACCGGGGTCATCGCGCTAAGCGGGACATATTTTAAAAATGAGAAGGCGATAGCCTCTATCCGTCGGGATGTGTCTTATATCTGGACCGAAAACAAAGACTCTTTCCAGTTTACCTCCGTGAAGATCCATGAGGTTAATGAAGACTCCCTGCCGGATAATGTGCTCGGCGACGTGTTGCCTGATTTCTTTATTTATCCGAACCATAAATTGAACTATACCATTCTGAAACAAGGGCCCAGAGGGTTTCTATTTACCGTCGGTAAGCGTCCTATTTTCTTCTGCTCTCGCTGAGATCTTCTTTCAGTAGTTCGATGACAATTTTCCCCTGTTCAACCCCCACCCTGACCTGAGAGTGGGTAGTAAACCCTGCCTGCTCCAGCCAGTCGCCTTTTAAGCTCAACGCCGCATGTACGCTGTAACGTCGCGGGATTTTGGTCTTCCGGTCTTCGTGACGCTTTCTGAAATAACCGACTTTTAAGTGGCGATAGTGTTTGGTCGTGGCGATCTCTTGCATATAGCCTCCGTAACGATGAGCGACGCGTGTTGTTAATGACTGTATAAAATACCAGTAAAAAAGGGTGGGGGTGGGCTTAATAGTGGAAGGCGGCTTCAGAAAACGAAATGCAACGACTGAAAAGTGGCAGATAAAGGGGTATTATTAATGCATGTTTTTAGTCGGTGAGCCGCTATGTCTGGTAAACGTATTTCACGGGAAAAAAAGACGATCGCCAGAATGATCGCTCTGTATGAAAAGCAGTGCCCGGAGGCTTCTCAGGAAGAGGGACATTATCAGGCGCTGAATGCCTATGCGGATAAGCGTCTGGATAAGTGCGTCTTTGGTGAGGAAAAACCGGCCTGTAAACAGTGTCCGGTACACTGCTACCAGCCCGCCAGGCGTGAAGAGATGAAGCAGATTATGCGCTGGGCGGGGCCGCGCATGCTGTGGCGTCACCCCATCCTGACGGTACGCCATCTGCTGGACGATCGTCGCCCGGTACCGGAATTACCGGAAAAGTATCGCCCGAAAAAGTAACCGTCTCAGCGCGTGAAAGGGCGACAAATGATCTTCATGGCGATCGCGCTGCATAGCGGGAACAGGGCCAGCAGCAGCCAGGGGGACATCGCCTGCGGCGAAGGGACAAGCGCGCGATCCAGCAGACTGCCAAACAGCAAATTCCCCAGCAGCACCGCAACGCCGCCAGCGGTGGCGAGTGCGCCGTAGTGCGCGCCAAGCGTCGATTCCTCCGCAAAGCGTGGAACCAGATCTTTCGCCGAGGGCACCAGCAGCATTTGCCCAAGCGTTAATAGCGCCACAAAACATACCGACGGCAGCAAGCGCAGCCAGCCTTCCGGCGGCACCGTCGGGGCGAATACCGCCACGCTCGCAAAAGATGCCGAGAGCAGTAAAAAGCCCACCGGCAAAATTCTCACCGCGCCCACGCGTCGTGCAAAGCGGGCCAGCGGAAGCTGCAAGGTGATGATCAGCACAGAGGCCAGCATAAACAGGGGGCCGAGATCTTTCTCGTTACCACCGGCACGCTGGATCTCTACGGGCAGCGCCAGATAGAGCTGGTTGTAGCTCAACAGCCACGAGCTGTAGGCGATGATAAAGGCGACAAAGCGCGGCTGACGGAAGGTTGTCCACCAGGGAACAATATTGAGTGCCTGCTTGCTGTGTTGCGCAGCCGGAAGGCAGAAGTAGAGCACAATCAGCGCGACGACGAAGACCCCCGCACCCGCCAGCGCCACCTGGCGAAACCCCAACCCCGTGAGCAACGCCCCGACAACCGGCCCCAGCACCGCGCCGAGTTCACCGCAGACGGCAAACAGCGCAAACCACTCTGCACGGCTGCGTTGACCTTTAGTCTCGCTATGCGTACCCGCCCTGGCCAGCAGCGCTTCGATGGAGGGAGAGAACAACGCGCCGCCAATGCCGGTCAGACAGGCGCCAAGGATGATGGGCCAGAGCGCGTGTCCAAATGCCAGCAGCAGATAACCCGCAACGCGGATGACGCAGCCGCAGAGGATAATGATTTTGGCACCAAAGCGGTCTGAGAGCGCACCGCCGACGATGAACATCCCCTGCTGCGAAAAGGTACGCAGCCCCAGAATCAGCCCGATAAGGCTGCCGGAAAGCAGCATGTCATCGCGCAAAAAGATCGCCAGGAAGGGGACGACCGCGTAAAAACCGATGTTAAACACAAACTGGCTGCCCAGTAAGACGGGCGGCCAGAGCGTTGTGGCAGGGCGCAGGGGCATCATGTTACGGGCGCTTAAACGATAAAATGAATGTGTTTTTTGCCATGGAACGGCGAGATCTCGATTTTGGTTTTGACCCGAAAAACGTCCCAGAGCAACGTCTCAGAGAGGATCTCCTGCGGCGTTCCGGTGGCCACGATTTGCCCCTGCTGCATCACAATCAGCGAATCGCAGAACATCGATGCATGGTTGAGATCGTGAATAGCCACAATGCTGGTCACCGGCAGATCGCTTATCAGGTGCATCAGCTGCATCTGATGGTGAATGTCCAGGTGGTTGGTCGGTTCATCCAGCAAAATTTCTGTAGGCGTCTGCGCCAGCGCCCTGGCGATATGCACGCGCTGGCGCTCCCCGCCGGAGAGGCTCAGCCAGCCCTGATCGCTTTTTTCCAGCATATCCACCCGCTGCAGGGCGGCGGTAACGGTCTCGTCATCCTGCTTGCTCCAGTTCGAGAACGGGGAGTGATGCGGGATGCGACCGAGTTTGACGACATCGCGAACGCGCATATTGGCATCGGTCATGCCGTGCTGTTCAACGAAGGCCACCCGGCGCGCAAGCTGCTTTTTGGCGATGCGGGAAATGTCCTGACCGTCCAGCGTCACACAGCCCGCATCCGGGCGGCGCAGGCCAGCCAGAATGCGCAGAAGCGATGATTTACCGCAACCATTAGGGCCAAGCAGTCCTACCGTTTCACCGCGCGCCACCTTGAGCGACACGTTATTGACGATGACCTTTTTGCCTACCTTCCAGGTAATATTTTCAGCGCAGATACTCATTACTTATTCCTTGAGCGGTAGATGATCACGGCAAAGAACGGCACGCCAACCAGGGCGGTTACCACCCCGACGGGCAGACTTTGCGGGGCAATCAGCATGCGCGAGGCGATATCTGCCAGCACCATCAGGATCGCCCCCGCCAGTGCGCTGGCAATCAGCAGGGTTCGATGCAGAGGACCGAACAAGAAACGCATGACGTGCGGAACCACCAGCCCGACAAAGCCGATTGAGCCCGCCATGCTGACGATGGTTGCGGTGATCAATGCGGTGGTGGTAAAGAGCGTCAGGCGCACCCAGGGGACGGCAATCCCCAGCGAGGCCGCGGCATCGTCACCAAAGGTAAAGGCATCCAGCGCCCGGGAATAGTAGAGGCAAATGGCTAACCCAATCAGCACCACAACCAGTGCCAGCTGGAATTCAGGCCAGCGTACACCGCTAAAGCTGCCCAGCAGCCAGAACATCACATCACGCGCCTGCTGCGCGCTGGCAGAGGTGCTGATGGTATAGGCGGTGATGGCGTTGAAGAGCTGAGAGGCGGCTACGCCCGCCAGAATGGTACGCTCGTTGCCGCCGCGCGCGCCGTTGGTCAGAAAGGCGACAAACGCAAAGGCGGCGAATGCGCCAGCAAACGCGCCCGCAGAGAGCGACACCGCGCCGGTCCCCATCCCCAGCACCACGACGGAAACCGCGCCGGTGGACGCCCCCGCAGAGACGCCGAGCACGTAAGGTTCAGCCAGCGCGTTTTTCAGCAGGCTCTGCAAAACCGCGCCGCAGATAGCCAGCCCCGCGCCGCAGCAGGCCGCCACCAGCGCGCGGCTCAGGCGGAAGTCCCAGATCACGCTCTCATAGATGCGGTTGAGCGGAACCGCGGTCAGCCCCAGCTTATTACCGATAGCATAAAAGACATTGGACAGCGGAATCGACAACTCTCCGACGCTTACGCCAAGGGCTATCACCAGAAACAGCAGGACGATAGCCAGCAGGGCGGAAGTGGTCAGGAACAGGCCCTGTCGGGCCTGAAGTACGGCTGCCGTCATCAGTTCAGCCCCAGTTTTCTGAGCTGTTCGCCCACCTGTTCAGCGCCATAAATGGTACGGATCGTCGGGTTCATTGCCTGGCCGTCCATCACCACGATATGGCCTTTTTTGACGGCATCAAGCTGGCTGACGGCCGGATCGCTTTTCAGGAATTTGATTTTCGCTTCCGCGTTATCCAGCGCCCAGCGGTTACGGTCGAGGCTTGAGACCACAATCACGTCCGGGTTAACGGCAATGATGCTTTCCCAGCCCACGGTTGGCCATTCGGCCTCGGCGGTGATGGCGTTATGGCCACCCAGTACGTCAGCGATAAAGCCTGAGGCGCTGTTTTTACCGCCCACGTAGGCATCAGCAGAAGGAGAGGCGCTTGAGAACCAGAACACAAAGGAGAGGTCTTTTTTGCTTTTGCCAAATTCTTTGCGCAGGTCTGCCTCACGTTTTTTGAAGCTGGCGATAACGGCCTGACCACGGTCTTCAACGTTGAAAATTTTGGCGAAATCTTCAATCTCTTTATAAAGGTATGTCATGTCCCACAGCTTCTGGCGGCTGCCGTACATATCGCCCGAGGCTTTTTTAGTGGCGCACATGCCCGGTGATAAATAGCTGTTCACGCCGACGGTAGCCAGATCCTCACGTTTTGCGACCTTACTTTCTGGCCCGAGCAGCAGCGGCAATTGTGCAGGAACAAAATCGGGGTTTTGCGCAAGGATAGATTCCAGCGTAGGAATTTCGACGGTGAGCGTTTTGATTTTGGCATTCTGTTCCGCCAGCTGCGGCAGCACTTTGGTCGGCCAGAAGGCGCTGGCCTTCACCTTATCTTCCAGACCCAGCAGAAGCAAAATCTCAACGGTATTTTGACCAAGGGCCACGACGCGTTCCGGCGCTTTGGTGAAGGTCTCTTTATAACCGCAGTTTTCAATGGTCAGAGGATAAGTGGTTGCCAGAGCAGAACTGACCGACGCAACCGCCAGGCCTAACGCGCAGATGACCTTCTTCATTAAACGCTACCCTTCATTAAAGTTATTTTTGATGCAAATGAAACTCATTATTAAGGCGGAATTTTATACAGAGGAAAATATTGTGTGTCAATGAGGGACAATAACGCAGGGTGACAAAAGGCGGTGCCAGAAAGCACCGCCGGAATGCGCCTTAAATCAGGCTCTCTTTATCTATTCCAAGGCGCTTCATGCGCGACAGCAGGGTGGTGCGTTTTAACCCCAGACGCTGGGCTGCCCCTTTCGGCCCGGCCACCACGCCGTTGGTCTCTTTCAGTACGCGGACGATCAATTGATATTCATCTTCCCCGTCCTGGGCCACGTCGGTCGCGGCCGCGGGAGAGTCCGGCAGAGAAACCTCCGGCAGGGAGAGTTGCAGCACATTACCGCGCGTCAGCAGCACCGCACGCTCAATGACGTTTTCCAGCTCGCGCACGTTGCCGGGCCACTCCATCGAGGAAAGGGTGCGTAACGTCTCGGCGGGAATGCTGTCGATGTTGCGTCCCATCCGGCGGGCAATTTTGGCGGTAAACGCTTTGACCAGCAGCGGGATATCTTCCGGACGCTCGCGCAGGGGCGGCAGGCAAATCGGGAACACGTTCAGGCGATAGTAGAGGTCGCTGCGAAACTCGCGGTCGGCGACCATTTTTTTCAGATCGCGGTTGGTGGCGGCAATCAGCCGCACGTCGGTCTGAATCAGCTTATTGCTGCCAAGACGTTCGAACTCCTGTTCCTGCAGCACACGCAGCAGTTTAGGCTGTAGCTCCAGCGGCATATCGCCCACTTCGTCGAGGAACAGCGAGCTTTTATCCGCCAGCTCGAAACGGCCCAGGCGCTGGCTGCTGGCACCGGTAAACGCGCCGCGCTCATGGCCAAAGAGATCGCTTTCCAGCAGACCCGCAGGCATGGCGGCACAGTTCATTTTCACCATCCGGCGGCTGTTGCGGTTGCTAAGATTGTGGATCGCGCGGGCAATCAGCTCCTTACCCGTACCGGTTTCGCCCAGGATCAGCACTGTGCTGTCGCTTTGCGCGACCATTTCCACCTGTTTGAGCACGCTGTACATGGCATCGCTGCGTCCGATGATTTCGCCAAACTCGCTGTCGACATTGTTAAGCTGTTCCGTCAGCGCCAGGTTTTCATCCACCAGCCGTTCTTTCAGACGGTGGATCTCCTGATACGCCAGCGCGTTATCCAGCGCGATGGAGATACGCTCGGCAATCTGACGCAGCAACTTCAGGTTGGCGGTGGTGAACACCCCTTCCTCACACTGCGCCAGCTTGAGAACGCCCAGCATGGTGTTACCGGACATCAACGGCAGCAGGCACAGGGTCTGGATTTTGTTGCCCCAGATGTTAAACAGCATTCGCTCGTAAGGCGCCATCACATCCTGCTCGCTGAGATTGAGCAGCAGGATCTCCTTGCTTTTAAACACCCGTTCAGAAAGGGTTCCCGCTTCATCCACCTCGCTCTGCTCATGGGCCGGGTTCGCTTCGTCGAGATAGTGCGTGGAGTAGATGTTGAGCTTGCCCTTGCGATGGCCGCGCAAGGCAATGCTGATGGCGTCAATTTTGAAGTAGTGATGGATCTCCTTCGACACTTCGCTGACCAGCTCATCCATGTCGAGACGGGAGAGCACGGCATTGGTGATTGCCACCAGAATGCGGAAGTTGTCACGCTCACGGCTCAGCAGGTCGTAATCCACATTATTGCTGACGCGGCTTTGGATCTGCTCGGCGACGACGGCCACTATCTGGGTAAAGGTGTGCAGACGCTCATATTCCGCCTCGCTCCATGGCTGGTCGGTATTACGGATAAACTCGCAGCCACCAAAAATGTGGCCTTCCACCGCCAGCGGCAGCAGGCTGTAATGACCAAACGGCTGATATAAGGCGCTCCGGGCCAGCATCGGCCACGCCTGACGGAACTCCTCAAAATTGCAGTGCAGCGCTTCCGGCCGGGAAAGAATACGGCGTATCGGCCCGTGAGCGAGATACGTTTCGTCTTCGTATTCAAACGCTTTTCCGTTTTCTCGTGTGGAGAAGTAGCTCGCACGATGGCTGCCGCTATGCCAGAGCACAATGGCGGCGCTGTCTGCCAGTGCAGATTGCCTGACCAGACGCGTCAGGGCATCGCTCAGCGCACCCAGGTCGGGCTGCTGTAAAAGTGTTCGCGTAATGTCGAACAGACCCTGCTGTCCGAGATCGCTCATCGGTGTATACGGCATAGTGCTTTCCAGTAGAAACGGACAAAAAAATAAATTCCGTGCCGACCGCTTTTCGCGCGGTTCTAGCAAATGCGGGGTAACGGTTCCGCGTGCGGCAGATCCAGCGTGCGCTTCACGCCATACAGTCCGGCCAGGCGCACCCCTTTGCGCTCAACCACCTCACCAATTATCGCGGCCTCTTTTCCTGACGGATGCGCCCGCAACTGTTCAAGTACGGCTTCGGCCGCGGCGCGCTCAACGCCTATCACCAGCTTGCCTTCGTTAGCAAAATTGAGCGGATCCAGTCCCAGCAGCTCGCACAGTCCGCGAACCGCAGGCTTCACGGGCAGGCTGCGCTCAGTAAGTTCAATACCGCAGCCGCAGCAGGCCGCGAACTCATGCACCACGGCATTGACGCCGCCACGGGTGGCATCCCGCAGGGCTTTCACGCCGGGGATCGACCGCAGCGTCTGGATAAGCGGGGTGAGCACCGCGCAGTCGCTGCGCAGTTCCCCGTCCAGCCCCAGGCCTTCGCGCAGGTTAAGGATGGTCGCCCCGTGACAGCCCAGCGTGCCGCTGACCAGCAGCACGTCGCCCACGGCCAGCTGCTGCGCGCCCCAGTGAATATCGGCGGGGATCGCCCCCATCCCGGCGGTGTTGATAAAGAGCTTATCCGCCGCGCCGCGCTGCACCACCTTGGTATCGCCGGTGACGATAGCAATCCCTGCCTCGCGCGCGGTGTGCGCCATGCTGCTGACCACCGCCGCGAGCGTCTCCATCGGCAAACCTTCTTCAAGGATAAATCCGCAGGAGAGGTAGCGCGGAATGGCACCGCTGACGGCGACATCGTTCGCGGTACCGCAGACGGCCAGCTTGCCGATATCGCCGCCGGGGAAGAATAGCGGGTCAATCACATAGCTGTCGGTGGAGAAGGCCAGCCTGTCGCCCTGGGCGGTGAGGGAAGCGAGGTCAATGCGGGCCTGGTCTTCCTGCTCGGCGAGCCAGGGGTTATCAAAGGCCTCCATAAACAGCCGGTTTATCAGCTGCTGCATCGCCAGACCGCCGCTGCCGTGCGCCATTTCAACCGTGTTCATGCTTCACTCTCCTGGTTGCGGTACTGATACCACGCGGCACATGCCCCTTCGGAAGAGACCATCAGCGCGCCAAATGCCGTTTGCGGGTTACAGGTGTTGCCAAATAACGGGCAGTGGTGGGGTTTACATCTTCCGGTAAGGACCTCGCCACAGCGGGCCTGGGGATCGTCGCAAACCTGTTGTGGCTGTGGGCGGAAATGCGTTTCTGCATCAAACGACCGGTAGTCTGGGGTCAGGCGCACGCCGGATTCAGCAATCAACCCCAGCCCGCGCCACTCGCTGTCGCCCTCAACGCTAAATACGTCAGCTATCGCCTGCTGCGCCCGTTCATTTCCGGCATCCGGCACCACGCGGCGGTACTGATTTTCCACCGCGCTCAGGGCTGCTATTTTCTGCTCAACCAGCATGGTGACGCCTTGCAGTAGATCAAGAGGTTCGAAACCAGCGACGACTAACGGGCGATGGTAATCGTCAGCGATAAAGCCGTAGGCCCCGGTACCGATCACCATGCTGACATGGCCCGGTGCCAGGAACGCGTCAATGCCGTTGTCCGGGGCGTCAAGCAGGCTGCGCAGCGTCGGGATAAGCGTAATGTGCTGACAGAAAAAGAAAAAATTGGTGACATTGCTGCGTTTTGCCTGCTGCAGCGTGATCGCCGTAGCGGGCATGGTGGTCTCAAAACCCAGCCCGAAAAATACCACCTTTCGGACAGGGTTATCGGTTGCAAGCTTCAGGGCATCCATCGGCGAGTACACGATGCGCACATCCGCGCCGCGCGCTTTGGCCTGCAGCAGCGAGCCCTTTTTCCCCGGCACGCGCATCGCGTCGCCAAAGGTACAGAAAATGACGTCAGGCTGGCTGGCGATCTCGATACAGCTGTCGATGCGCCCCATGGGCAGCACGCAAACCGGGCAGCCCGGGCCGTGGATAAACTCTATGTTGTCCGGCAGCAGCTGATCGAGGCCAAATTTGAAAATGGCATGGGTGTGCCCGCCGCAGACTTCCATGATCCGCAGCGGCTTTTCCGCCGTGTGTTTCAGCAGGGCGGCCCGCGATTTCAGATGACCGATAAGCTGCATCACCTTCTCAGGTGCGCGGTATTCATCAACGTAACGCATAATTACCGTTCCTCGCCGTACAGCAGCGCGCCGACGTCCGGCTCCACATCAAACATGTTTTGCAGGGCATCCAGCGTGTCGCGCGCTTCCGCTTCATTAATCACGCTCATGGCAAACCCCACGTGTACCAGCACCCACTGACCAAGGCGCGAGACGCCCGTCTCATCGGTGCTGCCCACCAGCGTTAAATCGACGTCACGCAATATGCCGCAGACCTCCACTTTGGCCTGGTTTCCGTCAATGGAATGGATTTGTCCAGGGACGCCTATGCACATCGTTCACTCTCCAGCCAGTTTAGCCAGTGCGCCATGCCGTCGCCGCGCGTGGCGGAGACCAGCAGGATCGCAATGTCAGGGTTCACTTCACGGGCATAAGCCAGGCATTTATCCACGTCGAAATTCAGGTACGGCAGCAGGTCGACTTTGTTCAGCAGCATCAGCGACGCGGCGGCAAACATATGCGGATATTTGAGCGGCTTGTCTTCTCCTTCGGTCACCGAGAGGACCGCCACTTTATGCCGCTCCCCGAGATCGAAGCTGGCCGGGCAGACCAGATTGCCGACGTTTTCGATAAACAGAATGCCGTTATCCGCCAGCGGCAGACGCGGTGTGGCATCGGCAATCATCTGCGCATCCAGATGGCAGCCTTTACCGGTATTGACCTGTATCGCCGGGGTGCCGGTTTCACGAATACGGGCGGCATCGTTGACCGTTTGCTGATCGCCTTCGATCACAGCGCAGGAGACGCGTTCGTTCAGGCGTTTGAGCGTTTCCGTCAGCAGCGTGGTTTTGCCGGAGCCGGGGCTGGAGACGAGGTTGAGCACCAGCTGTTGACGTGCGGCAAACCGGGCGCGGTTGCGGGCGGCGATCTGGTTGTTTTTATCGAGTACGTTGATTTCCACGTTCAGCATCTGGCGCTGGCTCATGCCCGGCGCATGGGTACCCGCCTCGCCGTGGCCGTAATGAAGATCGCCCATATCGGAGCGTTGAGGCGCAAAGCGAATGCCGGTGAGTGCCGCTGCCGGACGCGGTGCGGGGGTAAAAGGGGCGGAGCGAAACGCGGAGTGAGGACGGTGTTCATCCCCTTCGATATACAGGTTGCCTTCGGCGCAACCGCAGGTACTACACATACTTTACTCCTTCTCGATTTCAAGGCGTTGGATCTGCATCCCGTCATCCGCCACGATGCGAAGGCCGGTGTGCTGACACTGTGGGCAGCGCTGGACCTTCGACGACAGCAGGGTGACGTACTGCTGACACTGCTCGCACCAGCACTCCGCCTGTTGCTCTTCAATATGAAGTGCGCAGCCTTCCGCCAGCGTGCCGCGGCACACCAGCTCAAAACAGAAGGTGAGGGCGCTGGTTTCGACGCAGGAAAAGGCCCCGACCTTCAGCCAGACGCCGGTCACGCGCGTCGCGTGGTTTTGCGCTGCCTGCTGTTCGATGAGTTCCAGTGCCCGCTGGCAGAGGGTGATTTCGTGCATGACGCCTCCTTAATGAATTGCCCCGTTAATGCAATAACAATGCCAGCCTGGTTTTGGTTAGGGGGTGACGATGTCAACGCTGTCGAAATGACACGTCGACACCCTCTTGTTGACAGCCTGTTTTGAATTAAATCCATTAAATATCAAAGCATTAAAAAATGGCATGGAATCTGCTTAACAGCCGCTATCTCCATTAACCGGATACCTTCTATGACTATTTGGGAAATTAGCGAAAAAGCGGATTACATCGCGCAGCGTCACCAGCAGTTACAGGACCAGTGGCACCTTTACTGCAACTCACTGGTCCAGGGGATCACCCTCTCCAAAGCCCGTCTTCACCACGCCATGAGCTGTGCGGCGCAGGGGGATATGCGCTTTGTTTTGTTCGGCCATTTCACGATTTACGTCACCCTGGCCGACACCTTCAACAGCCACACCATTGAGTACTACGTCGAGACAAAAGAGGGTGAAAAACAGTGTATTGCGAAGGCGCAACTGATGGCCGACGGCATGGTTGACGGTCACGTCAGCAATCGCGATCGCCAGCAGGTGCTGGAGCACTATCTGGAAAAAATCGCGCCGGTTTATAACGGTCTGTACACCGCCGTTGAACACGATCTCCCGGTCAACCTGAAGCAGCTGATGGATGAACACGCCTCAGCGGACGTGGCCTGATCATCACGTGTCGAGAAGTGTCGACATGACAGTTTTTCGTCAAAAATGACTATCACCAGAGGATGACCCGGTGAACCGTTTTGTAATTGCTGACTCGACGGTCTGTATTGGCTGTCGAACCTGTGAGGCGGCCTGTTCGGAAACGCACCGCCTGCACGGGCTCCAGTCCATGCCGCGCCTGCGCGTCATGCGTAATGAAAAAGAGTCTGCCCCGCAGCTCTGCCACCACTGTGAGGATGCGCCGTGCGCGGGCGTCTGTCCGGTGAATGCCATCACCCGCGTTGACGGCGCGGTACAGCTGAACGAAAGCCTGTGCGTGAGCTGCAAGCTGTGCGGCATAGCCTGCCCGTTCGGTGCGATTGAATTTTCCGGCAGCCGTCCGCTGCATATTCCGGCGAATGCCAACACCCCAAAAGCGCCACCTGCTCCCCCGGCTCCGGCACGTGTCAGTACGCTGCTTGACTGGGTGCCCGGCGTGCGTGCGGTGGCGGTGAAGTGCGACCTGTGCAGCTTCGATAAGCAGGGCCCGGCCTGCGTGCGCACCTGCCCGACCAAAGCGCTGATTCTGGTCAACATTCGCGATATTGCCCGCACCAGCAAACGCAAGCGCGAGCTGACCATTAATACCGACGTCGGCGATCTTTCTCTGCTTCAGGCGCTTAACGAGGGGGCGAAATGAACGCGATATCTATGATTAACAGCGCCGTGGCGTACTTTGCCGCCGCTGCTGTGCTGGCGTGGCTCCTGTCATTCCATAAAACCCTGAGCGGCTGGATCGCCGGTATCGGCGGGGCGGTGGGCAGCCTGATGACGCTGGCAGCAGGTACGGCAGTGTTACTCAGCGGCCAGACCGCCGAAGCAATGATTCCGATCGTCCGTCATACCGTTCAGCTCACGCCGCTGAACGCCATCTGGCTGGTGACTTTTGGCCTGTGCGGGGTGTTTATCAGCCTGTTCAATATTGACTGGCACCGCCATCCACACACCAGAGCCAATGGTCTGCTGGTCAACCTGCTGCTGGCGACGGCGGTCTGTACCGTTATCGCCAGCAACCTCGGTGCGCTGGTGGTGATGGCGGAGATCATGGCGCTCTGCGGCGTGTTCCTGACGGGGTGTAGCGCCTCCGGCAAACTGTGGTTTGCGCTGGGGCGTCTCGGCACGCTGCTGCTGGCGCTGGCCTGCTGGCTGGTGTGGCAACGTTTCGGCACGCTCGACTTCGCAGCGCTTAACGGCCAGCCGCTGGGAAATGACGTCTGGCTGCTGGGCGTGGTGGGCTTTGGCCTGCTGGCCGGGATTATCCCGCTGCACGGCTGGGTGCCGCAGGCGCACGCGAATGCTTCAGCGCCCGCTGCCGCGCTGTTTTCCACCGTGGTCATGAAGGTCGGTCTGTTCGGCATGCTGACGATCACCCTGACCGGCGGCCAGCCGCCGCTGTGGTGGGGTGTCGCGCTGCTTATCGCCGGTATGGTTACCGCTTTTGTCGGCGGGCTGTATGCGCTGATGGAGCACAATATTCAGCGTCTGCTGGCGTACCACACCCTGGAAAATATCGGCATTATCCTGCTCGGCATCGGCGCAGGCGTGACCGGGCTGGCACTCAATCAACCGGCGCTGATCGCCGCCGGGTTTATCGGGGGGCTGTATCACCTCGTTAACCACAGCCTGTTCAAAAGCACCCTGTTCCTGGGCGCGGGAAGCGTCTGGTTCCGCACCGGTCATCGGGATATCGAAAAACTCGGCGGTATCGGCAAAAAGATGCCGGTGATTTCTCTCGCCATGCTGGTCGGGCTGATGGCGATGGCCGCGTTGCCGCCGCTGAACGGCTTTGCGGGCGAGTGGGTGATCTACCAGTCCTTCTTCGCGCTCGGTCAGAGCGATGCCTTTATCGCCCGGCTGCTCGGCCCGCTGCTGGCGGTTGGGCTGGCGATAACCGGGGCGCTGGCGGTGATGTGTATGGCAAAAGTCTACGGCGTCACCTTCCTCGGCGCACCGCGCACGCGGGAAGCGGAAAACGCCTGCTGCGCCCCGGTACTGATGTGTGCCAGCGTGGTCGCGCTGGCGCTGTGCTGCATCGCGGGCGGGGTCGCCGCCCCATGGCTGCTGCCGCTGCTGGGTAACGCCATTCCACTGCCGCTGACCCTTGCGCATACCACCGTCTCCCAGCCGATGATGGCGCTGCTGCTGATTGCTGCACCGCTGCTGCCGTTTGTGCTGATGCTGTTCTTCAGGCGCGACCGACTCCCCTCCCGCTCGCGCGGCGCGGCCTGGGCCTGTGGCTACGAACACGAACAATCGATGGTCATCACCGCCCACGGTTTTGCCATGCCGGTGAAAGAGAACTTCGCTGCCGTGCTGAAGCTGCGCCACTGGCTGAACCCGGTGGGCTGGATGCCGGGCTGGCAGAGCGCCGCTGTACCTGCGCTGTTCCGCCGTCTGGCGCTGATCGAACTGGCGGTGCTGGTGGTCATTGTGATTTCACGAGGAGCCTGACATGAGTCTGTTACTGGCAATACTTCAGGCGCTGGTGCTGTTCGCCGTTGCGCCACTGCTGTCGGGCATCACGCGCGTGGCGCGCGCCCGGATGCACAACCGTCGCGGGCCTGGCGTGCTCCAGGAGTACCGCGATCTCTTCAAGCTGCTCTCCCGCCAGAGCGTGGCGCCGGATGCCGCAGGCTGGGTCTTCCGCCTGACGCCGTTCGTGATGGTCGGCGTGATGCTGACCATCGCCACCGCGCTGCCGGTGGTGACGGTGGGCTCGCCGCTGCCTGCACTTGGGGATCTGATTACGCTGATTTACCTCTTCGCCATTGCCCGCTTCTTCTTTGCTATTGCGGGCCTGGATACCGGCAGCCCGTTTACCGGTATCGGCGCCAGCCGCGAGGCGATGCTGGGCGTGCTGGTCGAACCGATCCTGCTGCTGGGGCTATGGGTGGCCGCGCAGGTCGCGGGTTCCACCCATATCAGCTTTATCACCCACACCGTTTACCACTGGCCGGTGTCACGTACCCTCCCGCTAGTGCTGGCCCTTTGCGCCTGCGCATTCGCCACCTTTATTGAGATGGGCAAACTGCCGTTTGACCTCGCAGAAGCCGAGCAGGAGCTACAGGAAGGGCCGCTCACCGAATACAGCGGCTACGGCTTTGCGGTGCTTAAGTGGGGCATCAGCCTTAAGCAACTGGTGGTCCTGCATATGTTTGTTGGCGTCTTCTTCCCGTGGGGGCAGATGACGCACTTCTCCGCTGGAGGACTGGTATTGGCCGTGGTGGTTGCCGCGCTCAAGTTGCTGGTCGGCGTGCTGGTGATTGCCCTGTTTGAAAACAGCATGGCACGTCTGCGCTTTGTCGCGACCTCGCGCATCACCTGGGCCGGTTTTGGTTTTGCATTTTTAGCGTTCGTCTCCTTGCTGGTGGCGTGATTAAAGAGAGTATTTATGTCTGAAGAAAAGAAAGGTCAGCAGTATCTCGCCGCGTTGCATCAGGCTTTTCCGGGTGTTGTGCTGGATGAAGGATGGCAGACCAAAGACCAGGTAACCGTCACCATTAAGGTGAACTATCTGCCGGAAGTGGTGGAGTTTTTTTACTACCAGCAGGGCGGCTGGCTGTCGGTGCTGTTCGGCAATGACGAGCGTCAGCTGTGCGGCAATTACGCGGTGTACTACGTGATGTCGATGGAGCAGGGCGAGAAGTGCTGGCTTACCGTACGCGTGGAAGTCGACCCGAACAAGCCGGAGTACCCGTCCGTCACGCCCCGCGTGCCTGCCGCCGTCTGGGGCGAGCGCGAAGTGCGTGACATGTATGGCCTGGTGCCGGTGGGGCTGCCGGATGAACGCCGCCTGGTGCTGCCGGACGACTGGCCGGACGAACTGTATCCGCTGCGCAAGGACAGCATGGATTACCGCCAGCGTCCGGCCCCGACCACCGACAGCGAAACCTACGAGTTCATTAACGAACTCGGCAACAAAAAGAACAACGTGGTGCCGATTGGCCCGCTGCACGTCACCTCTGATGAACCAGGCCACTTCCGCCTGTTTGTTGACGGCGAAAACATTATCGACGCCGACTACCGTCTGTTCTACGTCCATCGCGGCATGGAGAAGCTGGCGGAAACCCGGATGGGCTATAACGAGGTGACATTCCTCTCGGACCGCGTGTGCGGCATCTGCGGCTTCGCCCACAGCACCGCCTATACCACCTCGGTGGAGAACGGCATGGGGATCGTGGTGCCGGAGCGCGCGCAGATGATCCGCGCCATTTTGCTGGAAGTGGAACGTCTGCACTCGCACCTGCTGAATCTCGGTCTGGCCTGTCACTTTGTCGGTTTCGACTCCGGGTTTATGCAGTTCTTCCGCGTGCGCGAGGCGTCGATGAAGATGGCGGAGATCCTCACCGGGGCGCGTAAAACCTACGGTCTGAACCTGATCGGTGGGATCCGCCGTGACCTGCTTAAAAACGACATGATCCAGACCCGACAGCTGGCACAGCAGATGCGTCGCGACGTGCAGGAGCTGGTGGATATGCTGCTCAGCACGCCCAACATCGAGCAGCGTACCGTGGGGATCGGCCGTCTTGATCCGGAGATCGCCCGCGACTTCAGCAACGTTGGCCCGATGGTGCGCGCCAGCGGCCACGTCCGCGACACCCGCGCCGATCACCCGTTTGTCGGCTACGGCCTGCTGCCAATGACCGTACACAGCGAACAGGGCTGCGACGTCATCTCCCGCCTGAAGGTGCGTATCAACGAGGTCTTCACCGCGCTGAATATGATCGACTTTGGGCTCGATAACCTGCCGGGCGGCCCGCTGATGGTGGAGGGCTTCACCTACATCCCGAACCGCTTTGCCCTCGGCTTTGCCGAAGCGCCGCGCGGGGACGACATCCACTGGAGCATGACCGGCGATAATCAGAAGCTTTACCGCTGGCGCTGCCGTGCGGCCACCTACGCCAACTGGCCAACCCTGCGCTATATGCTGCGCGGCAACACGGTCTCCGACGCGCCGCTGATCATCGGCAGCCTCGACCCGTGCTACTCCTGCACCGACCGCATGACCGTGGTGGACGTGCGCAAGAAGAAAAGCCAGGTGGTGCCGTACAAAGAGCTTGAGCGCTACAGCATCGAGCGTAAGAACTCGCCGCTGAAATAAGGACTCGCCATGTTTACCTTTATCAAAAAAGTGATCAAAACCGGCACGCCCACCAGCCGCTACCCGCTGGAGCCGATGCCGGTGGATAAAAACTTTCGCGGCAAGCCGGAGCACAACCCGCAGCAGTGCATCGGCTGTGCGGCCTGCGTCAACGCCTGTCCGTCGAATGCCCTGACGGTGGAAACGGATCTGAAAACCGGCGAGCTGGCCTGGCAGTTTAACCTCGGACGCTGCATTTTCTGCGGCCGCTGCGAAGAGGTTTGCCCGACGGTCGCCATTCGTCTGTCTCAGGAGTACGAGCTGGCGGTGTGGAAGAAAGAGGACTTTTTGCAGCAGTCGCGTTTTGCCCTGTGTAACTGCCGCGTCTGCAAACGTCCGTTCGCCGTGCAAAAAGAGATCGACTACGCCATCGCGCTGCTTAAGCACAACGGCGACGCCCGCGCGGAGCATCATCGCGAAAGCTTTGAAACCTGCCCGGAATGCAAACGGCAGAAATGTCTGCTGCCGTCCGACCGCATCGATATCACCCGTCATATGAGAGAGGCCAGCTGATGGAAAACTTACTCGGTCCGCGCGACGAGCGGGGCATTCCGGTGCCAATGACGGTGGAGGAGTCCATCGCCAGCATGAAGGCGTCGCTGTTGAAAAAAATCAAACGCTCGGCCTACGTTTACCGCGTGGACTGCGGCGGCTGCAACGGCTGCGAGATTGAGATCTTCGCCACGCTGTCACCGCTGTTTGACGCCGAACGCTTCGGCATCAAAGTGGTGCCGTCTCCGCGTCATGCCGACATTCTGCTGTTCACCGGGGCCGTCACCCGCGCCATGCGCTCGCCCGCGCTGCGCGCCTGGCAGTCTGCGCCCGATCCGAAAATCTGTATCTCCTATGGGGCGTGCGGTAACAGCGGCGGCATCTTCCATGACCTCTACTGCGTGTGGGGTGGCACCGACAAAATCGTGCCGGTGGACGTCTACATTCCGGGCTGTCCGCCGACGCCTGCCGCCACGCTGTACGGCTTTGCCATGGCGCTCGGCCTGCTGGAGCAGAAAATCCACGCCCGTGAACCGGGTGAACCCGACAATCAGCCTGCGATGATCCTGCACCCGGACATGGTGCAGCCGCTGCGGGTGAAGGTAGACCGCACGGCGCGCAGGCTGGCGGGCTATCGCTATGGCCGCCAGATTGCCGACGATTACCTGCGCCTGCTGAGCCAGGGCGAGCACCAGGTGGCGCGCTGGCTGGAGGCGGAAAACGACCCGCGTCTCAATGAGATTGTGGCGAACCTGAACAGCATTGTGGATGAGGCGCGTATCCGATGAGTGAGACGGTGGTGTTCAGTCAGCTGAGCCGTAAATTTATTGATGAGAACGATGCCACGCCGGACGCGGCGCAGCAGGTAGTCTATTACAGCCTGGCGATTGGGCATCACCTCGGGGTGATCGACTGCCTGGAGGCGGCGCTGAGCTGCCCGTGGTCCGACTATCTGGCGTGGATCGCCACGCTGGAAGAGGGCAGTACGGCGCGGCGCAAAATGGAAGGAGTACCGAAGTACGGTGAGATCGTTATCGACGCCAACCATATTGCGATGCTGGCGAACGCGTTTGACGCGGCGCTGAAACGGCAAACCCCCGAACAGCAGGCGTGGAGCAAAACGCTGCTCAGCATGCTGCATGATATTCATCAGGAAAGTGCCATCTACCTGATGGTGAGGAGATTACGTGACTGACGTTTTACTGTGTGTCGGCAACAGCATGATGGGCGACGACGGCGCAGGCCCGCTGCTGGCAGAGATGTGTGCCGCGAACCCGCAGGGCAACTGGGTGGTGATTGACGGCGGCAGCGCGCCGGAAAATGACGTGGTGGCCATCCGCGAACTGCGCCCTGATCGGCTGTTGATTGTCGATGCTACGGATATGGGGCTGAACCCGGGGGAAATCCGCCTGATCGACCCGGACAACATTGCCGACATGTTCATGATGACCACGCATAATATGCCGCTTAACTATCTGGTGGATCAGATCAAAGAGGACGTGGGCGAGGTGCTGTTTCTGGGCATTCAGCCGGACATTGTCGGATTTTATTACCCGATGACACCTCCGGTGAAAGCCGCGGTGGAAGTGGTCTATTCACGGCTTGCCGGATGGGTTGGGGACGGGGGATTTTCCCGGCTCTGAACAGTGCCGGGTGGCGGCTTCGCCTTACCCGGCCTACCAAACCCATCTCCCTCTCCCTGTGGGAGAGGGCTGGGGTGAGGGCAACAGGCTACTCGAGATCCCCCCCGTTACTCGCAATCACTTTCTTATACCACCAGAACGACTTCTTGCGTTTGCGCTCCAGCGTGCCGTTTCCGGCATCGTCGCGGTCAACGTAGACAAACCCGTAGCGCTTGCTCATTTCGCCCGTTGAGGCCGCCACCAGGTCAATGCAGCCCCAGGAGGTATAGCCCATCAGCGGCACACCGTCCTCAATGGCATCGCCCATCGCGCGGATATGCTCGCGCAGATAGCTGATGCGGTAGTCATCGTTAATTTCGCCGTTTTCATCAATGACATCTTTTGCGCCGAGGCCGTTTTCCACCAGGAACAGCGGTTTCTGATAACGGTCGTACATCATGTTCATGGTGATGCGCAGGCCGAGCGGATCGATGCCCCAGCCCCATTCGCTCACCTGAATATGCGGGTTGCGCAGGGATTTGACGATGTTCGCCGCATTGGTATTGTTCGCATTCATATCGGCCGACGCGCAGCGCGAGGCGTAATAGCTGAACGATACAAAATCGACGGTGTTTTTCAGCATTTCGTCGTCGCCCGGATCTTTCACAATCACCACCCCTTTTTCGCGGAACACGCGGGCGGAGTAAGCCGGATAGCTGCCGCGCGCCTGCACGTCGATAAAGAACAGGTTCTCGCGGTCCTTCTCCAGCGCCATCCATACGTCTTCCGGCTTGCAGGAGTAAGGGTAGAAATTCCCGCCCGCCAGCATGCAGCCGACCTGGTTTTCCGGGTTTACCTCGTGGGCGATTTTGGTCGCCAGCGCGCTTGCGACCAGCTCGTGGTGCGCGGCCTGGTATTTCACCTGATCTTCGTTTTCACCTTCTTCGAACACCAGCCCCGCGCCGGAGAACGGGCTGTGCAGCATGATGTTGATCTCGTTGAAGGTGAGCCAGTATTTCACCAGACCGTTAAATTCTTCGAAACAGGTGCGGGCGTAGCGGGCAAAGAAATCGACCATCTTGCGGTTGCGCCAGGAGCCGTACTCCGTTACCAGATGCATCGGCACGTCGAAGTGGCACAGGGTGACCAGCGGCTCAATGTTGTACTTTTTGCACTCTTCAAACACCGCGCGATAGAAGGCAATGCCCTCTTTGTTCGGCAGCGGTTCGTCGCCGTTCGGGTAGAGGCGGCTCCAGGCAATCGAGGTGCGGAACACCGTAAAGCCCATCTCCGCCATCAGGGCGATGTCCTCTTTGTAGCGATGGTAAAAATCGATCGCCTCGTGGCTTGGGTAAAACTCGTCGTCACGCAGCGAAAAACGCTTTTCCTTACCAAGCTTCACCGCCAGGCGGTTTGCACCGTGAGGGATCATGTCGACCGTGGTCAGCCCTTTGCCGCCTTCACGGTAAGCGCCTTCGCTCTGGTTGGCGGCAAGCGCGCCGCCCCATAAAAATCCTTGTGGAAAAACAGACATTTCTACCTCGTTATACGGTTAAACTTGTGCGGTTTTGGCCTGCACCGGCGCGCTCTGCAGGGCGCGGGCTTTTTCAGCCTCGTCTTCGACCGGGATATCTTCAAAGCCTAATATCAGGGTCAGCACGAAGGAGAGCACGACCGCCAGCGCCATGACGCCGAATACCCAGACAATGGTCATCGGGTTGGCCGGATCGAAGAACTGCACGCTGGTAAACAGCCCCGGCGCCGCCATTGAGTGGCTGGCAAGCCCCGCAATACCGGCCACCGCGCCACAGATAAAGCCGCTAATCAGGCTGGCAATCAGCGGGCGTTTCAGGCGAACCGCCACGCCGTACAGCGCCGGTTCAGAGATGCCCGCCATGATGGCGGAAGCCGCCGCGGCCAGCGCCGTCTGGCGCAGCTCCGGGTTTTTCGTTTTCCATGCCACCGCCAGGGATGAACCGCCGAGCGACAGGTTGGCACCGATTTCCGACGGCATCACCATTCCCTCTTTACCTGTTTCGGCAATGGTCTGAATGATAGTTGGGGTAAAGACGCGGTGCATCCCGGTCATGACCAGCAGCGGCCAGAGCGCGCCCATGATCGCCACGGAGAGCCAGCCCAGATAGCCGTGGATGGTGTAGACCAGCGCGGAGATGGCGCTGCCGATCCAGATCCCCAGCGGCCCAATCAGCACGATGGCGAGCGGGGCGGCAATCAGCACGATCAGCATCGGCTTGAGGAAGTTTTTCGTCACCGCAGGCGTAATGCGATCCACCCAGCGTTCGATATACGACAGGCACCAGGTCATCACCAGCGCCGGGATCACGGTGTAGGTGTATTTCACCGCCGTCACCGGGATAAACGCGAATTCGACGTGCTCACCCTGCGCGGCTTTCGCCATCAGCTCGATAAAGCTCGGATGCACCAGCACGCCTGCAATGGCGATCGCCAGCGACATGTTGGTTTTGAATTTCACGGCGGCAGATGCTGCCACCATCAGCGGCAGGAAGAAGAACGCCCCGTCGCCGATGACGGTCAAAATGGTGAGCGTCGGCGCGCCTTTCTCCAGCACGCCGGTCATCTCAAGGATCATCGCCAGCAGCTTGACCATCGAGCCGCCGATGATCGCCGGGATCAGCGGCGACATGGTGCCAATCAGCGCGTCGAGGATCCCGGCACCGATGCGGCGCAGGGTCAATTTCTGTGGGCCTTCCGGTACGGCAGGCTGCAGGTCGGTTGGCAGCAGGCTCACCACCTCACGGTACGCCTGAGAAACGGTATTGCCGATAATCACCTGGCACTGGTTGTCGTTACGTACCACGCCCAGTACGCCGCTGATATTTTTCAGGCGTGCGGTATCGGTAGCGGTTTCGTCTTTCAGGACGAAACGCAGTCGCGTCATGCAATGGGTGACGGCGACGATGTTGTCTTTACCGCCAAGCGCGCTGACAACGTCTTGCGCCAGCGCGGCATAATTTTTGGCCATCGGATGTGATCCTGTTGTCGTTGTGAGAGTATGTAGGAAACCGGTTCCACATAATCATCATGAGTTTCTTTGAATGAAACAAGATCGCATTTTGACCATTTTTTCATTTCGTGATGGCGATCACCAGACGGTTCAAAAAGCGTGAGCGCGTCGTTGCGACAATTGTTTTGCAGTGCAGTACACTGCGTGCCATCAGTATGAAAGGGAATAACAACATGACCACGATGCTTGAAGTGGCGAAGCGGGCAGGCGTTTCGAAAGCGACGGTTTCCCGGGTGCTGTCGGGGAATGGCTATGTCAGCCAGGAGACCAAAGACCGGGTGTTTCAGGCCATCGAAGAGAGCGGCTATCGCCCCAATTTGCTGGCGCGCAACCTGGCGACCAAACGCACCCAGACGCTGGGACTGGTGGTGACCAACACCCTGTATCACGGCGTCTATTTTAGCGAGTTGCTGTTTCACGCCGCCCGCATGACGGAAGAGAAGGGGCGGCAGCTGATCCTGGCGGACGGCAAGCACAGCGCCGATGAAGAGCGCGAAGCCATCCAGTACCTGCTTGATATGCGCTGTGATGCGGTCATTATCTATCCGCGTTTTCTGAGCGTGGAAGAGATGGACGAGATCGTCGAGAAATACGAGCAGCCGATCATGGTACTGAACCGTCGCCTGCGTAAAAACAGCAGCCACAGCGTCTGGTCAGATCATAAAGCCTCCTGTCAGGAAGCGGTGTCACAGCTGATTGAGAAAGGGCACCGTGACATTGCGTTTATCACCGGCTCGCTGGATTCGCCCACGGGCGTGGAGCGTCTTTCTGGCTACAAAGACGCCCTGGCGCAACACCAGATCCCGCTGCGTCCGACGCTGATCGCCCACGGCAAATGGAATCCGGCCAGTGGCGCGGCGGCCGTGTCTGAGCTGCTCTCGCGCGGCGAAACCTTTACCGCGCTGGTGGCGAGTAACGACGATATGGCGATTGGCGCCATGAAACAGCTTCACGACAGCGGCGTCGCCACGCCTGATGCGGTGTCGGTGGTAGGCTTCGACGATGTGGCGATTGCGCCCTACATCGTGCCCTCGCTCTCCAGCGTGCGTATTCCGGTTACGGAGATGATTAAAGAGACCATCAGCCGCCTGATTTTTATGCTCGACGGCGGCGAGTTTAAGTATCAGCAAACCTTCTCGGGTGAGCTTATCCTGCGCGACTCTGTCATCGACGGCCCGCACCGCTGATGTCGACAGCTGTCATCGTCAGAAGTGACGATGACAGCCCTGGCGTCATTTTCTAAATCACTATAAATCAACGAGTTAAAAACTGGCACGGTTTATGAATATCTCCGCGCATGACTGTAATGCTGGAGAAGCAGATGAACCGTTTTATTATGGCTGATGCCAGTAAATGCATTGGCTGCCGTACCTGTGAAGTGGCGTGCGTGGTGTCTCATCAGGCGGAGCAGGATTGCGCTTCGCTTACGCCTGAGACCTTTTTGCCGCGGATCCACGTCATCAAAGGCGTGAATATTTCCACCGCCGCTATCTGCCGTCAGTGCGAAGACGCGCCGTGCGCCAACGTCTGCCCTAACGGTGCAATCAAACGTGAAAAAGGCTTTGTGCATGTGATGCAGGCGCGCTGTATCGGCTGTAAAACCTGCGTGGTCGCCTGCCCGTACGGCGCGATGGAGGTGGTGGTTCGTCCGGTGGTCCGCAACAGCGGCATGGGGCTGAACGTGCGGGCGGAAAAAGCCGAAGCCAACAAATGCGATCTTTGCTATCACCGTGACGCCGGTCCGGCCTGTATGGAGGCCTGCCCGACACACGCGCTGGTTTGCGTGGATCGCGATAAGCTCGAGCAGATGAGCGCCGAAAAGCGTCGTCGCGCAGCGTTCGATACCACCTCATCTCTGCTGTTCTGATCCGTCATGGGCGGTAACGGCGTACAGTTGCGGGTGCGTGGCAAGGTGCAGGGCGTGGGCTTTCGGCCCTTCGTCTGGCAACTGGCTCAGGCGCTGCAGTTGACCGGCGATGTCTGCAACGACGGAGAGGGCGTGCTGGTGCGCCTCGCGGGTAATGGGGGGCATTTCACCGCGAGGCTGCGCCAGGACTGCCCGCCGCTGGCGCGCATCGAGAGTATCGACACGCAGCCGTTCCACTGGTCAACGCTGCCGGAGACATTCACCATTCGCCACAGCGCGGGCGGGGCAATGGACACCCAGATTGTACCGGATGCCGCCACCTGTCCCGCGTGCCTTGCGGAGATGAACGATCCGCACGAGCGCCGCTATCGTTACCCGTTTATTAACTGCACCCACTGCGGCCCCCGTTTTACCATTATCCGCGCCATGCCGTATGACCGCCCGGCCACGGCCATGGCGCCATTCCCGCTCTGCTCGCCGTGCGAAACGGAATACCGCAACCCTGCGGACCGACGTTTTCACGCCCAGCCCGTGGCTTGCCCGGACTGCGGCCCTGAGCTTGAGTGGCGTGCGGCCGATCGGGTTGTCACCCGCGAGCTGGCGCTGAACGCGGCGGTGCAGATGCTGAAAAACGGTGGCATCGTGGCTATCAAAGGGCTGGGCGGATTTCATCTGGCCTGCGACGCGCTTAACCCGCAGGCGGTGGCAACGCTGCGGGCACGTAAACAGCGTCCGGGGAAACCGCTGGCGGTGATGATCCCCAGCGCCGACGGCCTTCCGCAGCCGGTGCAAACGCGGCTGCGCTCGCCTGCCGCGCCCATCGTGCTGATCCCTAAAGCCTGGCTGCCGGCCTTCCCGGACGACATCGCGCCGGGCCTGGATAGCCTCGGTGTGATGCTCCCGGCCAATCCGCTGCACCATTTGCTGATGCAGGAGACGCGACGCCCGCTGGTGATGACCTCCGGCAACCTCAGCGGCAAACCGCCTGCCATCAGTAATCCACAGGCGCTGGAACAGCTCGCAGAGATCGCTGACGGTTTTCTGCTCCATAACCGCGACATCCTGCAGCGGATGGACGATTCCGTACTGGATCAGGACGGGGCCATGTTGCGTCGGGCGCGTGGATTCGTGCCGGATGCCATCACGTTACCCGCCGGTTTTAGCTCTGTTCCCTCTATTCTGGCGACCGGTGCCGACATGAAGAATACCTTCTGTCTGGTGCGCGGTAACCAGGCGGTGCTGAGCCAGCATTTTGGCGATCTCAGTGACGACGGTGTCGAGGCCCAGTGGCGGTCGGCACTGTCGTTGATGCAGCAGATCTACGCCTTTCAGCCAGAGCGGCTGGTGTGCGATGCCCATCCTGGCTATCACGCCCGGCACTGGGCACAGGAGCAGGCGCTGCCGGTCGATACCGTACTGCATCATCACGCGCATGCCGCGGCCTGCCTTGCCGAAAACGGCTGGCCGCTCGACGGTGGCGACGCCATCGCCCTGACGCTGGACGGGATCGGCATGGGCGAGCACGGCGCGCTGTGGGGCGGGGAGTGTCTGCGGGTGAATTACCTTGAGTGCGAGCATCTGGGCGGCCTGCCCGCCGTGGCGATGCCGGGCGGTGATCTCGCGGCCATGCAGCCCTGGCGAAATCTGCTGGCACACTGCCTGGCGTTTGTTCCTGACTGGCAACGCTACCCGGAAACCCGCGCCGTACGTTCGCAAAACTGGCCGCTTTTAGCGACCGCCGTTCAGCGCGGCCTTAACGCGCCGCTGGCGTCGTCCTGCGGGCGGTTGTTTGATGCGGTGGCCTGTGCTCTGGGTATTGAAACACAACGCTATGAAGGCGAAGCCGCCTGCAGGCTGGAGGCGCTGGCCGCGCAGTGCCCGGGTGTTGAGCACCCGGTGACGCTTCAGGTTGAAAACCTTGCGCTCTTCTGGCGGCAGTGGCTGGCCTGGCAGGCGCAACCCTGTGAGCGCGCGTGGGCCTTTCACGACGCGCTGGCAAAAGGGCTGGCGGCGTTAGCCCGACACCATGCCCGACGCCTGTCGCTCTCTACCGTCTGTTTCAGCGGCGGCGTATTGCATAACCGCCTGCTGCGGGCGCGTCTGCGTGCACACCTCTCTGATTTCACGCTTCTTTTTCCCCATCATCTGCCTGCGGGTGACGGGGCTATCTCCTTCGGGCAGGCGGTGGTTGCCGCAGCCCGGTCATGTTCAAAAAGGATGTAAAATGTTACGACGCTTACGCAATGAACCTCGCGCCGCGCTCCTGCTGCTGGCGCTGGTAATAGCTAATCTTCTGGCGTGGGGCTGGGCGTGGAACGCCTTTAGCAGCAGTTCTGCGTTAATGGCCGCAAGCCTGCTTGCCTGGTGCTATGGGTTGCGTCACGCGGTGGATGCTGACCACATCGCGGCCATTGATACCGTGACACGCAAGATGATGCAGCAGGGCAAGCGCCCCTCAGGCGTCGGGGCGTGGTTCTCACTGGGGCACTCCACCATTGTGGTGCTGGCCTCCATCGCCATAGCCGCGACGGCGACCGCGTTTCAGAAAAATATGGCCTGGTTTCATGAAACCGGCAGCCTGATTGGCACGGCCGTCTCCGCGACGTTCCTGCTGGCGATGGCGTTAGTCAATATGGTGATTTTGCGCGGCGTCTGGCGCAATTTTCAGGCGCTGAAAAACGGGCAGGCGGTGCAGGGAGACATCTCCCTCCCGGCGCAGGGCGGAATAATGAACTGGCTGTTTGGCGCGACTTTCCGCCTGGTCAACAAAAGCTGGCAGATGTATCTGGTCGGTTTTCTGTTCGGGCTTGGTTTTGATACCGCCACTGAAATCGGCGTGCTCGGGATCTCTGCCGCCAGCGCCTCAAACGGTATGTCGGTGTGGTCAATCATGATCTTCCCGGCGCTTTTCGCCAGCGGCATGGCGCTGGTGGATACCCTCGACAACCTGCTGATGGTGGGGGCTTACGGCTGGGCATTCAACAAACCGCAGCGCAAGCTCTACTACAACATGACCATTACCGGTACCTCTGTGGTGGTGGCGGTGTTTATCGGCGGGCTGGAAGCGCTGGGGCTGCTGATGGATAAATTTGCCCTCAGCGGCGGCATCTGGGATCGCATTGGTGCCGTCAACGATAACCTCGGCAACGCCGGTTTTGTGGTGGTCGGGCTGTTTGTCGCCTGCTGGCTGATCTCCATGATCAACTACCGCTGGCGCGGCTACGACGCGCTGGTCATACATTCCTGAGCGCTGCGCTAAAACCATTGTGTTTGAGGGGTAAAATCGCCATGATGTCGTTCCGGTAAAGCGAAGCAGGGTGCCGTTTTGCTGGAAAAATGGAATGCATATCTTGCTGTTTATGAAGGTTTTCACTCTTTTATATTCAGTAAAATAATAAGTTAAGGATAGATGGCGATGATTTACCTCTTTTGTATTTATCTTGTTAATAGATTACGTAAAAAAAAGCCCCGGGACATCGGGGCTGCGGATAATAAAATCCCAGGGTTAAGTAAGCGTGGTAAAAGGTTAAGGGTTAAGCGGGCAGCGATTTCAGTAGCGCGAAAGCCTCCTTCATCCGATCTTCGCTAACCACGAAGGCGCGGAGCTGGCCATCGGCGTCAGAGCCGCGCGCGACCATTCCCTGAGCTTCCACAGCGATCTGCCAGTTCAGATCCTGGCGCTGGGTTTCACCTGCCAGATGCAGCGGCAACGCTGGCGTTTTCACCTTCACCAGCATGGCCGGTAATTTCAGCGGCGCGCTGTTGCCGAGCAGGTTTTTTGCCAGATACATGGCGCTAAGCTGGATCGGCTGCAGGAAAGGCAGTACCTGGCCGTTGATTTCCGCGCAGTCCCCCAGGGCGTAAATGTCGGGTTGCGTGGTTTGCAGGTAGCTATTCACCTTCACGCCACGGCCTGTTTCAGCGCCTGCGCGGTGCGCCAGCGCCATTTCCGGGCGCAACCCCGTCGCGGCAACCACCACATCGACTTCCAGGCTGCGATTGCAGTCAAGCGTCGCGTGAATGCCGCCTTCGGTTTCGCTCAGATGTTGCAGTTGCGATTTCAACAGCAGATGCACGCCCATGTCGGTCAGACGGTGCTGTAAGCGACTGCTTACTTCTGCAGGCATCAAGGCCGACAGAATGCTTGCCGCGTGGTCGACCAGGGTGACGGCTTTACCCGCCCGACAAAAATCCATCGCCAGCTCGGTGCCAATCAAACCGCCGCCAACAATCATTACCCGTTTTGCATCACGAAGCTGCGTTTCGCTGGCCCGATACTCCTGCTGGCTGTTAAGCGTCATCATCAGCTCGCGGCCGGTAACCGGCGGCACGAACGCAGAGGCCCCCGTCGCCAGCACCAGCTTGTCGTACTGCCAGGTTTTATCTTTCGCTTTTACCACGTGGGCATCGGCGTCGATATCGGTGACCCAGGTGTACGGAAACAGACGCAGGTTGAACTGCTCCGCGAACTCCCCCGCCGTCTGGCGGGTGAGATCGTCGGCGCGCTGGTTCAGGCTAATCACATGGCTTAAATCGGGCTTGTTGTACTCGTCCATGCTGTCGGCCGCGATCATCGTCAGCGGCACGCTAGCGTCCTGTTTGCGGATATTTTTCACCAACTGGCGGGCGGCAAAGCCCGAGCCGATGATGACGATACCGTTGCTCATTTTGCCTCCGTTGCCAGTTCGTCAAAGACGTCTTTTCCGAGGGAACATTCCGGGCAGAGGAAGTTGTCCGGCACCTCACTCCACGGCGTACCTGGAGCCACGTCCTGCAACGGCTCGCCCAGTTCCGGGTCGTAGATCCACTGGCAGACGCTGCACTGCATACGTGGACCGAGATCGGCGCCGGCTGCCCCGGCACAGGTTTGCGGCTGTTCGGCGGGGAGTGCTGCGACCTCAGGAAGCGGTGCAAGCGCCCACTGACGAGCAATATCGCGGCCGTGCTGACGACAGACTTCCAGCGCGTCAAGATCCGGACGCCATTTGGCCTTCAGGCTCATGGACATCTCAAAACCGGCATCCTGCAGGCGGGTGGAGAGACGATCTACCGCACCGCCGCTCCAGCCGTGGGAGCCAAAGGCGCTGGCACGTTTGTTACGGAAGCGCAGGCCGGTCATCTCTTCCACCAGGCCAGCAATTTTCGGCATCATCACGTTGTTCATGGTGGAGGTGCCCACCAGCACGCCCTTAGAGCGGAAGACGTTGGTGAGGATCTCGTTTTTATCGCTGCGCGCCACGTTGAAGATTTTCACCGCCACGTTTGGGTCCACCTCGTTGATGCCCTGGGCGATGGCGTCTGCCATCATGCGGGTGTTGTTGGACATGGTGTCGTAGAAAATCGTGATGCGGTCTTCCTGATAATCCGCCGCCCATTTCAGGTACAGCTCAACGATCTGGGTTGGGTTTTCACGCCATACCACGCCGTGGGAGGTGGCAATCATATCCACTGGCAGGTTGAAGCCGAGGATCTCGGTGATTTTGGGCGTCACCAGACGGCTGAACGGGGTCAGGATGTTGGCGTAGTAGCGCTGGCACTGTTCAAACAGCTCGGTCTGATCCACTTCATCGTTAAACAGGCGTTCGTCGCAGTAGTGCTGACCAAAGGCGTCGTTGCTGAACAGCACCGCGTCGCCGGTCAGGTAGGTCATCATGCTGTCCGGCCAGTGCAGCATCGGGGTTTCTACGAAGATCAGCTGTTTACCGTTACCGATATCCAGCGTGTCGCCGGTTTTCACGGTGTGGAAGTTCCACTCCGGATGGTGATGGTGACCGTTGATGGAGTCGATGGCGTTGGTGGTGCAGTAGATCGGGGTATCCGGAATGTGGGACATCAACTCGGTCAACGCCCCGGCGTGATCCTCTTCCGCGTGGTTGATGATGATGTAGTCGATGTCGTTCAGATCGATTTCACTGCTCAGGTTCTGCACGAACTCGCGGCTGAATTTATGATCGACGGTATCGATCAGTACGTTTTTACCTTCACGAATGAGATAGCTGTTATAGCTGCTGCCGCGCAGCGTTTTATATTCCGTTCCGTGAAAATCACGCACTTCCCAGTCACGTTGACCAACCCAATGAATGTTATTTTTAACCAGAATAGACATAGCAACCTCAAATAATACGGCGTGTTGAAAAAGATGTTTTGTCTATATCAACTTGCGTGCCAACTTTTAGTTTGTTGATTTTTATGGATTAAATTTTTTATGCCCCGGAATGGGTAGTCATTATGACTATCGTTAAAGATGTCAATATGACACTATGCATTGTCAAAATGACAGCGAGGCAGACATGAGCTTTTCCGTAGACGTGCTGGCGAAAATCGCCATTGAACTGCAAACCGGCATCGGGCATCAGGATCGTTTTCAGCGGCTGATCTCCACGCTGCGCCACGTGCTGGAATGCGATGCTTCGGCGCTGCTGCGCTACGAGGGACGGCAGTTTATTCCGCTGGCCATCGACGGGCTGGCGCAGGACGTGCTCGGGCGACGCTTTACGCTGGAAGGCCACCCGCGGCTGGAGACCATCGCCCGGGCAGGTGACGTGGTGCGTTTTCCGGCAGACAGCGATCTGCCCGACCCGTACGACGGCCTTATACCCGGGCAGGAGAGCCTGAAGGTGCACGCCTGTATCGGCCTGCCGCTGTTTGCCGGACAAAACCTGATTGGGGCGCTGACCCTCGACGGCATGTCGCCGGACCAGTTCGATACCTTCAGCGACGAAGAACTGCGCCTGATTGCGGCCCTGGCGGCCGGGGCGCTGAACAATGCTCTGCTGATTGAACAGCTGGAGAGCCAGAATATTCTTCCCGGCAGCCCGGCGGCGTTTGAACAGGTCGCGCATACGGAGATGATTGGCCTCTCGCCAGGCATGGTACAACTCAAAAAAGAGATTGAGATCGTCGCGGCATCCGATTTGAACGTGCTGATCTTCGGTGAGACCGGCACCGGTAAAGAGCTGGTGGCGAAATCCATTCACGAAGCTTCACCGCGTGCGGCCAACCCGCTGGTCTACCTTAACTGCGCCGCACTGCCGGAAAGCGTGGCGGAAAGCGAGCTGTTCGGCCACGTCAAAGGGGCATTTACCGGGGCCATCAGCAACCGCAGCGGTAAGTTTGAAATGGCCGATAACGGCACGCTGTTCCTCGATGAAATAGGCGAGCTTTCGCTGTCGCTGCAGGCCAAGCTGCTGCGCGTATTACAGTACGGTGATATTCAGCGCGTGGGAGACGACCGCAGCTTACGGGTCAACGTGCGCGTGCTGGCGGCAACCAACCGCGACCTGCGCGAAGCGGTGCTAAACGGCAATTTCCGCGCCGATCTGTTCCATCGTCTGAGTGTTTTTCCGCTTACCGTGCCGCCGCTGCGCGAGCGTGGGGACGATGTGGTGCTGCTGGCGGGTTTTTTCTGCGAACAGTGTCGGCTCAAAATGGGCTTGTCGCGCGTGGTATTAAGCCCGGGGGCGCGAGGCCATCTGCTGACCTACGGCTGGCCGGGTAACGTACGCGAGCTGGAGCACGCCATCCATCGCGCGGTGGTGCTGGCGCGGGCGACACGCTCGGGGGATGAAATCGTGATTCATGCGCGCCATTTTGCCCTGCATGATGAAAATATACCGTCCGTGAAGCCCGCTGCGCCTGAAAGCGTGAACGAGAATCTGCGTGAAGCGACGGAAGAATTTCAGCGTCAGATGATTACCCGCGCGCTGGAACAGAACAACCGCAGCTGGGCGGCGTGCGCGCGGGCGCTGGAAATGGACGTCGCCAACCTGCACCGGCTGGCGAAGCGTCTGGGACTGAAGGGTTAAATAATGCCTGCCTGGTAGAAATCCTGCAGGTTGATGGCGCCGCACAGGCGGCCAGCGTCATCCACCACCGGCGCGGCGGTGATTTTACGTTTCATCAGCACCTCTTTGGCTTCAATGGCGCGGCTGTTGGCATTCAGCGTTAACCCGCCAGAGGTCATCGCTTCTGAGACGCGTGCCTCCAGCTTGCCGCCGCCCACCAGCCAGCGGCGCAGGTCGCCGTCGGTAAAGACGCCTTTCACCTGGCGCGTATCGTCGCAGACGGCGACCAGCCCCAGCCCGGTGCGGCTCAGCTCCAGCATCGCGTCCATCACGCTGGTATCGAGTTTGACCTGCGGGATGGCATCGCCAGAGCGCATCAGGTGGTGAACATTATTCAGCAGCCGTGCGCCGAGCGCCCCGGCAGGGTGTGAACGGGCGAAATCTTCTTCATTGAAACCGCGCGCCTGCATCACCGCCATTGCCAGCGCGTCGCCCATCATCAGGGTGTTGACGGTGCTGGAGGTGGGGGCGAGGTGCATCGGGCAGGCTTCGCGCTCCACGGCAATATCCAGCACCGCTTTGGCCGCCAGCGCCAGCGGCGAACGGGATTTACCGGTCATGGCCAGCAGGGCGATCGATTTTTCCTGCAGGCGCGGGATGATGAGGTCCAGCTCTTTGGCCGAGCCGGAGTAGGAGATAAACAGCATCACGTCACGGCTTTCAATCATCCCCAGATCGCCGTGCAGGGCTTCAGCCGGGTGCACGAAGAACGCCGGTGTCCCGGTGCTCGCCAGCGTTGCGGCAATTTTTTTGCCGATGTGGCCGGACTTGCCGATCCCGGAGACAATCACTTTGCCTTTACACTGGATGATGGTGTTGGCGGCGCGGACAAAATCGTCGCCCAGCCGTTCCGGCAGGCGGCTGGCCTCCTGTAGCTCCAGCATCAGGGTCTGACGGCCTGCGTTTAACAGAAAATCACTCATCTTTTTCTCCAGTTACGATCACATCAATGCCTTTCTCTTCCAGCGCTTTTTTGAACGCCGGATCGATCCCTGCGTCGGTAATCAGCGTATCGACGCTTTCAAGGCTGCAGACAATGTTGGGGCTTTTACGGCCAAACTTCGAGGAATCCGCCATCAAAATCACCTCCCGGGCGGCGTTGCACATGGCTTTACTGACGCTGAACACCTCGTTGAACGTGGTGACACCGGCGTTCAGGTCGATGCCGTCGGTGCCCATAAACAGTTTGTCAAAGCTGAAGTGCTCGAAGGCGTTTTCCGCCAGCTGGCCGTGAAAGGACGCCGATTTTTTTCGGAAGGTACCGCCGGGCATCAGAATGGTTTGTTCGCTGTCGAACTCTGCCAGGGCGTTGACGATATGCAGGCTGTTGGTCATCACCGTGATGTTGTTAAAGCGGTTGAGCAGCGGGATCATCTGCAGGACGGTACTGCCCGCATCAAGAATAATGGAGTCACCATCATGGATAAATTTCACGGCGGCTTCGGCAATCAGCGCTTTCTGGTGGGTGTTGATCAGCGTTTTGTGATCGATAGGCGGGTCGGCTTCATCTTTGTTGAGCATCACCCCACCGTAGGTTCGAATGACCGCGCCTGCGTTTTCGAGCAATACCAGGTCCTTGCGTATCGTTGTGCCGGTGGTGTCAAAGTAGTGGGCCAGCTCTTCTACCGAGCATTTTCCCTGCTTTTGCAGATGCTCAAGAATGGCCGCCTGCCGCTGACGAGGTTTCATAGGCGCTTCGTTCCTTACGTTGCGAAATGATAATTTCGCAAGCTTATCGCGTTCACAACGAAATTATCCATGTTTCAATTTAAGCGCTAATGATAGTGCATTCTGACAGAGTGGATCGTGGGGGAAGATCACATCAGGCTGTAATTCCTGCAACGATATGCCGTTAATTGCCTGAATTTTCACCGGGCGGGCAAACACCGTCATCCCGCGCATGATGAGGGAGTCGCATACCCGATTCTGTTCATCCAGCGCAATTGCAACCACAACGCGCGGTTTAAAGCGCCCCCCGGAGCGCCCGACGCCCACGCGGCCCTTCTGGCACAGGGCGTCAAACGCGCGGTTAAACTGATGGATCTGCCAGCCGCCGAATGCCATCTGGCAGATCCAGGCGAGGGCGGCGACGGTGATGAGTGCGGTTACCATATCGGCTCCTTGTTATATTCCCTCTCCCGGTGGGAGAGGGGGAGGGTGAGGGCATCAGACTGCTCGATCAGAACATCACCTGCCCACCGGTGACGTTAATCGATTGGCCGGTGCAGTACGAGGCTTTTGGGCTTGCGTAAAACAGCAGCATGTTCAGCACGTCCTGATAGTCGCACCCGCGCTTCAGCGGCACTTTGTCGATGTAATACTGCTCCACTTCGTCTTCTTTGATGCCAAGCTTGGTGGCGTATTGAGGTAGCAGCGACTGGAACATTGGCGACTTCAGCAGGTTGCCCAGCATCAGCGAGTGAACGGTAATCCCGTATTCGGCCAAATCCAGCGCCAGAGACTGGGTCAGCCCTACGCCGCCAAATTTCGCCGCGCTGTAGCCGGAGTTATGCTTGCTGCCCACTTTGCCCGATTTGGAGTTGATCTGAATGATGCGCCCCTGAATGCCGTCGCGGATCATCAGACGGGAAAATTCGCGGGCGCAGAGGAAGTAACCCACCAGATTCACCTGCAGCGAGCGGTCAAAGTCCCCCAGTTCGAAATCGCTGATAAACGCCGCTTTCGCGATCCCTGCGCTGTAGACCAGCAGGTCGGTACGGCCAAAAATCTCGTCTACCCCGCGAGCCAGCGCCATGACGCTCTGCTCGCTGGTGGCATCGGCACCAAACCCGTACGCCATCCCCTCACCAAACTCGGTGTTGATGGTATCCGCCACGCGGGCGGCTTTCTCACTCTGAATATCCACTACCGCCACGCGGTAACCTTCTGCGGCAAGCCCACGGCAGAGAAACTCTCCTAAGGTTTGTCCTCCACCAATGACAACGGCAACCTGACTCATAACGCTCTCCTTAATTACGCAACAAATTTTAATGTGCAGCCTGGGGTAACAGCCTGCGGAACCGGCCCCTCCACGTGAACCGTGCCGGGATACTCTGCCTGCGGCTGGCCATCGAACCGCAGGGTGATGTGGCCCAGCTCGCGCAGGTTTTGCTCGGCCACGTCGCCCACGGCGGTGACGGCATAGCGGGTGTCACCCAGCTCCAGCTGGCTTCCTGCCTTTAACGCTCCGTGCAGCTCGCCGTGGCAGTGGATAAAGCAAAACTCTTCGATATCTGCCGGTGCACCTTCGCGGAAAGTGATCAGCATCTGGTCGCTGAGCGCATCGGCCGCGCTCTGGCCGATACGGGTGATGGTGGTCTGATAAATCACGGTCATCGCAGGAACCTCTTATTGATAAATAAAGCCGGAAACGAACCAGGCAATCAGCACCGTCGGTGCGCCCGTCAGGAAACGACTGACCAGCACAGACGGTACGCCCACGCGTACGGTGTCCTGGCGCGCTTCGGCCAGCGACAGGCCAACGGGAATGAAGTCGCAGGCTGCCTGAGCGTTAATGGCAAACAGCGCAGGCAGAGCCAGGTGCGGAGGAATGTTGCCCAAACCAATCTGCACGCCAATCAGGACGCCGATGACCTGAGCAATCACCGCCCCCGGGCCGAGGAACGGCGACAGCAGCGGGAAGGAGCAGATCAGCGCCAGCGTCACCAGACCGAGCGGGTGGCTGGCAAGCGGGGCGAGGCCGTGGGCGATCCAGTCTCCCAGACCGGAGGCCATGATGATGCCGATTAACGCGGAGACGAAGGCCATAAACGGCAGAATGGTTTTTAGCACCGTGTCGATGGTGTCGCGCCCGGACTGGAACAGTACCGCCACGGCGGATCCCATTCCCATGCCGACCTTCGCCAGCAGGCCGTCGCTCTGCTCGGTGATCTTCTTACTGGTGTCGTAATCACGCGGTGCGGCTTTTTGCGGCGCGGAAGTGCCATTCACCAGCGTGATGTTGTCCTCCTTCACGCCTGAGACATAAATGTCTTCGAGGATGTACTGCGCCAGCGGGCCTGATTTTCCGGTGGAGTGAATATTCACCGTCGGAATGCGACGCTTCGGATAGATACCGCAGCGCAGCGTGCCGCCACAGTCGATGACCGCCACGCCGATTTCCGCCTCCGGAGGTTCGCCTTCTTTGAAGCCGTCCACCGCTTCCCAGCCGGTCAGCTCGCGTAGCTTGTCGACAATCGCCGGGCGTGTGCCTGCGGTGATATAGACGATTTTTTTGCCTTCGGTGGCGTCGAACTCCAGCGGGCCGCCCCAGCCGCCCGTGCCTTTCTCAATGCGGATCCGGCTCATGCTGTGGCTCCTGACAGGTGAACGTTTTGCTCAAGCTGGATGCCCATTTTTTTCTCGAAAATGGTGGTGGTGAGATCGGTCACCCAGCCACGGAAGAAATTGGTGACCAGGCCGACCAGCAGATAGCTCACCGCCAGGGGGCCAAGCGGCAGGCCAAGCGTGGTCAGGCCGCTGGCAATGCCGAGATAAACAAACAGTTCCCCCGGGTTGATATGCGGGAACAGGCCGTTCATGGAGTGACAGCTATATGAGGCGGCGGCGTAATAACTCGGCTTGTATTTTTCTGGCATAAAGCGGCCGAGGCTTAAGGTCATGGGGTTGCAGAAAACGAAGGTTCCAATGCAGGGCAACAGCAGGTAACGGGATAACGGGTTCCCGGCACAGCGTTGGGCGAAGCGTTCAATGCGTTGCTGGCCGATAAAATTAATCAGCGCGTTCATGATCACCAGCAGGCTGATCAGCAGGGGCAGGATCCCGGTCACCATGCCGGTGAAGACTTCTCCGCCTTTCTGAAACAGCCCGATGAACCACTCGGCGCCGTGGGTGATGGTTTCTATCATTCTTCTCTCCTGTGAGGCTTTTCTTGTTTTGTATTTCCGGGACTAATAATAATCACTTTGAAAGGTTTTAAAGTGTTAATCAGATCTCACAATGAAAGAAAAATGGATTATTTTGAAAGTTAATGGGCGGGGGAGACGCATTTTGGTTGAAAAAAGCGCAGATTTGCGTTGAGGAGCGTAAAGATTTGGTGGGTAAGGCGCGTACCGCTTCCTTGAGGTGTTGCGGATGCTTTACCATACTGGGTTCTTATCGAACCCGTTAAATGGATGTCCCATGTTCAAGCGTCGTTATGCAGCGTTGTTACCTGCGCTTATTCTGCTGTCCGCCTGTAGTAGTAAACCCAAGACTGAAGCCGCTGTGCAGACGGCTGGCGCGCCTTCAGGAGGATTCCTGCTGGAGCCGCAGCACAATATGATGCAGATGGGGGGCGACTTCGCGAATAACCCGGCGGCCGAACAGTTCATCGATAAAATGGTGAGCAAACACGGCTTTGACAGACAGCAACTGCATGAAATCTTGTCGCAGGCGAAACGTCTGGACTACGTGCTGCGCCTGATGGACAGGCAGGCACCGTCAGCGCAGGTGCCAACCGGGCCAAACGGTGCGTGGTTGCGCTATCGCAAACAGTTTATTACCCCGGACAACGTGCAAAATGGCGTGGTGTTCTGGAATCAGTATGAAGATGCCCTCAATCGCGCGTGGCAGGTCTACGGCGTGCCGCCTGAAATCATCGTCGGCATTATTGGTGTGGAAACGCGCTGGGGCCGCGTGATGGGCAAAACGCGCATTCTTGATGCGCTGGCCACGCTCTCGTTTAACTATCCTCGTCGTGCCGAGTACTTCTCTTCCGAGCTGGAAACCTTCCTGCTGATGGCGCGTAACGAACAGGATGACCCGCTCGATCTGAAAGGGTCGTTTGCCGGAGCGATGGGCTACGGCCAGTTTATGCCCTCTTCCTACAAGCAGTATGCCGTCGACTTTAACGGAGATGGTCACATCAACCTGTGGGATCCGGTGGATGCCATCGGCAGCGTGGCGAACTACTTCAAGGCACACGGCTGGACGCCGGGTGGGCAGGTTGCCGTGCAGGCTAACGGCGAAGCGTTTGGTCTGGAAAACGGCTTCAAAACCAAATACAGCGTTGCGCAGCTGACGGCGGCAGGTTTAACGCCAACGCAGCCGCTGGGTAATGTCGATCAGGTGAGCCTGCTGCGTCTGGATGTAGGAACCGGGTATCAGTACTGGTACGGTATGCCAAACTTCTACACTATCACCCGCTATAACCACAGCACGCACTATGCGATGGCGGTGTGGCAGTTGGGTCTGGCGGTATCGCAGGCGCGTGTCCCTGCGGCATCGCCGTTTAGTCAGTAAGTCGTCTTATCCCTCCCTCTCCCTTTGGGCTGAGGAATCCCCAGAAAATTAGATATGGATAAATGGTTGTTTATTGTTCAAAAATGGAGCTAAAAACAACCGATAACTCGACAGAAGATGCACATTTATGAGCGTTTTCTGTCTGTCTACGAGCTGAGTGAATCTAACTGCTCGCAAAATATTCATTCTAATCCTCTGAAACCACTAATAAAAAATTAGTGGGGATTCCTCAGCCCTTTGGGAGAGGGCTGGGGTGAGGGCACCCCGCGCTCGTCCAGGTTTTTCAGAAACATTTCGCCACACTCCCTTTGCAAACGCGCCATTTACATCTCAATCGCCTTTCATTATTGTTACGTTATAACATTTAATGTGGTGTCAACATGTCAACGTCCCTTTTCTCTTTGTCTGCGGCAGTTAGGTTTCTGCTGGCGCTGGTGATTATCGTATTTATCGGGCTGGCCGTGCGCTGGGCGGTGGCATTGCCATGATTGCCATGATTGTCATGGATGAACTGGTTGCGGGTTACGACCGCATGCCCGTTACGCGTGCCTTGTCGGGCGTAATTGAACGCGGAAGTATGACCGCCATTATCGGGGCCAACGGATGTGGAAAATCCACGCTGCTCAAAACGCTCGCCGGGTTTATTCCGCCGGTGAGCGGCCGTTTTCGCTGGCAGGAGAAACGCCCGGTGATTGGCTGGCTGGCACAGCGTCACGCGCTGGAGGCGCAGTTTCCGCTGACGGTGCAGGATGTGGTGAGTATGGGCTGCTGGCCGCGTGTGTCGCTCTTTTCCGGCTTTCGTCGGGAAACACGCTCGCGCATTGCCAGCGCGCTGGAGCGTGTGGGGCTGGACGCCATGGCGTTATCTACCATCGATGCACTCTCCGGCGGCCAGTTTCAGCGCATGCTGTTTGCGCGGATCCTGGTGCAACAGGCGCCGCTGGTGATGCTGGATGAACCTTTTACCGGCGTCGATGAAGCTACCTGTAACGTGCTGATGGACCTGATGCTCGAGATGTACATGCAGGGCCAGACCCTGCTTGCGGTATTGCATGACAGCGAGCGCGTATCGCGTCATTTTCCGCAAACACTACGGCTGGATACGGCTATTCCGCACTGGAAAACCGAGCGGGTGAGGGTGGCATGATCTGGCATCTCTTCTTTCAGCCGTTTATCGAATACGGCTTTATGCGTCGCGCGCTGATGGTGTGCCTGGCGCTGTCCGTCAGCACCACGGCACTGGGCGTTTTCCTTCAACTGCGCCGGATGAGCCTGATGGGCGATGCCCTATCACACGCCATTTTACCCGGCGTTGCGGTGGGTTATTTGCTGAGCGGTATGTCACTGCTGGCGATGAGCATCGGCGGGTTTATCGCCGGGATCGCCGTGGCGCTGGTGGCCGGGCTGGTCAGTCGACGTACGCCGCTCAAAGAGGACGCCAGTTTTGCCGGGTTCTATCTCGGCTCGCTGGCGCTGGGCGTGACGCTGGTGTCGCTACGTGGTTCGAACGTCGATCTGCTGCACCTGCTGTTTGGCTCCATTCTGGCGGTGGATAACGACGCCGCGCTGTTTGTGGCTGGCGTATGCATCTTCACGCTGGTGACGCTGGCAGTTTTCTATCGCGGGCTGGTGACCGAGGCGTTCGATACCGCCTGGCTACAGGTTAACGCCCGCTGGCTGCCCGGCCTGTTGCACGGGCTGTTTCTGGCGCTGCTGGTGCTTAACCTGGTGGCCGGATTTCAGGTTCTCGGCACGCTGATGGCCGTCGGGCTGATGATGTTGCCGGCGGTGGCGGCACGCTGCTGGGTGCGCACCCTGCCAGGGTTGCTCTGCCTGGCGGGCATCAGCGGCGTTTTTTGCGCATGGCTGGGGTTAAGCCTCTCCTGGGCGGTGAGTTTACCCGCCGGGCCGTCCATCGTGCTGACCGCCAGCGCGCTGTTCTTTATTTCTGTTTTATTTGGCACACGAAGCCACCTGGCTGGCAGCCTGCGTGCGCTTTTTTAACGCAAGGGGAAATGATGAAACGTACAGGGTTAATAATGGCGCTCGCGCTCGGGATGTTGTCACAGGGCGTAATGGCGAAAACGCTTAATGTGGTCACCAGTTTTTCCATTCTGGGAGACATTACGCGTGAGGTAGGGGGAGACCGGGTCAATGTGACCACGCTGGTGGGGCCGGACGGCGATCCGCATACCTTTGAACCGTCGCCGAAAGACAGTGCGGCGCTCAGCAAGGCCGATGTAGTGGTGGTGAACGGTCTGGGGCTGGAGGGCTGGCTCGACCGTCTGGTGAAGGCCTCCGGATTTAAGGGCCAGTTGGTGGTGGCTTCGACCGGGGTGAAAACCCACACGCTTGAAGAGGACGGGAAAACCGTGACCGATCCGCATGCCTGGAACAGCGCGGCGAACGGGGCACTGTATGCGCAAAATATCCTTGCCGGTCTGGTAAAAGCCGATCCTGAAGATAAGGCGGCGCTGGAGGCCACCGGTCAACCCTATATCGCGCAGCTTATGCAACTGGACAGCTGGGCCAAAACGCAGTTCAGCCAGATCCCGCAGGTAAAACGTAAAGTCCTCACCAGCCATGACGCCTTCGGCTACTTCAGCCGCGCCTATGGCGTAACCTTTATTGCGCCGCAGGGCTTGTCGTCAGAGAGCGAAGCCAGCGCAGCGCAGGTGGCTGAGATTATCAATCAGATTAAAGCGGACGGGGTGAAAACCTGGTTTATGGAAAACCAGCTCGACCCGCGCCTGGTTAAACAAATTGCCACGGCCACCGGTGCGCAGCCGGGGGGCGAACTTTACCCGGAGGCGCTGTCGGCCAAAGGCGGCGTGGCGGATACCTACGTTAAGGCGTTTCGCCATAACGTAAATACCCTCGCCAGGAGCATGAAGTAACCTTTTTCTCAGCCGGTGCCTTCGCATCGGCTTTTTTCTGAAGCCCCCTCGTAAAACATGATCCTCATCTCCATATCTGACGAGAAAGTGCTATCTTGTGCTGCACGTTTTTCTGATGCCCGGAGCGAGAATGACTGACCATGAATTGATGCAGCTTAGCGAAGTCGTAGGACTGGCGCTTAAGCAACGTGGCGCGACTATTACGACTGCCGAATCCTGTACCGGCGGCTGGGTTGCTAAAGCCATTACCGATATTGCAGGCAGTTCCGCCTGGTTTGAACGCGGCTTTGTGACCTACAGTAACGAAGCTAAAGCGCAAATGATTGGCGTGCACGAATCCACGCTTGAACAGCATGGCGCGGTCAGCGAACCGGTGGTGATTGAGATGGCAATTGGTGCGCTGAAAGCGGCGCGTGCAGATTATGCCATCTCTATTAGCGGTATCGCCGGCCCGGACGGCGGCAGTGACGTGAAGCCTGTCGGCACCGTCTGGTTTGGTTTTGCCACCTCTAAAGGTGAAGGGATCACGCGTCGCGAGTGCTTTAGCGGCGATCGTGAAAGCGTGCGTCGTCAGGCCACCGTTTATGCGTTAAAAACGCTCTGGCAACAATTTCTACAAAACACTTGATACTGTATGACCATACAGTATAATTGCACCAACAGAACAGAAATCCACGGTGAAGCACAGTCGCTTCTCCCGGCATGACAGGAGTAATAATGGCTATCGACGAAAACAAACAGAAAGCGTTGGCGGCAGCACTGGGCCAGATCGAAAAGCAATTCGGTAAAGGCTCCATCATGCGCCTGGGTGAAGACCGTACCATGGATGTGGAAACGATCTCCACCGGTTCGCTTTCTCTGGATATCGCGCTGGGCGCGGGCGGTCTGCCAATGGGCCGTATCGTAGAGATCTACGGGCCAGAATCCTCCGGTAAAACCACCCTGACGCTGCAGGTGATTGCCGCGGCGCAGCGCGAAGGTAAAACCTGTGCCTTTATCGATGCCGAGCACGCGCTGGACCCTGTTTATGCTCGTAAGCTGGGCGTGGATATCGATAACCTGCTGTGTTCTCAGCCAGATACAGGTGAACAGGCGCTGGAGATTTGTGACGCGCTGGCGCGTTCCGGTGCGGTTGACGTTATCGTGGTCGACTCCGTTGCTGCGCTGACGCCAAAAGCGGAAATCGAAGGCGAAATCGGCGACTCTCACATGGGCCTCGCGGCACGTATGATGAGCCAGGCAATGCGTAAGCTGGCCGGTAACCTGAAGCAGTCCAACACGCTGCTGATCTTCATCAACCAGATCCGTATGAAAATTGGCGTAATGTTCGGTAACCCGGAAACCACTACTGGTGGTAATGCGCTGAAATTCTATGCTTCTGTCCGTCTGGATATCCGCCGTATCGGTGCGGTGAAAGAGGGTGAGAACGTGGTGGGGAGTGAAACCCGCGTGAAGGTCGTGAAGAACAAGATTGCCGCGCCGTTCAAACAGGCTGAATTCCAGATCCTCTACGGTGAAGGTATCAACTTCTTCGGCGAACTGGTTGACCTGGGCGTGAAAGAGAAGCTGATCGAAAAAGCGGGCGCATGGTACAGCTACAACGGCGATAAAATTGGTCAGGGTAAAGCGAATGCGATCTCCTGGCTGAAAGAGAACCCGGCTGCAGCGAAAGAGATCGAGAAGAAAGTGCGTGAGCTTCTGCTGAACAACCAGGACTCTAAACCTGATTTTGTGGTTGATGGTGCGGATGCTGAAGAAACTAACGAAGACTTTTAAGGCTTTCGTTTAAAAATGAAGGGCTGCTGATGCGGCCCTTTTTGCATTTCTGAACCAGCAGGTTTTTTATGAGCGAATCCACAACGCGTCGACCCGCTTATGCGCGATTACTGGACCGCGCGGTGCGGATCCTTGCCGTGCGTGACCACAGTGAACAAGAGCTGCGGCGTAAACTGTCGGCCCCGGTGATGAGTAAAAATGGGCCGGAAGAGATTGATGCCACCGCGGAAGATTATGACCGGGTGATTGCCTGGTGCTATGAGCATCACTACCTGGATGACGACCGTTTTGCTTCCCGGTTCCTGGCCAGCCGTGGCCGCAAGGGATACGGTCCGGCGCGTATCCGTCAGGAGCTGAACCAGAAGGGCGTTGCCCGTGAGTCCATCGAAAAAGCAATGCGCGACTGTGACACCGACTGGTGTGCGCTGGCAAAAGAGCAGGCGATTCGTAAATACGGTGAACCGCTGCCGCGTGAATTTTCAGAAAAAGTCAAAATCCAGCGCTTTTTGCTCTACCGCGGCTTTCTGATGGAAGATATTCAGGATATCTGGCGTAATTTTGCCGATTGAACGCATGCGGGATTTTACTTCCCACCAAAGAAAACTTATCTTATTCCCACTTTTTCCAGTAGCAGGTCTGTCCAGGGGTTTACCGATACCGGCTTGCTACGACATTTCGTTAGCTTGATTTCAGGATAATTATGAGCAAGAGCACCGCTGAGATCCGTCAGGCGTTTCTCGATTTTTTCCATAGTAAGGGACACCAGGTTGTTGCCAGCAGCTCCCTGGTGCCGAACAACGACCCAACTCTGCTGTTTACCAACGCCGGGATGAACCAGTTCAAGGATGTGTTCCTTGGTCTCGACAAGCGTAATTATTCCCGCGCCACAACCTCACAGCGTTGCGTGCGTGCGGGCGGTAAACACAACGACCTGGAAAACGTCGGTTACACCGCGCGCCACCATACCTTCTTCGAAATGCTGGGTAACTTCAGCTTCGGCGACTATTTCAAACATGATGCTATTCAATACGCGTGGGAACTGCTGACCGGTGAAAACTGGTTCAACCTGCCGAAAGAACGTCTGTGGGTTACCGTCTATGAAACCGATGACGAAGCCTACGAAATCTGGGAAAAAGACGTCGGTATCCCGCGCGAACGTATTATTCGCATCGGTGACAACAAAGGCGCACCGTACGCGTCTGACAACTTCTGGCAGATGGGTGATACCGGCCCTTGCGGTCCATGCACCGAGATCTTCTACGATCACGGCGACCACATCTGGGGTGGCCCTCCAGGCAGCCCCGAAGAAGACGGCGATCGCTACATTGAGATCTGGAACATCGTCTTCATGCAGTTCAACCGTCAGGCCGACGGCACCATGGAACCGCTGCCAAAACCGTCCGTTGATACCGGTATGGGCCTGGAGCGTATCGCGGCTGTTCTGCAGCACGTTAACTCCAACTACGAAATTGATCTGTTCAGCACCCTGATCAAAGCCGTTGCAGAAGTGACCGGCGCGACCGATCTGAACAACAAATCACTGCGCGTAATCGCAGACCATATCCGTTCCTGTGCGTTCCTGATTGCTGACGGTGTTATTCCGTCGAATGAAAACCGTGGCTATGTGCTGCGTCGTATCATTCGTCGTGCTATCCGTCACGGCAACATGCTGGGCGCGAAGGACACCTTTTTCTATAAGCTCGTTGGGCCACTGGTTGGCGTAATGGGTTCAGCGGGTGATGAGCTGAAACGCCAGCAGGCGCAGGTTGAGCAAGTACTAAAAACTGAAGAAGAGCAGTTTGCACGTACGCTGGAGCGTGGGCTGGCGCTGCTGGATGAAGAACTCGCTAAGCTTAAGGGCGACACGCTGGATGGCGAAACCGCCTTCCGCCTGTACGACACTTACGGCTTCCCGGTTGACCTGACGGCGGACGTTTGCCGTGAGCGCAACATCAAAGTGGACGAAGCAGGCTTCGAAGCGGCGATGGAAGAGCAGCGTCGTCGTGCGCGTGAGTCCAGCGGTTTTGGCGCAGACTACAACGCGATGATCCGCGTGGATAGCGCGTCTGAATTCAAAGGTTATGAAGCGCTGGAACTGACTGGCAAAGTGACCGCCCTGTTTGTTGACGGCAAAGCCGTAGACAGTATCAGTGCAGGTCAGGATGCAGTTGTCATTCTGGATAAAACTCCGTTCTATGCGGAATCCGGTGGTCAGGTTGGCGATAAAGGCGAGCTGAAAGGCAACGGTTTCAGCTTCAGCGTGAGCGACACTCAGAAATACGGCCAGGCGATTGGTCATCTGGGTAAACTGGTTTCAGGCTCCCTGAAAGTGGGCGAGGGCGTTCAGGCTAATGTTGACGAAGCGCGCCGCGCACGCATCCGTCTGAACCACTCGGCAACGCACCTGATGCACGCTGCACTGCGTGAGGTTCTGGGAACGCATGTTGCACAGAAAGGTTCTCTGGTTAACGACAAAGTGCTGCGTTTCGACTTCTCGCATTTTGAAGCGATGAAACCGTCTGAAATCCGTGCGGTGGAAGATCTGGTGAACGCGCAAATCCGTCGTAACCTGCCAATCGAAACCCACATTATGGATCTCGACGCGGCGAAGAAAAAAGGTGCGATGGCCCTGTTTGGTGAGAAATATGACGACCGTGTTCGCGTATTGAGCATGGGCGACTTCTCTACCGAGCTGTGCGGTGGTACACACGCATCGCGTACCGGTGATATCGGTCTGTTCCGCATCGTTTCTGAATCCGGTACGGCGGCAGGTGTGCGTCGTATTGAAGCGGTGACCGGTGAAGGCGCGATTGCCAGCCTGCATGCGCAGAGCGACCAACTGCACGATATCGCGCAGCTATTGAAAGGCGATACCCAGAATCTGGGCGAGAAAGTGCGTGTTGCGCTGGATCGTACTCGCCAGCTGGAAAAAGAGCTGCAGCAGCTGAAAGAGCAGGCTGCGGCGCAGGAGAGTGCAAACCTCTCCAGCAAAGCTGTAGACATTAAGGGCGTCAAACTGCTTGTCAGCGATCTGGCAGGTGTAGAGCCTAAGATGCTGCGTACCATGGTCGACGATCTCAAGAACCAGCTTGGTTCGACGGTTATCGTACTGGCGACGGTAGCAGAAGGTAAGGTTTCTCTGATTGCGGGCGTCTCTAAGGATGTGACCGACCGCGTTAAAGCAGGGGAACTGATTGGCATGGTTGCCCAGCAGGTGGGTGGCAAAGGTGGCGGTCGTCCGGACATGGCGCAAGCCGGTGGTACGGATGCGGCGGCACTTCCTGCGGCATTGGCCAGCGTTGAAAGCTGGGTAAGCGCGAAACTGTAATAACTACAAAGCACAAACAGACGCCATAGCGGTAACGTTATGGCGTCTTGTTCACTGCACTATCGATAACGATAAAGTCAGGTTGAGTTTGTGTATATCGGCTAAACTTACGTTTAACAGAATGTGATGCCGTGACTGCTTACACTTTACGTGTTTGTCATCGCTTACTTTTTGGCGTTATATGATGGATAATGCCGGGATACAAGAGACCCGACTCTTTTAATCTTTCAAGGAGCAAAGAATGCTGATTCTGACTCGTCGAGTTGGTGAGACCCTCATGATTGGGGATGAGGTCACCGTGACAGTTTTAGGGGTAAAGGGTAACCAGGTACGTATTGGTGTTAACGCTCCTAAAGAAGTATCTGTCCACCGTGAAGAGATCTACCAGCGTATCCAGGCTGAAAAATCCCAGCAGTCCAGTTACTGATATTGTCGCGTCTCGCTGTCGGGCGAGACGCAACCCCTCCTGTTATTTTTCCTGCTTAAAGTTACCGTCCGATTTCAATCGCTCTGTTTTTAACCACTCTCGCCAGCTTATCTCGTCCAAACCACACGCTTCTCTTCATAGATTTCTGTGAGGATACCTGCAAAATCCGCTTATAAAACACTCTCTTTGCGGCTTTTACATGCGAATTGCGTGTGATTTGTGCAAACGATAAAAGCTTTTGGAAAATTGTTTGACTTATAAGTCCCAGAAAGTAATATATGCGCCACGCAGCGACGAGAAGCTCTTAACGAGTGGCTCGAAGCACTCGAAAGAGGCGTTGTGTGGTGAGGTGGCCGAGAGGCTGAAGGCGCTCCCCTGCTAAGGGAGTATGCGGTCAAAAGCTGCATCCGGGGTTCGAATCCCCGCCTCACCGCCATTTTGCATCCGTAGCTCAGCTGGATAGAGTACTCGGCTACGAACCGAGCGGTCGGAGGTTCGAATCCTCCCGGATGCACCATCTATTACTTCATATTGCTTTAGAAGTGATATGAACATCGAGCAGTACAGTAGTAAATCCCGATGCATCCGTAGCTCAGCTGGATAGAGTACTCGGCTACGAACCGAGCGGTCGGAGGTTCGAATCCTCCCGGATGCACCATTTACTATTTCTGAAAGCAGTACCCTGATGCATCCGTAGCTCAGCTGGATAGAGTACTCGGCTACGAACCGAGCGGTCGGAGGTTCGAATCCTCCCGGATGCACCATCTATTACTTTGTGTTGCTTTTTAAGTGACACCAAGTATCAGCAGCAATAGCAGTAAATCCCGATGCATCCGTAGCTCAGCTGGATAGAGTACTCGGCTACGAACCGAGCGGTCGGAGGTTCGAATCCTCCCGGATGCACCATCTTCTCCTGGTTTGTTTATTCCTTCGACGTTCCGTCAGCAATCACACTCTCTGTCAGCGACAAAAACGCCCGTTTACGATAAAGTAACCCTTTGTTAATCGGTTAGCGAGAGCACGATGTACGCACAGTATGACGGTTTGATCTTCGATATGGATGGCACGCTTCTGGATACCGAACCCACGCATCGCCAGGCCTGGACGGACGTTCTTGGACGTTACGGTATGCGCTTCGATCTCCAGGCGATGATTGCCCTCAACGGATCTCCTACCTGGCGTATCGCACAGGCCGTGATTGAACTTAATCAGGCCGATCTCGATCCGCACCAGCTCGCGCGTGAAAAAACAGATGCAGTCAAAGCTATCCTGCTGGATACCGTGCGTCCTCTGCCGCTTATTGACGTGGTAAAAGAGTGGCACGGACGTCGCCCGATGTCGGTCGGCACGGGCAGCGAAAGCGCCATCGCCGAAGCGCTGCTCAATCATCTTGGCCTGCGCCACTATTTTTCTGCTGTGGTTGCCGCCGACCATGTTAAAAATCACAAACCCGCACCGGACACCTTCCTGCTTTGTGCAGAACGAATGGGTGTGCCGGCGGCAAAATGCGTTGTCTTTGAAGATGCCGACTTTGGCATTCAGGCCGCGCGTGCTGCCGGAATGGATGCGGTGGATGTTCGCTTACTGTGAGTGACGCGCTGTCACTTTTATCATTATTCGCCAGTAGTTTTTTAAGTGCTACGCTCTTACCGGGTAATTCGGAAGTGGTGCTGGTGGCGATGCTGTTGTCTGGCGTGAGTCAGCCCTGGTTGCTTGTGTTAATAGCAACAATGGGTAATAGCCTTGGAGGGCTGACTAACGTTATTCTTGGGCGTTTCTTTCCGCTGCGTGAAAAATCGCGCTGGCAGGAAAAGGCAGTCGGCTGGCTAAAACGCTATGGCGCTGCCACGCTGTTATTAAGCTGGATGCCTGTAATAGGCGATTTACTGTGTCTGCTGGCGGGATGGATGCGCATCTCCTGGGGGCCGGTGCTCTTTTTTTTGTGCCTTGGCAAGGCGTTGCGCTATGTTCTTGTGGCGTGGGCAACACTACAGGGTATGACGTGGTGGCACTAATTGGTGGAATGAATACGCGACCTTCAATCGTCAACCATTACAATTATGCTGAGTAACATTACTTTGACAGGCGGGAGGTCAATTTGATCCCGGACGTATCACAGGCGCTGGCCTGGCTGGAAAACCACCCTCAGGCACTGAAGGGTATTCAGCGTGGCCTTGAGCGTGAAACGCTGCGCGTAAACGCGGATGGCAGCTTAGCGACGACGGGTCACCCGAAGACGTTAGGCTCGGCGCTGACACATAAATGGATCACTACCGATTTCGCTGAAGCACTGCTGGAATTTATCACTCCGGTGGACGGTGATATTGATCATATGCTGACGATATTGCGCGACATCCATCGCTACACCGCCCGAAATATGGGCGATGAGCGTATGTGGCCGCTCAGCATGCCCTGCTATATCGAGCAGGGGCAGGAGATTGAACTGGCGCAATACGGCACGTCGAATATCGGTCGACTGAAAACGCTGTATCGCGAGGGTCTGAAAAACCGCTACGGCGCGTTGATGCAGACGATCTCAGGCGTACATTACAACTTCTCTTTGCCGATGGCTTTCTGGCAGGCGAAATGCGGTGAAACGGATAAGGATGCGATCTCCGCGGGTTACTTCCGCCTGATCCGCAACTATTACCGTTTTGGCTGGGTTATTCCTTACCTGTTTGGTGCGTCTCCGGCTATATGCTCCTCGTTCCTGCAGGGGAAACCGACTACGCTACCGTTCGAGAAGACCGCGTGCGGAATGTACTACCTGCCGTATGCCACCTCGCTGCGTCTGAGCGACCTTGGCTATACCAATAAATCGCAAAGCAATCTCGGTATTACGTTTAACGAATTGCACGAATATGTGGCAGGATTGAAGCGGGCGATCAAAACCCCGTCGGAAGAGTACGAGAAAATCGGACTCGAAAAAGACGGCAAACGTCTGCAAATCAACAGCAATGTGCTGCAGATTGAAAACGAACTGTACGCACCGATTCGTCCGAAGCGCGTGACGCGCAGCGGTGAAACCCCGTCGGATGCGCTGCAGCGCGGCGGGATCGAATACATTGAAGTGCGCTCACTGGATATCAACCCGTTCTCACCGGTCGGTGTTGATGAGCAGCAGGTTCGCTTCCTGGATCTGTTTATGGTCTGGTGTGTGCTGGCCGATGCGCCGGAAATGAGTTCAGACGAACTGCTCTGTACCCGCACTAACTGGAACCGCGTGATCCTGGAAGGACGCAAACCGGGCCTGACGCTGGGTATCGGCTGTGAAACGGCGCAGTTCCCGCTGCCTAAAGTGGGTAAAGATCTGTTCCGCGACCTGAAGCGCGTTGCCCAGACAATGGACAGCCTTTACGGTGGCGAAGCGTATCAACAGGTCTGCGACCAGTTAGTGGAATGCTTTGATAACCCGGAACTGACATTCTCGGCGCGTATTCTGCGTTCTATGATTGATCAGGGCATCGGCGGAACAGGGCGTGCACTCTCCGCGGAGTACCGTGAAATGCTGATGCAGGAGCCTTTAGAGATCCTGAGCGAAGCGGATTTTGCGGCGGAGCGCGATGCGTCTGTCGTACGTCAGAAAGAGGTCGAAGCGGCGGATACGGAGTCGTTTGAGGCGTTCCTGGCGAAGCAGGCTTAAGCAGAAAAGAAAAAGGCCACATCGCTGTGGCCAAAATATACATCTCTGAATTCAGGGATGATGATAACAAATGCGCGTCTTTCATATACTCAGACGTGCATTCTGTAGAAGAGTTCAGTTTATTTTAAAAAAAATCACTATCGGAGGTGACGTATGCCGTTATTAGATAGCTTTACTGTCGACCATACCCGTATGGAAGCACCTGCAGTCCGCGTGGCGAAGACCATGAACACCCCGCACGGCGACACGATCACCGTTTTCGATCTGCGCTTCTGCGTGCCGAATAAAGAAGTGATGCCGGAGAAAGGCATTCATACGCTGGAACACCTGTTTGCTGGTTTTATGCGTGACCACCTGAACGGTAACGGCGTGGAGATTATCGATATTTCTCCGATGGGCTGCCGTACCGGTTTTTACATGAGCCTGATCGGCCAGCCGGAAGAGAAGCGTGTTGCTGATGCGTGGAAAGCGGCCATGCAGGACGTGCTGAAGGTAAAAGAGCAGAACCAGATCCCCGAGCTGAACGTCTACCAGTGCGGCACATACCAGATGCACTCTCTGGAAGAAGCCCAGGAGATCGCGCGTCACATCATCGAGCGTGATGTTCGCGTCAACAGCAACGAAGAGCTGGCCCTGCCAAAAGAAAAACTGCAGGAACTGCACATCTAGTGCACCTTTTCCCTCTCCCACCGGGAGAGGGTAGGGTGAGGGTTGTTTAACCCATGACCACAACGTCTACCTTCTCCTTTACCCATCGTCCCCTCGTTCCGTTTGCCCATGATTACGTTCATGGTGACAGCGAGCCGTGGCACCAGCACGACTGTGCCCAGCTGCTGCACACCCTGAGCGGGGTGGTAAGAGTGGATACCGCATCGGGCTGTTGGGTTGTACCGCCGGGCCGTGGCGTCTGGCTGCCAGCAGGAACGCAACACTCGCTTCGCATCACCGGCAACGTGGCGGCGCGTACGCTGTTTATCGATCCGCTGGCGCGGGCCGATCTCCCTGCAACCTGCCAGATCGTGCAGATCTCGTCGCTGTTACGCGAACTGATCCTCGCTTCCCTGCTGCTTGATGAGTCTTACTCGCCGGGGAGCCGCGACGAGCGGGTGTATGAGCTGATTCTGGATGAGATCCGTTTGATGCCAGTGCTGCCGTTTCATCTGCCGGAGCCGGAAAGCGAGCCGTTACGCCAGCTTTGCCAGCGGATCCGCCAGGCACCCGGTGAAAGCTGGAGCAGTACTGAGGCGGCGAGTTCCGCAGGCATGAGCGAGCGCACACTGAACCGTCATTTTCAACAGCAGACCGGTTTACGCTACGCAGAGTGGTTGAGAAGGGCGCGCCTGCTGGAGGCGTTGCAACGGCTGGCTCAGGGGCAGCCCGTGTTACGCGTGGCGCTGGATCTGGGCTACGGTAGCCACAGCGCCTTTACCGCGATGTTTCGCCGGGTGATGGGGACATCACCCAGCGATTACTTCAAAGACAGCTCACCGCATTAAACAGCGCCTGGAGCGAGGCGCGCGCCACGTCACTGTCAATGCCCACTCCCCAACGGCTGCTGCCGTCCTGGAACAGGCAGCGGATGTAAGCCACCGAGCGGCTGTCGCTGCGCTCCCCCAGCGTATGTTCGTGGTAGTCTTTAATCACAAACGGGGTGTTGAGCCAGCGGCTTAACCCACTGGCTGCCGCGGATAACAGCCCGTTGCCCTGGCCTTCAAGCTGGCGCGTTGCGCCCTGCGTCACGACGCTTGCCGTCAAACGTAACTGACCGTCCTGCTGACTGTCGCTGCGATAAGATTGCAGGGCAAAGTGTGGGTCTGCGACCAGCCCGTAGCGGCTGCGAAACAGTTGCCACAGGGCGTGCTGCGTCATCTCTTTACCATGGCGATCGGTCTCCTGCTGCACATGCTGGCTAAAATCCTGCTGCAACGCGCGGGGCAACTTCAGACCATGATTCTGCTCGATGAGCCAGGCGCTGCCGCTTTTCCCGGACTGGCTGTTAACCCTGATCACCGCTTCATACGTGCAGCCGATATCCTGCGGATCGACGGGCAGGTACGGCATCTCCCAGCGCTCGCCCGGTTTGCGGGCATCAAAGCCTTTTTTGATGGCGTCCTGATGCGAGCCCGAGAAGGCGGTATAGGCCAGCCGTCCCGCCCACGGATGGCGCGGGTGTACCGGAAGCTGGTTGCAGGCTTCCACTACTTCTACCACCCGGTTCATATCGCTAAAGTTGAGATTCGGGCTGATCCCCTGGCTGTAGAGATTCATCGCCAGCGTTACCAGGCAGACGTTGCCCGTGCGTTCGCCGTTGCCAAACAGACAGCCTTCCACCCGGTCCGCACCCGCCATCACCGCCAGCTCCGCGCTGGCCACGCCGGTGCCGCGGTCATTATGCGGATGAACGCTGATGCAAACATCGGCGCGACGGCTAAAGTGGCGGCAGAAATACTCAATCTGATCGGCATACACGTTCGGCGTGCTGACCTCCACGGTGGCCGGTAAGTTGATCACCATGGGCCGTTCGGTGCAGGGCTGCCAGATCTCCGCCACCGCTTCACAAATCTCCAGCGCAAACTCCGGCTCGGTAAAGCAGAAGGTCTCCGGGGAGTATTCGTACTGCCAGCGCGTCTCCGGGTTCTCTTCGCACAGCGTGCGGATAAGCCGCGTGGAGCGTGTTGCCAGCTCAACGATTTGCGCTTTCTCCAGGCCGAACACCAGGCGGCGAAACAGCGGGGCGGTGGCGTTATACAGATGGACGGTGGCCTGTTTCGCGCCACGTAACGATTCAAAGGTGCGGACGATCAGGTCTTCTCGTGCCTGGGTTAATACCTGAATTGTGACGTCATCCGGGATGCGATTCTCTTCAATCAACTGGCGAACAAAGTTGAAATCCGTCTGCGAGGCAGAAGGAAAGGCAACTTCAATCTCTTTAAACCCGCAGCTTAACAGCAGATCCCAGAACTGCAGCTTGCGCGTGCTGTCCATGGGTTCGGCCAGGGCCTGGTTGCCATCGCGTAAATCGGTTGAGAGCCAGCGCGGGGCATGGGTGATGCGTTGCTCAGGCCAGCGACGGTCGGGAAGAGAAATAACGGGATAAGGCTGGTACTTGTCGGCGGGTGTGTTCAGCATGATGCGCTCCTGTTGTCTTTTCACTATCGTGAATCGATTTCAGGAGCGCTGCTTTATCGGATGTGACAATTGCTGTCGCGTTTTGGACAACAGCGCGGGTTTTGCCGGATGTGCACATATCGTAGGCCCGGTAAGCGAAGCGCCATCGGGCATTTCACGCAGAGGACTAGTGCGCGCCACCCCCTCCACCGCCGGCACCAAACGGCGGTCTGGCAAACCACACCAGCCCCAGCAGGACGATGAAGATCCCCGCGGATATCCAGAAAATCTCGTTAGCCGAGATAATCAGCCCCTGGTTGGTGATCTGCTGGGCAATCCAACCGGACGCCTGCTGTTCCGTCATGCCCATCCCCTGAAGCTGGCTATACATCTGCTGCGCATTCGGGTTGTACGGATTTACCGCTTCGGTCAGCTGCGCATGGTGCATCGATTCCCGGTTTGTCCACAGCGTGGTGGTGATCGATGTCCCGATGGAGCCCGCTAATGTACGGGTAAAGTTCGACAGGCTCGACGCGGCCGCCAGACGCTCAGGCGGTAAGCCAGACAGCGTGATGGTGGTCAGCGGCATAAAGAAGCACGCTACCGCGAAGCCCTGAATAAACTGCGGCCACGCAGAGGCGCCAAAGTCCATCCCCGGTTCAAAGGTATACGCACGCCAGTAGAAGCACACCGCATACATAATGAAGCTGAAAGTCACCAGCCTGCGCATGTCGAGCTTATGGGCAAAGCGGCCAATGATTGGCGACAGCAGCACCGGGATCACCCCAACAGGCGCAGAGGCCAGACCCGCCCAGGTCGCGGTATAGCCATACACCTCCTGCAGCAGCTGCGGCAGCAGAACAATCGCGCCGAAGTAGAGCATATAGGCGAGGCTGATACACAGACAGCCGATGGTGAAATTTCGCGACTTAAACAGCGAGAGATCGACTATCGGGTTGTCGTCCGTCAGCTCCCAGACAATCAGGAAGCTCAGCGACACCACCGCGACAATGGTCAGGATGATGATCTCCTGCGAGTTGAACCAGTCCAGCTCCTTACCCCGGTCGAGCATTATCTGCAGACTGCCGATACCGAGGATCAGCAGCGCCAGACCAATGCTGTCGATTCGCCGCTGTTCGGTACGGGTCTCACGACCGCGCAAGGATTGCAGCGTCATCAGAACCACAACCGCTCCAATCGGAACGTTGATGAAGAAGATCCAACCCCAGTGGTAGTTATCGCTGATGTACCCGCCGAGAATCGGTCCGCAGATAGGCGCGACGATCACGGTCATTGACCACAGCGCCAGCGCGACGGAGCGTTTTGCAGGCGGGTAGTTACTCAGCAGCAAACTTTGCGAAAGGGGGATCAGCGGCCCGGCGACAATCCCCTGGATGACGCGGAAGAAAATCAGCATCGTCAGGCTGCTGGACATCCCGCACGCCCAGGAGGCCAGCACAAACGCCACTGTTGACCACAGGAACAACTTCACCTCACCGACGCGCTTCGCCAGCCAGCCGGTAATCGGAATGGAGATGGCGTTTGCCACCCCGAACGAGGTAATGACCCAGGTTCCCTGGCTCAATGATGAGCCAAGGTTCCCGGCGATCGTCGGGATCGCCACGTTTGCGATGGTGGAGTCCAGCACCTGCATGAATGTCGCCAGCGACAGCGCAATGGTCATAATGACCAGCTGCGCGCCTTCCAGCGGTTTTTGCGGCTTTTGCTGTTGCATAACGCTCACCTTCGGATTAACCGGCGTTTGCCTTCACGATGTCATCGATCAGCTTGTTGACCGGATCGAGGCTAATTTCACGGGCGTTACTTTCATAAGCCGGGGTGCTACGTACCTGGCTTGCCAGAATCTGGCCGTCGCGGTTAGCGGTATCCACCGTCACCAGCGTGGAGAGGCCAATACGCAGCGGATGGTCTGCCAGCTGTTTAGGATCAAGCTCGATACGCACAGGCAGACGCTGCACCACTTTGATCCAGTTACCGGTGGCGTTTTGCGCAGGCAGCAGCGAGAAGGCGCTGCCGGTACCCATATCCAGACCCACTACTTTACCGGTGTACTTCACGTCGTCACCGTAAATGTCGCTGATAACAGTTGCGGTCTGGCCGATACGCATATGGGCAAGCTGCGTCTCTTTGAAGTTCGCATCAACCCACAGATTGTCCGCCGGCACGACCGCCATCAGCGGCGTGGTTGGGCTGATCTGCGCGCCTGGCTGTACGGAACGACGGGAGACGTAGCCGGTCATCGGGCTGACGATTTTGGTACGCTGCAGGGCAAGCCATGCGTTACGCACTTCGGTCGCCGCCTGTTGTACCGCAGGCTGGTTTTCAAGGCTGGTACCGAGAATCATCGCCTGGTTAGCGTTGTACTGCTGAATAGCCACATCCAGCTGCGCCTGGGCGCTGGCAACGGCATCGCGGGCGTGCTGCAGCTCTTCACGGCCAATCAGATTGGCAGTACCGAGCGGCACGCGACGGTTCAAATCGCTCTGTGCCTGGGCGAGTGCGGTTTTCTGCACGTCGATGTTGGCCTGCAGCTGCTTGCTGTTGATCATCAGCTGACGGGTCTGACGCACGCTGGAGGCCAGCGCGGTCTGTGCTTTTTCAAACGCCTGTTGAGCGTCGGTCGGATCCAGCGTGACCAGCACATCCCCTTTTTGCACAAAGTCGGTATTGTCAGCCCAGACTTTCGTCACGCTGCCCGACACCTGCGCCATAATTTGTACCTGATTCCCTGCCACGTATGCGTCGTCTGTCTCTTCTGCATGACGCAATACTAAAAACCAATAGATCCCATATGCCACGGCAATAATGATAAAGAGCAAGGTCAACAGAAGAAGGGCGCTCTTACGTTTGCCTTTCTTGTTGGCCGGTTGCTGCGGGGTTGTGTTCTCCGCATTTGCGCTCATTGTTGTTCTCCACGATCTTCTTATTTTCACATCGGCTGAGCCGACCTGTTGTCAGAAAGGCCAGCAGTGTAACGTGCTGGCCTGTCAGTTTTCTTTTATTAAATCTGGATGTTCGAGCGTGTCGTCGCGTTAGCGCAGCGCCTCAAGGATGGCGCCATCTTCATCCATCTGATCCAGACGGGTGAGCAGCTTGCGAGTGATGTGCTCAAGCTGGTCGCGCTCGCTTGTGCTGAGGACAGACCAGAGTTTGTGCAGGCAGTTGTGCTGAGGTGGCAGCACCTCACGCAGGAATTGGTGACCTTTGTCGGTCAGTTGCAGATGCAGGCAACGGCGGTCGTTATCGCTTTCACGGCGTTCAATCCAGCCGCGCTTTTCCAGCTCATCAGCGATACGGGTGGCGTTCGTACGGGACGAACCCAGCGCGCAGCTCAGCTCAGACGGCTGAATACTGTGGTTTTCCTGAGACTCCAGCGTAATCAACGCCATAAATAACGTCTCGTTAATCCCCTGAGCTTTCAGCATCTTATTACGATTATCCAGCAGTTTCCCCTGCATGTGCATGCACAGGCGGGTCAGCAGGATTTCCTGATACGGGAAGTCCTCATGACGACTGGCGCGGAATTTAAGCATTTGTTCAATGGGCGTAAACGAACTATCCATTTGGGCATAACCTCATTAATTACAGCCGATATAGTAACGACAGTGACAAATAATGTAAATGAATTATTTGTGCGGTTAAATCCGCCAAACTAATGTCACTATCAGAAAGCGCCGGGTGAGTCCGTGACCCGGTGAGCACAGAAAGAGAGAGGGATGAACCCGCGGAAGAGAGGATGTGAGGACAGGGGTCTGAACTATTCATGCCGTTTGAAAATATGTCACCCACATTAAAATTTCTGGGATAAATGATTACGTTTACATTAACAGAGTGAGGGGCCCCTTTACACCCTAAGAGGCCCAAAGCTATGTAAAACTTAGTGAATGGCTTCCTGGCGATGGTATCCGCGCCACCATACTACCAGGTTTAGCGCGGCGACAACGGCTCCTGTCGCGCACACGCCTGTCCACCCGCCATGCTGCCACGCCGAGGCGGAAATTAACGAGCCCGCAGCACCACCAATGAAGTAGCTGGTCATGTACCCGGCAGTAAGACGGTTTCGCGCGTCTGGCTTCACGCGGTAAATCACGGTCTGGTTAGTGATATGCACGCCCTGTACGGTGAGGTCGAGCACCAGAATGCCGACGATCAGCGCCAGCACGGAGGTATGACCGTACCAGATGGCCGCCCAGGAGAGCAGAAGCAGCACCAGTCCCGCGCTGGTGGTCATGTGAGATTTGCCCTTATCGGCCAGCCCGCCTGCCGGACGCGCGCCGAGCGCCCCCGCCGCACCAGCCAGACCAAACAGACCAATCACCCCTTCGGAATAGTTAAATGGCGGTGCAGCCAGCAGAAAGGCCATCGACGTCCATAGAATGCTGAAGTTGGCGAAGGTGAAACATCCCAGCAGCGCACGGGTGCGCAGGAGTTTATCCCGGGTAAAGAGGCTGAACACGGAGGCCAGAAGCTGAGGATAGTTCAGGTGATTTTCCTGCTTCACCTTCGGCAAGCCGCGCCAGAGCGCGAGCGCCATCACCACCATCAGCACGCTTGCCACCCAGTAGACGGTACGCCAGCCGCCAAGGCTGGCCAGCAGACCTGCTACGGTACGTGCCAGCAGTATCCCCAGCAGCAGGCCGCTCATGATAGTGCCCACCACTTTGCCGCGCTTTTCCGGTGCGGCGAGGGTGGCGGCCAGTGGAACCAGAATTTGCGCCACCACGGAGAACAGACCCGTCAGCGCGGTGCCGATAATCATCATTGTTAAAGAGTGGCTGCTGGCGGTGATCAGCATGCCGCCTGCGGCCAGCAGGCTCATGGAGACAATCAGCATCCGGCGCTCAAACATATCGCCGAGCGGCACCAGGAACAGCAGTCCGGCGGCATAGCCGAGCTGCGCGGCGGTGACAATAAAGCCTGCCGAGCTGGCAGAAAGGTTAAACGCCCGGGCGATGGTATCGAGCAGAGGTTGAGCGTAGTAGTTACTGGCGACCGCCAGACCCGTTGCCACGGACATTAAAAGAATAAGCGCGGGGCTAAGCCCCTGAGATGTTTTTGTCATGGGTTTCAGAAATCATTAGTTAAGTGATTATTTTTCCGGAAACAATAATAACCAATGATTGTGAAGGATGGGGGATTGTTGGGTGATGGATTGTGCGGTTTAGGGGATGGTGCGGTCTGGTGCCCTCATCCTAACCCTCTCCCTGTGGGAGAGGGAACGATTAAGAGGGCCGGGGTGAGGGGAAAAACTTACTTCTGCGCCTCAAGCGCTTCCTTCACCCAGCCATCAAACTGCTGCTGGTGGGCTTTAATCCAGCCGTCAACGTGGCCCTTCACATCCGCCTCAGACGATTTGCCCGCGTGCATCATCGCATTCTGGGCGTTGATGTCCGCCAGCGGCAGCTTCATTACCGAGAACAGTTTGGCCGCGGCAGGGTTTTTCTCCGCCCAGGCTTTGTTGGCGACGATATGCATCGTATTCACCGGGAAGCCGTAGTTCATGCCGTTCGGCAGTTTGGTGTCGATATCTTTCTGCTCGCCCGGCAGGGAGGAGAACGGTACCTGCAGCCACACCACATCTTTACCCGGCTTTAGCACGTCGCTCACCCAGTACGGGGTCCAGGTGTAATAAATCACCGGTTTGCCCTCTTTAAAGCGGGCGATGGTGTCGGCCATCATCGCTGAGTAGTTGCCGTGGCTCACGTCGACGGTTTTCGCCAGACCGTACGCTTTGTTCTGGTGGTTAATCACCGCTTCACAACCCCAGCCCGGCGAGCAGCCCATCATATCGGCTTTGCCGTCGCCGTTAGTGTCGAACAGTTTGGCGATCTTCGGATCTTTCAGCTGCTCAATATTGGTGATGTGGTACTGGTCGGCGGTTTTCTTGTCGATCAGATAACCCTGCGCCGCACCGGTCACGAAGGTGCCTTCACGGTAGAACTTCTTATCACCGCCAGCCGCGGCGTACATATCGTCGTGCAGCGGCTGCCAGTTGACGGCAGTGAAGGTCGCATCACCGGAGGCAATCGAGGTGTAGCCGACGTTGTAATCCACTTCGCTCGGCGTATTGACCGTATAACCCAGCTTCTCCAGCGCGCGGCTGACGATAAGCGTCTGGAAGCTCTCTTCCGAAATGGTGCTCTGCACCGGCTGCACGGTAATGCCTTTACCCGGCAGGTCCGCGGCGAATGCGCTGGTGGAGACAAGGGTGGCAAACGCTGTGGCAAAAAGTACCTTATGTCGCATCGTTGTTCCTTATTTTCTGAATGGGCGGGTGAGTAACCCGACAGGGCCGGTGGTATACCAGCGACGGTTGCCGCGACTGCGTGAATCACGACCGACAGCCTGGGTCAGGCGGTCAAGGATAATGGCGAGGATCACAATGCCCACGCCGCCGACGGTCGCCAGCCCCATATCGAGGCGGCCAATACCGCGCAGTACCATTTGACCCAGCCCGCCAACGGCAATCATCGAGGCGATCACCACCATCGAGAGCGCCAGCATCAGCGTCTGGTTAACCCCCGCCATGATGGTAGGCATTGCCAGCGGGAGCTGAACTTTAAACAGCATCTGCCGCGGGCTGGCACCGAACGAACGGGAGGCCTCAATCAGATCCGCAGGCACCTGGTTAATCCCGAGTATTGTCAGACGAATAATCGGCGGCAGGGCAAAGATAATGGTCACCACCACGCCCGGCACGTTGCCGATACCGAACAGCATCACGATGGGCACCAGATAAACGAACGCTGGCGTGGTTTGCATCGCATCCAGCAGCGGACGAACGATCTTCGCCGCCCGTGGACTGCGCGCCAGCCAGATCCCCGTAGGCAAACCGATGACAATGCAGAAGAGCAGGGCGGTCAGCACCAGTGCCAGGGTGATCATCGCCTGCGACCACGCGCCAATGGCACCAATCGCAATCAACGAGATCAGCGTGGCGATCCCCATGCCTGCGCTACCAAACTGCCAGGCGATCAGCGAGAACAGCACAATCGCCACCGGCGCGGGCATGCCCAGCATCAGCTGCTGGAAGCCGTTGAGGATGTAATCCACCGGAACGCGGATCCCCTGGAAGACGGGACGGAAATGGGTAACCACCCAGTCGATCCCCTCCGTTACCCAGCTGTCCAGGGGGATCAGCGTTTTGTGGAACGGATCCATAATATTGAAATGTTCTGGTGCCGGTGCTGGCGCATTATTGAGCCAGTCTGCCGCGCCACCGCCATCGGCCGGTGCTGGCGTGGAACCCCACGCATCGGCAGATTGCGCAGCGCTGTCTGCTGCCTCTGTGGTGCCCCACGGGTTAGATTGATCAGCCATGGTTTGCCCCCTCGCGATCTAAAGCCTGCAGCAACATCCGTTTTGAGATGATGCCGACGTACTGTTGTTCTTCTCCAATAACCGGCACGGCACAGGGTGCCTGGCCGACGTGAGAGAGCAACTCGCTGAGCGGCGTTTCGGCATCCACGGCGAGCGGAGCGTCAATTAACGCCGCATCAATTCCCTGGTTTTCGCTGAGCGCGGTTTTGAGAGAATCGATGGAGACAACGCCGACAAATTTATTGCCGCGTTCAACCAGATAACCGTATTCACGGTCTTCGTCCTGCAGAAGCTTAAGGGCAGAGCGCGGACCGAAACCTGGCGTTTTACGAATAATGCCGTTCGGGGTACGACGGGCAATATCTTTGGCGCTAAACACCTGGCTAATATCCACGCCGCGGAAGAAGGTCCGCACATAATCATTTGCCGGATTATTCAGAATTTCATCCGGTGTACCGACCTGCACCACTTTGCCATTTTGCATAATGGCAATGCGGTCGCCAATACGCATGGCTTCATCGAGATCGTGAGAAATAAAAACAATCGTTCGCTGATGTCTGGCCTGTAATTTTACCAGCTCATCCTGCATCTCGGTGCGAATTAAGGGATCAAGCGCCGAGAAGGCTTCATCCATTAATAAAATATCGGGATTAATGGCTAATGCGCGGGCTAAACCTACACGCTGACGCATGCCGCCGGAAAGCTCATCCGGATACGCATGGGCATAATTTTCAAGCCCCACCTGGCGCAATGCATCAAGTGCTTTTTCCTGACGTTCGCTGGCGGCAACGCCCGCTAATTCCATACCAAAGGCGGTATTATCCAGTACCGTCATATGCGGCATCAGGGCGAACGACTGGAAGACCATCGCAATTTTTTTTCTGCGCACCTCGCGGAGTTCGGCATCTGATATTTGGGCAATGTCTACACCATCAATCAGGACCTGCCCACGGGTGGGTTCAATCAGGCGATTGAGAAGGCGAACCATAGTGGATTTACCCGAACCGGATAACCCCATGATGACAAAAATCTCGCCTTCTTCAATGGCCAGACTGGCGTCTTTAACGCCAAGCGATAGCCCGGTTTTTTCCAGAATTTGCTCTTTCGAAAGGCCTTTTTCAATATATTTGAATGCGCGCTGCGGATGCTCGCCAAATATTTTATAAAGATTCTTCACTTCTAATTTAATTGCCATGCAATAGAGAGTGTCCTGTTATTTGTTTATGTCGATATGATTACCATGGTAAATTGTTAACGGGCATAACCCTAACATACTCAGATTCTGAGGCAACCCTGGGTTTGCTTATGGGTTGAATTTTGCAGTAAGCGAAACGGCTGAATTTCCCATGAGTAAAGGGCTGAGCGCGATCTGAATTTTTGTGAATTTTTTGCTGCGCCATCGGGAGAATTCGCCTGGATCGGAGTGATTCAGGCGAATATGTCGTGGAGATGACAGTGTAGCTGAAGGTGAAATATCCGGAAGGAAATTGGAATATTTATATTTAATTAATGAACGTTAAGGCGCTCATTAAAAATCCCAGTCCTCATCTTCTGTTTCCACCGCTTTACCCATCACATACGATGAGCCGGACCCGGAAAAGAAGTCGTGGTTTTCATCAGCGTTGGGGGAGAGCGCCGCCAGAATTGCCGGGTTCACGTCGGCCATTTCCGGCGGGAACAACGCCTCGTAGCCGAGGTTCATCAGCGCCTTATTGGCGTTGTAACAGAGGAAGGCTTTTACCTCCTCTTCCCAGCCGGTTCCGGCGTAGAGCTCTTCGGTATAGCTCAGTTCGTTATCATAGAGATCCATCAGCAAATCAAGGGCAAATCCTTTTAGCTCCTCGCGTCTGGCATCACTGACTTTCTCCAGCCCTTTCTGGTACTTATAGCCGATGTAATACCCGTGCACCGCTTCATCCCGGATAATGAGGCGAATGAGATCGGCGGTGTTGGTGAGTTTGCCGCGGCTCGACCAGTACATCGGCAGCCAGAAGCCAGAGTAGAAGAGGAATGATTCCAGAAACACGCTGGCGATTTTCTTCTTCAGCGGCTCATCGGCCTGATAATAATCCAGCACCAGGTTGGCCTTGCGCTGCAGTGACTCGCTCTCTTCACTCCAGCTGTAGGCCGCATCCACATCTTTGGTCTGGCACATCGTCGAGAAGATCGAACTGTAGGAGCGGGCGTGCACCGCTTCCATAAAACTGATGTTCGACATCACCGCCTCTTCGTGCGGCGTCAGCGCATCGGCCATCAGCGCGGGGGCGCCAAGGGTATTCTGGATGGTGTCCAGCAGCGTCAGACCGGTAAAGACGCGGATTGTCAGCTGCTGCTCGGCATGACTCAGGGTTTGCCAGGCCGGAATATCGTTAGAAAGCGGCACTTTTTCCGGCAGCCAGAAGTTGCTGGTCAGGCGGTTCCACACCTCCAGGTCCTTATCATCCTGAATGTGGTTCCAGTTAATCGCACTCACGCGTGACAGTTTCATCCTTTCTCCTTACAGCGCGCAGGACACGCAGCCTTCGATTTCGGTGCCTTCCAGCGCAAGCTGGCGCAGGCGAATGTAATAGAGCGTTTTAATGCCTTTCTTCCAGGCATAAATCTGTGCTTTGTTGATATCCCGCGTGGTGGCCGTGTCCGGGAAGAAGAGCGTCAGCGACAGGCCCTGATCCACGTGCCGGGTTGCTTCGGCGTAGGTATCGATGATTTTTTCCGGGCCAATTTCATACGCGTCCTGATACAGCGCCAGGTTCTCATTGGTCATAAACGGGGCGGGGTAGTAGACGCGCCCGGTTTTGCCCTCCTTGCGGATCTCAATTTTCGACACAATCGGGTGAATGCTCGACGTGGCGTGATTGATATAGGAGATAGAGCCGGTGGGCGGCACCGCCTGCAGGTTCTGGTTATAGATGCCGTGGCGCATCACATCGTCACGCAGCTGCTGCCACATTTCGCGCGTGGGCAGAACGATCCCGGCGCGGGCAAATAACGCGCGCACTTTCTCCGTTTTCGGCTGCCAGTCGCCCTCCAGGTACTGACTGAAATATTCCCCGCTGGCATAGCGCGACTGCTCAAAGCCCGCGAAGCGCTGGTTGCGCTCGCGCGCCAGCATCATTGAGGTGTGCAGCGCATGCCAGGTGATGGTGTAAAAATAGAGGTTGGTGAAATCCAGCCCTTCCGGGCTGCCGTAGGCGATGCCTTCCCGCGCCAGATAGCCGTGCAGGTTCATCTGCCCCAGACCAATGGCGTGCGACGCGGCGTTGCCTGCCTCAATGGACGGCACGCTGCGGATATGACTCATGTCTGATACTGCCGTCAGGCCGCGAACTGCCGTGTCGACCGTACGGCCAAAATCGGGGGAATCCATGGTGTGGGCAATATTCAGCGACCCGAGGTTGCAGGAGATATCTTTGCCGATGTCGGCGTAGTCCAGATTCTCGTCATAAGTGGACGCGCTGTTGACCTGCAAAATCTCCGAACAGAGGTTGCTCATGTTGATGCGCCCGGCAATCGGGTTCGCACGGTTTACCGTGTCTTCATACATGATATACGGGTAGCCGGACTCAAACTGAATTTCGGCAAGCCGCTGGAAGAAATCGCGGGCGTTGATGTATTTTTTGCGAATGCGATCGTCGGCAACCAGCTCGTCGTAAAGCTCGCTTATCGCCACGTCACCAAACGCTTTGCCGTAAATTCGCTCGATGTCATACGGCGAGAACAGCGCCATGTCGGCATTCTCTTTGGCGAGCTTAAAGGTGATATCCGGGATCACCACGCCGAGCGACAGGGTTTTGATACGGATTTTTTCGTCGGCGTTTTCGCGTTTGGTATCCAGAAAACGCAGAATGTCCGGGTGGTGGGCGTGCAGGTAGACTGCCCCGGCCCCCTGACGCGCGCCAAGCTGGTTGGCGTAGGAGAAGGCATCTTCCAGCATCTTCATTACCGGGATCACGCCGGATGACTGGTTCTCAATGCGCTTAATTGGCGCACCCGCTTCACGCAGGTTAGACAGTAAAAACGCCACGCCGCCGCCGCGTTTGGACAGCTGCAGCGCCGAATTCACCGCGCGGCCAATCGACTCCATATTGTCTTCTATACGCAGCAGGAAACAGGAGACCAGCTCGCCGCGCTGGGCCTTGCCGCAGTTAAGGAAGGTCGGAGTGGCTGGCTGGAAGCGTCCGGAGAGGATCTCTTCCATCAGCTGTTCAGCCAGGGCTTCATCGCCCTGGGCCAGGGTCAGCGCCACCATCACCACGCGATCCTCAAAGCTTTCAAGGTAGCGTTTGCCGTCAAAGGTTTTCAGGGTGTAGCTGGAGTAATACTTCCAGGCGCCCAGAAACGTCTGGAACCGAAAACCGCTGGCGTGAGCCCGCTCAAATAACCTGACCACAAAGGCGCGGTCGTAACGGGAGAGCACGCGTTCTTCGTAATACCCTTCGTTGACCAGGTAGTCGAGACGCTCATCCTGGCTGGCGAACGTCACGCTGTTTGGACGGACGTGGGCGGCAAAAAAGGCGTCCACGGCGTCATGATCTTTACCAAACTGGATGCGCCCCTCGCGATCGTAGAGGTTAAGCATCGCGTTTAAGGCGTGGTAGTCCGGTGTCGCCTGCATTACGCGTTCTGCGGTTGTCGTTGCCAAAATTCGTTCACTCCTTTACGCACGTTCTCTACGTCCTGCTGTGTCCCCATCAGTTCAAAGCGATAGAGATACGGCACGCCGCATTTTTGAGAGATGACATCCCCGGCGCGACCAAAGGCGTCGCCGAAATTACGATTGCCCGCCGCAATCACGCCGCGAATAAGCGCGCGGTTATGGGGATCGTTGAGAAAGCGGATCACCTGACGCGGTACCGCACCTGCCGTACCGCCGCCGCCATAGCTGGGAACCACCAGAATGTAAGGGTCGTCTACCTGAATACGCTCCCGCTCGTTGAGCGGAATGCGCACCGCAGGCAGCCCGACGCGCTCAATAAAGCGGAGCGTGTTTTCCGAGCTGCTGGAGAAGTAGACCAGCCCGCTCATGCCCTTGCGGCCTGCGCGGCGAGGCGGTTAATCATGTCCGGGCGAAAGCCAGACCAGCTGGTTTCCCCGGCCACCACCACTGGCAGCTGGCGAAATCCCTGGGCACGCAGAGTATCGGCAGCCTCGGGCACCAGATCGATATTCACCATCTCAAAGTCCACCCCGCGGCTTTCCATAGCGCGTTTGGTCGCGTGGCACTGAACACAATCGTTACGAGTGTAAATAATAATGCTCATGATTCGTATTTCCATTTAAAATGAGAGAACGGCGCGAAGCATCGCGTCAGGTTGTGTGTGTCTTGCTAAAGGGAATACTAGATGTAGTTGTGCTAATTTTCAACCATACAAGATATGGGAAATTCAGATTGATGGCGCCCCAATGATGAGCACAGCGGGGCAGGGCAGGCTACACGGGTTTTTCAGGCTTTCAGGCAATGAAAAGCCCCGGCGCCAGAGGCAACCGGGGCTGATAACGCGTGCTTACTTACGCAGGCTAAGCAGGGCGCCAACAAAAATACCCACCGCCGCGACCGTACCCAGGGTACACAGCGGTTTTTCACGAACGAAGGTGGTGGCGCAACTCGCCATGTCGCAGGCAGCCTGGGTGGCGCGTGAACGGCCATGCATACGGGCACGGGTTTCACGCAGCAGAGACTGAGCCTTACGTTTTGCGGCCTCCGCATCGTCCTTCGCATCGGAGCCCCAGGATTTCAGCACCTCTTCCAGCGTGTCCGCTAATTTGCTGACATCATTACGAATATCCTGAGCGTCGTCGTTAATATCGTTTCGGTTCGGTCTGTTAAACATACGATCCTCCATAATTTTGTCTTCCGGTTTAGTTTAGTTCAGAAATTTAATATCTGAAGCGAGTCACGACTCATCAGGCCGTTTATGGAATATTCTGAAAGCCCTGCTAATGCTGAATACTGTAAGGTTGCCGGGCAGGAAAAGATAACGAGGAAAAGATATGTATTTACGACCGGATGAGGTGGCGCGCGTTCTTGAAAAAGCGGGATTCACCATGGATGAAGTGACGCCAAAAGCGTATGGCTATCGCCGTGGCGAGAATTATGTTTACGTGAATCGTGAAGCCAGAATGGGGCGTACCGCTCTTATTATTCACCCGACGCTGAAAGACAGAAGTCTGTCATTTGCTGAGCCTGCCTCGGATATTAAAACCTGCGATCACTACCAGCAATTTCCGCTCTATTTAGGCGGCGAGACGCACGAGCATTATGGTATTCCGCATGGTTTTAGCTCGCGTATGGCGCTGGAGCGGTTTCTGAAGGGACTGTTTGGCGACGCACAATAATACTGCGACTGGCATATGCCAGTCGCTTCATATCAGGCTTTTGCCTGGCTGTACTGGCTGACCCTGAACAGGCGGCGACAGTAGTCGAGGAAATAGCCATACACCGCGCCCATCAACATCGAAATCACGATATTTGAGCTCACTGCTGCGGCAATCTGATGCCAGTCTGCCCCCACCGTCAACAGGATCGCCACATACACAGGCGACTGAAACGTCACATAGGCCAGCACATCTGCCAGGTTTTTCATCCAGCCAGACGGGCTGATGCGGCGGGCGAAGCGCATCACGGCATCACGGTATAAGCCGTAAGGCCAGGCGATAATAATGTTCACCGGGATCGCTACCAGACGCGAAGAAAGTGACTGCTCGAAGGTCATTCCGGAGAGGAATATTTCAATCAGCATGTTCACGACGGAACAGTAGACAACCATCGCGAAAGTATCCGCTACCGCGTGGCGCAGGCGAGATTGCGGTGAGAACATGGCTGAGCTCCTTGAGACGCACAAAAGTAATGATCTTAGTGATTTGGGTTGGTTTGGTTGACGTGTATAGCGTATCCTTCTGGCTTTAAACTAACAACTAGTGTTAAATTTTTATTTATTCGCGTTTTTTCCACAAAATCCTCTAAAGATGATGGTTTTTTGCTCGCTTCGTTATTTTCTTTCTCGTCCTGTTTTTTGATGCGCAAAATCAACAAGTTGCTTGCAATGCGTGGGCGGCGACCGTGCGACACGCAGCGCGCAGCGTACCCTCCTGTGATTTGACTTAAAACCGACCGTTTATGTTGTTATGAATGTTTATAAAAAGCAGCGCGATAACGCGATATCCGGATAATATAAGCTGTGTCTTTAAAAATATTTACAATAATGACAAAAAGCGTCGATGGGTGGATATTATGTTTGAAATGAATTATTCTTCGCTTTGATTTTACGACTCACCACAAAAAAGGTTTTCAAATAATATGTCTTTGACGTTACAGAATCTTAATAATATCCGAACTCTGCGCGCCATGGCGCGTGAATTATCCCTGGACGTTCTTGAGGAAATGCTGGAAAAAGTCAGGGTCGTTGCTGAAGAGAAACGTAGTGAGCAGGCGGAATTAGAGCAACAGCGCGCTGAGCAGCAGGAAAAAATTAATGCTCTGCTGGAACGGATGAAAGCCGATGGTATTTCACCGTCCGATCTGCTGGGTGTAGAGCTGGCGCATGCGGGTAAATCGGCGAAAAAACGTAAGCCGCGTGAAGCAAAATATCGCTTTATTGACCAGAACGGTGAAGAGAAAACGTGGACCGGTCAGGGCCGCACGCCGAAGCCTATTGCCAATGCGCTGGAAAACGGCAAATCACTGGATGATTTTCTGATCTAATGCGTGAGCCGGGCGGAAGACTCCGCCCGGTTGTCTGTTTAGCAGACGCCAAAATCACCGTCTTCGGTGTACAGCGCAACATCCGCTGCTTTCAGGGTATATTTCTCGCCCTGCTCATTGCTGGCCTGAACGGCCACAATGCTATCCCCATTCACTTCGAGCACTTTCAGTTTCGGGCCGCCCTGACGCGGTTGCACATAATCACCGACAGAAAACATAGAACCTCCTCATCGTTTTAGCGATCTTCACTGTAGCCCACGTCACACGCCGGGTACAGCAGGGTTCATCGATTACTGCTTATGAGGTATGTCTGTTCCACGGCATCACCTTGAGCAGTCTTGCCATGCCGCAAAATCCGGTCAGGCCAGCAAACAGAAGCCCGGCCCCGACAAAACCGCTCAGCAGGAAGAAGCCGCTGGAGAGCGTATAGCCCAGCACCACGCCGCACAGAATCAGCAGCCCGGCAGCAATTTGCACCTGACGCATCAGCGGCAGCGGCTGGGATTTATCTTCTACGGTCGGCAGTCCGGCCTGTTTCCAGCCCTGAATACCGCCCTCGACCACCAGGGCCTGAGCAGGCGACGCCGCCTGGGCAAGACGTGCGGCGTTGTTCGATGTTCTGGCCCCGGACTGGCAGTGAAAAATCACCGTTTCACCCGCCCCGGCGTTCAGTGCGCCGGGTAAGGTGTCCAGTGGCACGGACTGTGCGACGGGAATATGCTCGCGGGCATATTCGTCAGGATCGCGAATATCAATCAGCTTTGCGCCGTCATCAATAAGCGCGTTTGCCTGCTGTGGCGTAATCAGAGGAAGAGACATGGTGTTTCCTTACGGTCGTGATTTATGTAGTAGAGTATTTAAAGAAGGATTTAAGCCAGTGTAAAGAGGGTAAAGGCAGGTAAAAGCGCGCCAGCCGAATGGCAGTTACCCGTAAACTGGCTACGCTTAGAGATGTCTCTTTTATAATTTTCAATTGGTTAGCTTGCACGGAGTCTTTATGGGTTTTTGGCGTGTTGTTTTTACGATTATTCTCCCGCCGCTGGGCGTACTGCTTGGCAAGGGACTGGGCTGGGCGTTTATCCTGAATATCCTTCTGACCATACTGGGCTACTTCCCTGGACTTATCCACGCGTTTTGGGTTCAGACGAGAAACTAGGTACGCCACAGTAAGTCGCTGTAGATCCCGGTCAGTACGCCCTGCGGGCCGAACTGCTGTTTGATCCAGCGCGTAACCTGGCCGGTCGCCGCATGCTGCGTGGCAAGCAGCATGCGCGAATCCTGACGCGGGTTATTGATGCGTCGTGTCACCAGCAGCCCGTCCGCTACGGCCTCCCGGGCCATGTATTCCGGTAAAAAACCGATCCCTTCCCCCAGAATCTGACACTGGCATTTGGTGTTAAAATCCGGCACCAGAATCGCCTCCTGCCCGTGCAGCAGCCAGCCGACCTTCTTATTAATGGTATGCGCGGTGTCCTCCACCATGATGTTCGGGTAGAGGCGCAGCTGGCTTTCCGCGATCGGTTCCGGGACAAACGCCAGCGGGTGTTCCGGCGCGATGGCGAATACCCAGCGAATAGCGCCAATCTCCGTGTAATCAATGCCGCCGCCGTCAAGAAGCGTATCCGGCGCGCCAATCGCGATATTGGCCTGGTTATTGATGATTGAGTCCCAGACGCCGTTATAGACCTCCGTGGTGACGGTGATCTGGCAAGTGGGAAACTGCTTTTTCAGCACCTGCAGCAGCCGCGCGGTATGACGTGGGGTATACAAAAGCTGATTGATGCAGATGCGTACCCGCGCCTCGATGCCCTGAGAGATGGTGTCTATCCCACGCCTGATAGCATAGAAATCGTTCAGCAGATCGGTAGCCTTGCGGTAAAAGTAAAAGCCGGACTCGGTCAGCTCGATGCTGCGGGTGTTACGCACAAACAGCACCACGTCCAGCCCGGTCTCCATACGTTTGATTGTGTAACTGATGGCCGACGTGGTCACACCCAGCTCGGCGGCGGCTTTGCTGAAACTGCCAAAACGCGCCGCCGTGGTGAAGGCCAGCAGATTCTCTTCAGTAAAGATGGAATTCATATTACGGCTCCGGGTTACCATCAGTTTTGAACATATTTTAACAGCGGCGTAACAACGCATTTGACGGCGGTCACAGTTCTGATGTTTAGCTACAGGCCTTGTTATGCAAGGCTTCTTTGGTCATAAGCAAAATGCCGTGAATGGCCTGAAAAAACGCTTACCCATAAGAAAAAGGTTGCACAGACGCACGTTTTGGCTGAACCGTTGAATTTAACTCAACAATGAATTGCCTGTCGATGAATGATTTTTAAGCGGATTCTTTTCTGAAAGGGCTGTTGCTATTCTCAGGTCATCAGCAACACACCATCGGGAGTCTGTATGTCTGCGAACGAACTTGTGACGGAATTTTTACTGGCGGCAGAGCAGGGTAATGTCGACGCGCTAAAAGCCTGCCTTGAGAAAGGTGTCGATATTAACGCCACCAACCGTCAGAAAAGAACCGCCATTGTTATTGCCAGCCTGAAAAAACATTACCCCTGTGTCGCGTTATTAATTGACGCCGGTGCGGATATAGATAAACAGGACCAGACCTGTTTTAACCCCTTCCTGATAAGCTGCCTGACCAATGATTTAACCCTGCTGCGGCTTGTTCTGCCCGCCAACCCGGATCTGGACCGTCTGACGCGCTTCGGCGGAGTGGGGATTACGCCCGCCAGTGAGAAAGGACATGTGGAAATTGTCCGCGAGCTGCTGGAAAAGACCGATATTAACGTTAATCACACCAACTTCGTCGGCTGGACGCCGCTGCTGGAAGCCATTGTCCTGAATGACGGCGGCCCGAAACAGCAGGCGATCGTGAAGCTGCTGCTGGACCACGGTGCGAATCCGCACATGACCGATAAATACGGTAAAACCCCGCTCGAACTGGCGCGGGAAAAAGGCTACCACGCGATAGCTGACCTGCTGCTGGCGGCGGGCGCGTAATTTATTCGGCCAGCCTGTTTCCGGCTGGCCCCCATTTCAAACGTATTTTTCCGACGTGCATTTTGCACGACGGCGGCCCCCTTTTATCCGCATTCAGGAGAAAATAATGCCCACAAAAATCGTGATTAAAAAGAACACGTATTTTGACTCCGTCTCATTAATGTCCGTTTCCACCAAAGCCAATAAATTGCCAGGCGTTGAACAGGCGTTTGTGGCGATGGCGACGGAAATGAACAAAGGCGTATTAAAAAACCTCGGGCTGTTAACGCCGGAATTAGAGGATGCAAAAAACGGCGATCTGATGATCGTCATTAAAGGCGACGCGGCCAATGATGAAACCCTGGCGGCGATTGAAGCGTTATTCACCCGAAAAGAGAGCGCGGGCACCCATGAAGCACGCTACGCGACTCTGGCCAGCGCGAAAGCCCACCGTCCCGACAGTAACCTGGCGGTGATTTCAGTAAACGGCATGTTTGCGGCACGCGAAGCGCGCAAGGCGCTTGAAAACGATCTCAACGTGATGCTCTTTTCCGATAACGTATCCCTCGACGATGAGCTGGCGCTCAAGCAGCTGGCGCACCAGAAAAGGCTGCTGATGATGGGGCCAGACTGCGGCACTGCCATCATCAACGGCGCAGGACTGTGCTTCGCCAACGCTGTACGCCGCGGGTCGACAGGCATTGTCGGGGCGTCCGGCACCGGTAGCCAGGAGCTGAGCGTGCGCATTCATGAATTTGGCGGCGGGGTATCGCAGCTGATTGGCACCGGCGGGCGCGATCTCAGTGAAAAAATCGGTGGTCTGATGATGCTCGACGCCATCGACATGCTGGAGGCCGACGATGCCACCCAGGTCATCGCGCTGATCTCCAAACCGCCAGCGCCAGCGGTGGCAGAAAAGGTGCTGGCGCGTGCCCGGGCCTGTCGCAAACCCGTCATCGCCTGCTTCCTTGGACGCAACGAACCGCCCGCCGATGAAGACGGTCTGCAGTTCGCCCGCGGCACCAAAGAGGCGGCCCTGAAGGCCGTGCTGCTCACCGGTATCAACAAAGCGTCCCTTGACCTGCATCCGCTCAACTGGCCCCTGATTGAAGAGGTGCGCGCCCGTCTCACTCCGCAGCAGAAATACATTCGCGGTCTGTTCTGTGGCGGCACCCTGTGTGATGAAGCGATGTTCGCCGCGCTTGAGAAGTACGACGACGTCTACAGCAACATTCAGCCCGATCCGGCGAAACGCCTGCGCGACATTAACGTCAGCCAGGCTCACACCTTCCTCGATTTTGGGGATGACGATTTCACCAACGGCAAACCGCACCCGATGATCGACCCGACCAACCGCATCAGCCGCCTGCTGCAGGAGGCGCGCGATCCGGAAGTGGGCGTAATTGTGATGGACTTCGTGCTGGGCTTTGGCGCGCATGAGGATCCGGTCGGCGTGATGCTCGATGCCATTAAAGAGGCGCAGGCGATTGCGAAAGCCGATAACCGTCCGCTGGAGATCCTCGGCTACGTGTTGGGCACCGACCAGGATCCCCAGTCGCTGGCGCAGCAGTGCCAGCTTCTGACCGATGCCGGCGTGATCTGGGCCAGCAGCAGTACTAACACCGGATTACTGGCACGCGAATTTGTCTGCAAAGGGGAGAACGCCTGATGACCACCTTATTCAACCAACCGCTGAACGTCATTAACGTCGGTATTGCGCTGTTCAGTGACGATCTTAAAAAACAGCACGTCCCCGTCACCCAGCTCGACTGGGCACCGCCGGGGCAGGGAAATATGCAGATCGTCGAAGCGCTCGACCAGCTGGCCGCGGAGCCGCTGGCAGAGAAGATCGCTGCCGCCAACAAGATTGCGCTGGAGCGCATCATTCAGTCCCACCCGGTGCTGGTGGGGTACGACCAGGCGATTAACGTTGTGCCGGGGATGACCCGTACCACCATTCTGCATGCCGGTCCTCCGGTGAGCTGGGAAAATATGTGTGGCGCGATGAAAGGCGCTGTCACCGGCGCGCTGGTGTTTGAAGGGCTGGCGAACGATCTGGAGGAGGCGGCAAGGCTGGCGGCTTCAGGCGACATCACCTTCTCGCCGTGCCACGAGCACGACTGCGTGGGCTCGATGGCGGGCGTTACCTCCGCGTCGATGTTTATGCATATCGTTGAGAATAAAACCTACGGCAACCGCGCCTACACCAACCTCAGCGAGCAGATGGCGAAGATCCTGCGCATGGGCGCCAACGACCAGAGCGTCATCGACCGTCTGAACTGGATGCGCGATGTGCTTGGCCCGATGCTGCGCGACGCCATGAAGATTATCGGCGAAATCGATCTGCGCCTGATGCTGGCTCAGGCGCTGCACATGGGTGACGAATGCCACAACCGCAACAACGCGGGCACCACACTGCTGATCCAGGCGCTGACGCCGGGGCTGATCCAGGCGGGCTATCCGGTGGCGCAGCAGCGCGAGGTATTTGAGTTTGTCGCCAGCAGCGACTACTTCTCCGGCCCGACGTGGATGGCGATGTGTAAGGCCGCGCTGGACGCCGCCCACGGCATTGAGTACAGCACCGTGGTCACCACCATGGCGCGTAACGGCTACGAGTTTGGTCTGCGCGTCTCTGGCCTGCCAGGGCAGTGGTTCACCGGCCCGGCGCAGCAGGTGATTGGCCCGATGTTCGCGGGTTACAAGCCGGAAGACTCCGGGCTGGATATCGGCGATAGCGCCATCACGGAAACCTACGGTATCGGCGGCTTTGCGATGGCGACGGCCCCGGCGATTGTCGCGCTGGTGGGCGGCACGGTGGAAGAGGCCATCGACTTCTCCCGCCAGATGCGCGAAATCACCCTCGGTGAAAACCCGAACGTCACCATTCCGCTGCTGTCGTTTATGGGGATTCCAACCGCCATCGACATCACCAAAGTCGCGGGCAGCGGCATTCTGCCGGTGATTAACACCGCCATTGCCCACAAAGACGCCGGTATTGGCATGATTGGCGCGGGCATTGTGCACCCGCCGTTTAGCTGTTTTGAAAAGGCGCTGTTGACCTTCCGCGATCGCTACTTTTTATAAGGCAAGCATCCATGAAAAACATGAAACTGGAGTGGAAAAGAGGTGACTGGGCGGCATATTTCGGGTTGATGACCAACAACCTGACCAATTTGCTGACCATGATGGGGTTGCTCATTTTTGTCGTCGGCATCCCGAAGGAGATTGTTTATGGACGCATCGCGCCGGCCTTCGGGCTGGCGGTGCTGGTGGCGAGCGTCTGCTACGCGTGGTTTGGCCTGCAAATGGCGCGTGCCACCGGACGAACGGACGTGACTGCGCTACCGTCTGGCCCGAGCGCGCCGTCGATTTTTACCGTCACCTTTCTGGTCTTAATGCCGGTCTACCAGCAAACCGGTGACGCGGATTTTGCCATCCAGATTGGTCTGGTGTGGTGCTTTGTCGAGGCGATGATTCTGGCGGGCGGCTCTTTCCTGGGGGAGACCATCCGCAAGATGATCCCGCGAACCGTGCTGCTCTCGTGTCTGTCGGGCCTGGGCCTGCTGCTGCTGGCGATGAACCCGATGCTGCAGGCGTTTGAAGCGCCCACCGTGTCGTTCATCGTGCTGCTGCTGATCTTCATTAACTGGTTTGGCAAAAAACCGATCTTCGCAAGGATCCCGACCGGTCTGCTGTTGTTGATTGCTGGCACGGTGTTAGCGTGGATCTCCGGCCTGCAAAGCCCGGAGGCAATTAAAGCCTCGATGTCCTCTTTCGGCTTTAACCCGCCCGAAGTCCATGTAGAAGGTTTCCTGCAGGGCTTGCCGCACGCGCTGCCGTATCTGGCGTCTGCCGTGCCGCTGGGGCTGGCGAACTACATCTTCGACCTGGAAAACATTGAAAGCGCCCACGCGGCGGGAGACGAGTACCCGACCCGCAAGGTAATGCTGGCGAACGGCCTGGCCTCCATGCTCGGCTGCCTGATGGGCAATCCGTTCCCGGTGACGGTCTATGTGGGTCATGCGGGCTGGAAAGCGATGGGCGCCAGCATCGGCTACACGCTGGCCTCCGGCGTGACCATGTTTATCGTGCCGCTGTTCGGGCTGGGGGCGTTTATGCTCGCCATCATTCCGATGACCGCCATCGTGCCGATCCTGGTGTTTATCGGCGTTGTCACCGCCAACCAGGTGGTGAGGGAAACGCCCAAAGTGGAGGTGCCCGTGATTTTCATCTGCCTGTTCCCGTGGATCGCCAACTGGGCGTTGACCATGATGAACAGCGTGATGGGCGCGGCGGGCACCAGCGCGACGAAAATCGGCACTGACGTGCTGCACAGTAAAGGGATCTACTACGAAGGGTTGGTGCATCTGGGCAGCGGCGCACCGCTCGCCAGCATGCTGTGGGGGTGTATCGCCATCTTCGCCATCATCAACAAACCGCTGCGCGGGGCCGTTGCCGCCGCCGGTGGCGCGCTGCTGGCGCTGTTTGGCGTGATCCACGCCCCGGTGGTGGGCTTTGCCGAAGGCAGTTCGCTGATGTTTGTGACCGCGTATCTGATGATGGGCGGCATGTTTGTGGTGAAGCATGTTCTCGACAGCCGGGAAGTGGCGAGCGCTGAGCCGGGTACTGTTGCGAAGGAAAACGTATGAAAGAGCTTATGGTCGTCGCCATTGGCGGCAACAGCATTATCAAAGACAACGCCAGCCAGTCGGTAGAGCATCAGGCGCAGGCGGTTAAAGCGGTGGCAGAGTCGGTGCTGGAGATGCTGGCCTCGGACTATGACATCGTGCTTACCCACGGCAATGGCCCCCAGGTGGGGCTGGATCTCCGCCGCGCTGAAATTGCCCACGAGCGGGAGGGACTGCCGCTCACGCCGCTGGCCAACTGCGTGGCGGATACGCAGGGCGGTATCGGCTACCTGATCCAGCAGGCGCTTAACAACCGCCTGTCTGCGCGCGGTGAGCAAAAAGCGGTCACCGTTGTCACTCAGGTGGAGGTGGATAAAAACGATCCGGGCTTTAGCCACCCGACCAAGCCCATCGGCGCATTCTTCAGCGAAGCGCAGCGCGATGAACTGCAGCAGGCGCATCCGGACTGGCACTTTGTTGAGGATTCTGGCCGGGGCTATCGTCGCGTGGTGGCGTCGCCGCAGCCGTTACGCATTGTTGAAGCCGATGCCATCAAGACCCTGACGCAAAAAGGCTTTGTGGTGATTGGCGCGGGCGGCGGCGGTATTCCGGTGGTGCGCACTGAGCAGGGCGATTACCAGAGCGTTGACGCGGTGATTGATAAAGATCTCTCCACCGCGCTGCTGGCGCGCGAGATCCGCGCCGACGTACTGGTGATCACCACCGGGGTCGAAAAAGTGTGCATCCACTTTGGCAAGCCGAATCAGCAGGCGCTGGACACGGTGAGCGTGGCGCAGATGACCCGTTACAAAGACGAGGGCCATTTCCCGGCGGGCAGCATGCTGCCCAAAATCGTCGCCTCGCTGGAATTTTTACACCATGGCGGCAAGCGCGTGATCATCACCTCGCCAGACTGCCTGCCCGCCGCGCTGCGCGGGGAAACCGGTACCCATATTGTTAATGAAGGAAGATAAGATGAGTGAAAATAAAAGCCGCCGTGAATTTATCAGCCAGAGCGGCAAAATGGTCACCGCCTGCGCGCTGTTTGGCGCGACCGGCTCCGTCGCGTATGCTGCCGATTCCGCAAAACCAACCTGCGAGACGGGCAAACCGATGAACATCACCGCTAAACACTACTACCTGGACAACTTGCTGCTGGAGGCCGGATTTAACGTCGACGGCGGCGTGGCGACGAGCACCCGCACCGAGCTGAAAACGCTGGAGATCAAAGACGGGAAAATTGTCGCCCTGCGGGATAACAAAAATCACGTGGACGCCACCCTGCCGCACTATGACGCGGGCGGCAAGCTGATGCTCCCGGCGATGCGCGATATGCACATTCACCTGGATAAAACCTTCTACGGCGGCCCGTGGCGTTCGCTCAACCGCCCGGCGGGTACCACCATTCAGGATATGATCCGCCTTGAGCAGAAGCTGCTCCCCGAACTCCAGCCTTATACCCAGGAGCGCGCCGAAAAGCTGATCGATCTGATCCAGTCGAAAGGCTCCACCCTCGCCCGCAGCCACTGCAATATTGAGCCGGTCTCGGGCCTGAAGAATCTCGAGAACCTGCAGGCGGTGCTGGCGCGTCGCAAGCCCGGATTTGACTGCGAGATCGTGGCGTTTCCACAGCACGGCCTGCTGCTGTCGAATTCCGAAAAGCTGATGCGCGAGGCGATGCAGGCCGGGGCGCACTACGTGGGCGGGCTGGACCCGACCAACGTTGACGGGGCGATGGAGAAATCTCTCGACACCATGTTCCAGATTGCGCTGGATTACGACAAAGGGGTGGATATTCACCTGCACGAAACCAGCCCGGCGGGCGTGGCGGCGGTGAATTACATGGTCGAAACCGTGGAGAAAACGCCAGCGCTGAAGGGCAAGCTGACCATCAGCCACGCCTTCGCGCTGGCGACGCTCAACGAGCAGCAGGTGGATGAGATCGCCACCCGCATGGCGGCACAGCAGGTGACCATCGCCTCCACCGTGCCGATTGGCACACTGCATATGCCGCTGAAGCAGCTGCGTGAGAAGGGCGTGTTCGTGATGACGGGGACCGACAGCGTGATCGACCACTGGTCGCCGTACGGCCTGGGGGACATGCTGGAAAAAGCGAATCTCTACGCCCAGCTCTATATCCGCCCTAATGAGCAGACGCTGTCCCGCGCTTTAGGTATTGCGACCGGTGACGTACTGCCGCTGAACGACAAAGGTGAACGCGTCTGGCCGAAAGCGCAGGACGACGCCAGCTTTGTGCTGGTGGACGCCTCCTGTTCCGCCGAGGCGGTGGCGCGCATATCTCCGCGCACCGCGACCTTCCATAAGGGGAACCTTGTCTGGGGCACGGTGGGTTGATGTGCATTTCTCCCTCTCCCGGTGGGAGAGGGTTGGGGTGAGGGCAACAGGCCGCAGATTTTGTAGGTCGGGTAAGGCGAAGCCGCCACCCGACGTTACAGATGATAACCCGACAGCCGCAGCTCCCGGTCAATCCACTCAACGAACTGCTGGATCTTCCACGCGCGTTCATGCATATGCGGCATTACCAGATGATGCGCGTTAATGGCGATCCCCATCTCATCCGGCAGTACCTGCACCAGTGAGCCATCTTTCAGGTGGTCTGTCGCCATCATTTTGCTCTCAAGGATAAATCCCAGCCCCATGCGCGCCGCTTCAAAGCTCATATAGGAGCGGTCAAAGCTGAGGCTGAAGTTGAGCCAGGGCCGGTCGATATTGTGCCAGGCGAACCATTTTTCCCAGTTCACCAGAGTGCTGGTGGACGAGATGAGTGACTGTTGCAGCAGATCGGTGGGTGTGCTGATGGGGTGTTTTTGCGCATACTCCGGCGAGGCCAGCACCACCAGCGTGTCGTTTTTTATGGTCATCACCCGGTAAGCATCCCAGTCCGGGATACCGTGGCGGATATCAATATCAATATTATCTCTGGCGAATTGCAGATTCTCATAGGAGCAGGTGAGATTGATGGTGATATCGGGATATTCGGCGCGAAACTTACCCAGGCGGCGCAACAGCCATGACAACCCGAAGGTGGGCGAGGAGTGCACCCGAAGCACGGCGTTATCTTTCTCTTTGACGATCTGATCGGTGGCGCGTCCGATGGCGCTCATCGCCGCCGAGACCTCCCGCAGATATTTTTCTCCCGTTGGGGTGAGCTGAACCCCTTTGCCGCTGCGGATGAATAATTTCTTGCCCATCCACGACTCCAGCGACGCGATCTGATGGCTGACCGCGGAGGGGGTGACGTTGAGCTGTTCGGCCGCCTGATGGATGCTCAATGCGTTAGCGACGGCGATGAATGCCTGCAAATTTCTGAGCGAGGGCAGTGATAACGTCTGGCGATCCTGCGCGGACATAGCCTACTCCTGTTATGTTTATTGATAAAAAACATAACATTGAGACGATATGAGGGCAATTTTATCCCGAGGTTTTTTTTTTGAGCTGTATCGCGAATCAAATTTATCTCAGCAATAAATGAGGTTTATTGAATGGTGTTTCATTCATGAGCCGATATATTGACCTTGAACGTAAAAATAAAACGACTCACGTTGTTCGAATAATGAGGTAAGTTATGTCTCGTATAGAACATGCTGTCCCCTACATAAACACTAAAAAAACCAATTACCGTTTCGTTGTGCTGGCATTAATTTTTATTGTGTATGCCATTAACTATGCTGACCGAACAAATATTGGTGCAGTACTGCCCTTTATCATTGATGAGTTTCATATTAATAATTTCGAAGCCGGTGCCATCGCCAGTATGTTCTTTTTGGGATACGCATTGAGCCAAATTCCAGCGGGCTTTTTTATCGCCAAAAAGGGTATTCGCGGCATGGTGGCGCTGTCGATATTCGGCTTCTCGGCGTTTACCTGGCTGATGGGCGCGGCAACCTCGGTTCTTGGGCTGAAGTTTATTCGTCTGGGGCTGGGGTTAACGGAGGGGCCGTGCCCCGTCGGGCTGGCCTCCACCATCAATAACTGGTTTCCACCCAGGGAGAAGGCCACCGCCACCGGCGTCTACATCGCGGCCACCATGTTCGCGCCGATCCTCGTGCCGCCGCTGGCGGTGTGGATCGCCATGACCTGGGGCTGGCGTTGGGTCTTCTTCTCCTTCGCGATCCCCGGTCTGGTCATTGCCGTTCTGTGGTATCTGCTGGTGCGCACCAGACCATCAGAGAGCGCATTCGTCTCTAAAGCCGAACTGGAGACCATTACTGTGGGTCAGGAGACGCCGGACGCCAGACGGGAAAACATCGTGATTTCACCGGGCTTTGCGCGCCTTGACCGCCTGATTCGCGTGCGGGACTTAGCCCCGGTGAGCACGGTAAAAGGGCTGTTTACTTCGAAGAATATCCTCGGCGACTGTCTGGCCTATTTCATGATGGTCAGCGTGCTGTATGGCCTGTTGACGTGGATCCCGCTCTATCTGGTGAAAGAGAAAGGCTTTACGTTTATGAGCATGGGGCTGGTCGCCAGTATGCCGTGCATCGGCGGATTTATCGGGGCGATTTTTGGCGGTTACGTATCCGACAAACTGCTCGGCCGTCGGCGTAAACCGACCATGATGTTTACCGCCATCAGTACCGTGTTAATGATGGTCATCATGCTGAATATTCCGCAAAGCACCGTTGCGGTTTGCGTGGGGCTGTTTTTTGTCGGCCTCTGTCTGAATATCGGCTGGCCTGCTTTTACGGCTTACGGTATGGCCGTTGCGGACAGTAAAACCTATCCGATAGCTGCGTCAATTATCAATAGCGGCGGAAATCTCGGCGGATTTGTTTCCCCGATGCTGGCGGGTTTTCTGCTGGATAAAACAGGCAGTTTTAACTCTGTCTTTATTTATTTCGGTGTTTGTGCAGCGATTGGCCTGTTTGTGATTATGTTGCTGGATGAACCGAAATAAAAAATAAATTCCTTTTACCATAGTGGAGTAAATATATGCTACTGAAAGATAAAGTCGCCGTTATTACCGGCGCGGCTTCTGTACGCGGTTTGGGTTTTGCCACGGCTAAATTATATGCCGGGCAGGGTGCGAAGGTGGTGATTATCGATTTAGATGCTGAGGCCAGTCGGGCAGCGGCGGCGAATCTGGGTGAAGAGCATCTGGGCCTTGCGGCGAACGTCAGCAATGAATTACAGGTCAACGCCGCCATTGAGCAGGTGCTGGGAAAATACGGGCGCATCGATATTCTGGTGAATAACGCCGGTATTACTCAGCCGATTAAGCTGATGGATATTAAACGCGAGAATTACGACGCGGTGCTGGACGTCAGCCTGCGCGGCACGCTGCTGATGTCCCAGGCGGTGATCCCCACCATGCGCGCGCAGAAGTCAGGCAGCATTGTCTGCATTTCATCGGTATCAGCACAGCGCGGCGGCGGTATTTTTGGCGGCCCCCACTACAGCGCAGCTAAAGCAGGTGTTCTGGGCCTGGCGAAAGCGATGGCCCGCGAGCTGGGTCCGGATAACGTACGCGTAAACTGCATTACACCCGGCCTTATCCAGACGGACATCACCGCAGGCAAGCTCAGCGATGAGATGAAAACCGCCATCCTGGCGGGCATTCCGCTTAACCGCCTCGGCGACGCGCAGGATATTGCCCGCGCCGCGCTGTTCCTTGGCAGCGACCTTTCGTCTTACTCCACCGGTATCACGCTCGACGTGAACGGCGGCATGCTGATCCATTAAGGAGACTCGACGATGACGGATACCACAGTTCAACAGGTTGCTGCGGCGGCATGGCGTATTCGCCGCTATGCGCTGCGCATGGGCGAAGTGCAGGGGCAGGGCTACATCGGGCAGGCGCTGGGCTATGCCGACGTACTGGCCACCGCGTTTACCCACGGTATGAACCTCAAGCCGGACGAGCCGGAGTGGGAAGGCCGTGACCGTTTTCTGCTTTCCCACGGTCATTACGCCATTGCCTGTTATGCCGCTCTGATTGAAGCCGGGATCATTCCTGAAGAGGAGCTGGAGACCTACGGCTCGGACGACAGCCGCCTGCCAATGTCCGGTATGGCAACTTACACGCCGGGCATGGAGATCTCCGGTGGTTCGCTGGGACAGGGGTTAAGTATTGGGGTCGGCATGGCGCTGGGGCTGAAGCACAAGCAGAGCGCGGCATGGGTCGTTAACTCCATGTCGGACGGTGAGCTTGACGAAGGATCAACCTGGGAAGCGGCTATGTCTGCAGCGCACCATGGCCTGTCGAACCTGATCGTGCTGGTGGACATTAACCGCCAGCAGGCAGACGGCAATTCGCACAAGATCCTTGGCTTTGAGCCGCTGGAAGATAAATGGACCTCGTTCGGCTGGTATGTGCAGCGCGTAAATGGCAACGATGTCCCTGCGCTGGTGGCGGCGTTTGATAACGCCAGACGCTATCCGGAAAACCAGCCACGCGTCATTTTGTGCGACACGCTGATGGGCAAAGGTGTGCCTTTCCTCGAACAACGTGACAAGAACCATTTTATTCGCGTGGATGCTGACGAGTGGCAAAAGGCACTCGCCGTGCTGGATGCCAACAAACCTGAAGGAGTGCTGTAATGAGCCAGATAACAGAGAAAAAACCGCGTTTAACCACGTCGGCCATGATTGCCTCTATTGCGGAAGACGGCCAGGAGACGCGCTCTGCACCGTTTGGCCATGCGCTGGTGAAGCTGGCGGAACAGCGCCCGGAAGTTGTCGGTATGACGGCGGATTTGTCGAAATATACCGATCTGCATATCTTTGCCCAGGCGTATCCGGAACGTTTCTTCCAGATGGGGATGGCGGAGCAACTCTTGATGGGCGCGGCCGGGGGAATGGCAAAAGAGGGGTTTATTCCCTTCGCCACGACATATGCGGTCTTTGCCACCCGTCGTGCCTACGATTTTATTCATCAGGTTATCGCCGAAGAGCATCTCAACGTGAAGATATGCGCTGCACTGCCGGGGTTAACCACGGGCTACGGTCCGAGCCACCAGGCGACGGAAGATATTGCGATTATGCGCGGTATTCCGGGGATGACCATCATCGATCCCTGCGACGCGATAGACACCGAACAGGCTGTACCGGCGATCGCGGCGCACAATGGGCCGGTGTATATGCGACTGCTGCGCGGCAAGGTGCCGGTGGTGCTGGACCAGTACAATTACCAGTTTACGCTGGGCAAAGCCGCGCTGCTGGAAGAGGGGAGCGACGTTCTGATCATCGCCTCAGGGCTAATGACCATGCGCGCGCTGGAGGCAGCAAAGCAGCTGCGTAAGGATAACGTCAGCGTGGCGGTACTGCACTCGCCCACCATTAAACCGCTGGATGAGGAGACCATTCTGGCGCAGGCCGCGAAGCCGGGACGGCTGGTTATTGTGGCGGAAAACCACAGCAGCGTTGGCGGGCTGTGTGAGGCCGTCGCGTCGCTGTTAATGCGCAACCGCGCGAACGTGGATTTCGATACCGTCGCACTGCCGGACGCGTTCCTTGATGCGGGTGCGCTGCCAACCCTGCACGACCGCTACGGGATCTCAACCACCGCTATGGTGGAGAAAATCCGACGCAGGCTCTGATCGTGACGGGGCGAGCGTTCCTCGCCCCTTTCCTGCTTCAGTAACCCACCTTATACACCCGCCCGGTCTGCACCCCTTCCACGCTGCGGCGATAGGCTTGCGCCACGGTGGCGGCCGGCACGCTTTCAAAGCCCGGGAAGAAGCCGTCGTACGTTTCGACCGATTCAGTGAGGACCGTCGGGCTTATCAGGTTGATGCGGATCCCACGCGGCAGCTCGCAGGCGGCAGCGCGAACAAACCCTTCCAGCGCGGCATTCACCGTGGTGGCATTGACGCCCTGCGCGATGGGCTCGTGCGCCACAATCCCGCTAATCAGGGTAATGGAGCCGCCATCGTTCAGGTAGTGCTGGCCGGTCAGCGCCAGGCGCACCTGTCCGAGCAGTTTATCCTGTAACCCCTGATTGAAATCGCTGTCCTTCATGGTGGCGAGGGGGCCAAAGTACAACCCGCCGCTGGCGGAGACAATCGCATCCACCGGGCCAACCTTTTCAAACAGCGCCTGGACGCTCGCCTGCGAGGTGATATCCACCTGATAGTCCCCCTGCGTGCGGCCGACGCGGATGACCTCATGACGACGACCCAACTCTTCCGCTACTGCACGACCAACCGTACCGCTGGCACCAATAATGACGATTTTCATAGCCGACTCCTCATGTTATGAGCCTTCATTCTTTAATAAATTAAAAGTCGGATAAACTGGGCTAAAGTTAGAAGATTGCTAACCAGAGGTTTGTAATATGGATAAGCTTCGCGGCATGGAAACGTTTATCGCCGTGGTGGAAAGCGGCAGCTTCACCGGTGCGGCGTCCCGGCTGGATATGTCGTCGGTGATGGTGGGGAAGTACATTGCGCTGCTGGAATCACAGCTTGGCACCCGTCTGCTGGAGCGCAATACGCGGCGTCAAAGCCTGACCGACGCCGGACGGGTCTATTATGACGAGGCGAAGCGGGTGCTGGAGCAGGTGGCCATTGCCGAAAGCGCGGTGGAACGTCTGCGCGCCGCACCGGCGGGCACCCTGCGCGTGACGGCACCTACGTCGTTTGGCGGCTGCGTTATCGCGCCGCTTACCGCCACCTTTCTGCAGCGCTATCCGGCAGTGCGTATCGAACTGGATCTCACTAACCGGATGGTGGATCTGGTGGAAGAGGGGGTCGATCTGGCCATTCGCATTGGTGATATTCGCAATGACGATCTGGTGGCGAAATACCTGTGTCCTTACAACATGGTGATCTGCGCGTCGCCGGATTATCTGGCGCGCCACGGTACGCCGCAAACCCCTGCCGATCTGGTGGACCATCTCTGCCTTTCCCACACGGTATGGACCGCGCGCAACGAATGGCGGTTGCCGGGTGTGGAGGGCGAAGTGCGCTGGAAGCGCGATGCCATTTTACGATGCAACGACGGCTACGGCTTACGCATGGCGGCGCGCGCCGGGGCAGGGCTGCTTCTGCAGCCGGAGGTGCTGGTGGCGGAAGAGCTGGCAAGCGGCAGGCTGGTTCGGGTTCTGGAGCCGTTTACACCCGCGCCGAGGCCGGTGCATTTACTGTGGCGTCAGGATTTACGTCCCCTCCCGAAGCTAACGGAATTTATTGCTCATATTCTGCTAAGATTGGGCACAATATAAAAAAGAAGGTAATCAAAGAATGTCTGCAAACAAACTCGCCAGCAGCGCGCAGGGCCTGCAATCTTCCGCCATCCGTGAATTATTAAAACATAGCAAAATGGCAGGCGTCATTTCGCTGGGTGGGGGTATTCCTAACCCGGCCTTGTTCGATCACGAAGGCCTGAAAATCGCCGCTGATGCCGTACTGTCGCAGCATTTTGGTGAAGCCTTCCAGTATGGTCTGACCGAGGGTGTGCCGGGACTGCGGGAAGAGATTCAGCGCATCTGCGAAGGGCGCGGGATCCGCTGCAAAGCGGATGATGTGGTCGTGACCTCCGGTTCACAACAATCCCTCGACGTGCTGGCGCGCGCGTTAATTAATCCGGGCGATACCGTCGTCGTCGAACGCCCAACCTATCTTGCTGCGCTGCAGGTCTTTGGTCTGGCGCAGGCGAATTTCGAATCCGTTGGCACCGATGGCGACGGCATGAAAGTGGATGAACTCGAAGCCCTGGTGGCAAATAAACCCATCAAAGCGGTTTATATTGTGCCGACATTTGGTAACCCGGGTGGCGTTACGCTGTCTGAGGCGCGCCGTAAACAGCTGGTGGAACTCTCGAAGCGCTATGACTTCGTGATTATCGAAGACGATCCGTACAGCGAAATTAATTACACCGACGAAGTTTTCCGCCCGTTAATTGCCCATGCCAAAGATATCGGCAACGAAGAGAATGTGGTGTATACCTCAACCTTCTCTAAAATTCTCGCGCCGGGCACCCGTGTGGGCTGGGTGCTGGTGCCGGAGTGGCTGAAGCGTGCGGTGGTGAACCTGAAGCAAACCACCGATCTGCACACCAGTACGCTGTCGCAGCTGATGACTTACGAATACCTGAAAACCGGGCGTCTGGCCGGGCAGATCAAAATGATCCGCGAAGCCTATCGTCAGAAGTACCAGACGTTCGCCAACGAACTGGAAGCCGAGCTGGGCGATGTGATGTCGTTCCACAAGCCGAAGGGCGGCATGTTCCTGTGGGCGAATATGAAAAATGGTAGTAATACCACGCGCTGGCTGGAAAAGACGTTAAGTAACGGCGTAGTATTTGTCCCGGGCGAATTTTTCTACTGCAATGAGCCAGACCATTCGACGCTGCGTATGTCGTTTGTCACGCCAACGGATGAAGAGCTGAAAGAGGCGGTTCGTCGCCTGAAAAAATCGCTGTAAAAGACCTGCGCATAATGGCGCTCCTGCCGTTATGCGCAATACGCGTTTTGTTGAGGTATATAACCTTACCTCACCGTGACGTTACTCTGTCGCATGGGCCAGCGTGCGATCTGAAGCATCGCCGCTGAGGGCCCGGGTGACTTCATGGATCCGCCAGATTTTCCCTTCACGCAGCGCGGCAAACAGGTAAACCTCGATCTCTGCCTGACGACCGCCAGGATACGTGACCGTCACGATATGCCGGTCAGCCAGAAGTTCGTCATGACAGGCTATCTCCGCCACGGTGAAGGCGATCGTGCGAGTCTGCGAGCTGACGTGACTCAGGTGCTGGATAAATCCCCGGTAATCAAGCGTGTGACCGTCCGTAACCTGCTGGTAATCGGGCGTAAAGACCTCTGCCGGATCGATATCGCCGTTGAATAAGCGGGTTAACAGGCACGCCATCTTTTCGCGCTGTGCGGCATTGTCGGTGTCGGCTATCAGGGATGTGATTATGCTCATTAAGGGCTCCTTATGTGGTTTAGTCGCCATTATCCTTGACAGCCAAAGACGCAGTTTCTGTAATACGCCGATGAATAACGATTTTCGGTCAAAATGATATGGTCAGTACTGAGACGCTCCTTCATCCTGGCGGGTACCGAACCCCCTGGCACAGCCATCGCGCTGGCCAGCTGTGGCGCATTGCAACGGGTCTGCTGGTGATTGAGTCGCAGCGGGGGCGCTCGGTCGTACCGGCAAAACACATCGGCTGGATCCCGCCAGGTAATCAGCACGCCGCCTTTTCTGAAAGCGCGATAGAAGGCAGCGCCATCTATCTTGACCCCGCCTGTTGCGCAAGACTTCCCGATGTGCCCGCCCTGTTCGAGCCCGACGATCTTACCCATGCACTGTTTTCCCGCTTAAGCGTTGCTGAAAGCGAGTACGATCCGCGAAAGCTCACCCTGCTGCTGGATGAGCTTGCCGTGGCACCCCAGGTGCACTTTACTCTGCCCGTGCCGACGGATCCGCGTCTGAAGGACGTGGTCAGGCATTTGCTGCAGTTTGTCGATGATAATCAGACGGTTGAGAGCCATGCCCGCCAGGCGGGGATGAGCGTGCGTACGTTCAACCGTCGGTTTCGTGCCCAGACCGGAATGAACTTCGTTAACTGGCGGCAACTGGCGCGCGTTATGCAGGCAATGGAGTGGCTGGCCGCGGGGAAGCCGGTGGGATGGATTGCGCTGTCTTGCGGTTACAGCAGCGTCAGCGCATTCATTGAGGTTTTCAGCGCGTGGACCGGTAAAACGCCGGGGCAGTGGGCGCTTAAAGAAGCCCCTTTTGGGCGAAGGTAATGCGCGTGGCGTCGTTGAGATCCCGCTCTTTTAACGATTCCGGATTAACCCAGGCGATATCCTGAAATTCGGCATTAAACGTGACTTCCCGGTTGGCGCATGATTTCTTCCTGAAAAAGTATTAAGTAGGTAAATGCTGTGCCGAATCAGGCAACATCCGGTTGGCCACCTTTACGCTTCGCTATGACTTCCGCAACGGTTTTTATACGGCTTAGCTCCTCTTGCGTTCTGGCGTTTGATTGTGCTTCCCAGATATCGACGTTCAGTTGTAAGTTCAACCAAAATTCAATAGTGGTATCAAAGGCTTTTGCCAATTTTATCGCCATATCGGCGGTAAGCTTGCGATTGTTATTTACCAGCGCGCTGATGGTATTGCGGTGTACATTTAGCATCTCCGCCAGATCGCTGATTTTCAGATTGAGCGGTTCAAGATACTCATATTGCAACACGTCGCCCGGCGTGGTGGGTTTGCGGAGTGCCTGTTGAAGTATCATAGGTGGTGCCTCACTTGTGTTGCGTGTACTTGTGTGGAGAGAGATAGAGATCGTCTGCTTTTCCCTCTGCCCAGCGAAATACAAGCCTGTATTGTCTGTTTACCCGGATTGAGGAATATCCCTTCAGCGGCGGATTCAATGCTTCAAACATATTGCCCGGTGGTGAACGCAAATCCCGATGCGAGATGGCTGCATTGATGAGGTCGAGCTTTCTTGCAAGAACGGTTTCCAGATTTGAAGGAATAACATTGCTCGATCTCCCGTAAAGAAAAAAATCCTCAAGCCATTGATCCCGAAAATGATTAATCATAATGCTGGTAAGCTCCAGTCCATGAAGCTGAGTGGATAATAATGCACTCCTGCACAGTGCGCAAGTGCAGTTCTGTCTGCTGTTATGTTACCAGGGGAATGGCTGAAGGGAAGTAGGATGCATGACTAAAGGTTAATTCTCCGAGGTGGATTCCACTTCTGGCGTATGGCTCTATGCCCGGCGGCGCTGCGCTTGCACGGGCCTACGGGCATGTAGGCCGGGTAAGGCGTAGCCGCCACCCGGCAATCCGGGCTCAACCCAGCAACGCGATTCCAGCCTCCGTCCTCAGCCAGCGCGGGGCTTTTAGCTGGTCGGCAAAATATCCGGTGAGTTCAAAGAGCAAATCCCCCATCACGCGTGCGGATCCGGGCGTGAGCGCGTCAGTCATCAACAGTTGGGTAATTTCCTCGCAGTAGCGGCAGAGCTGGTCGGATTCGGTGTTGAATACAGGCTCACGTTCGGGAAACCGATCGACGGTGAGACGTTCCTGTAGGTGCTCAGGGATAGGCTCCAGCAGCATTGGGCGGAGCAGGGCAAAAGTCGAGGCAAGACGACCGCAGAGGGCTATTTTTCTCGCGGGATTGGTCTCTTCCACCAGCGCTTCGCAATAGCGTTGGCAATTGTCGGCAAGATCGATGAAGTCGGTGTTGCAGTCGAAAGGGGTCGTGAAAAGTGCGTTACTGGTGGTCATGATTTTTCTCCAATCAGGTAATTAACCCGGCCGCGGAAATGCCAATTTCCGGGTGGCAGGTCTGAACGGAGTTGGCATTACCGGCTTGGAGTGTACCGGCGCGTCTTGCGACGCCCCCGTCCAGCCCACCATTGGAATGTAGCCAGACGTGCGGCGTAACAAGGACTTACGCCGTCTCCAATCATAACCGGGATGCCAATCCCGACGCCAGATTTTGCTGGCGTGGGAGGAACATACGCCCGAAAAGCCGTTAGAAAAAGTGGGGATGAAGGGATAAGTTACATTCTGCGAGGCTGCTTCAGAAAAAATGGAAATTGAGGAATGCGTTCAAGCCAAAAATGTTTCACCTGATGAGCCAATATATTCCGCCGCACATAATGCTGCCGGTTTATAAAATTAGGAATTTATAAAGGTCTATTTTATCAACATTGCGGTCAAAGTGGCGTATGGTATTTATTCTTAATAAGAATGGCTATGAAGGTGTGTATGGATACCGTCGAGGCGCTTAATGGAACCTACTTCTATAAAGGAATTTGCAACATATCGGCTGGTGAACTGTTTTTCTGGATTTTGTTAGATAAAATTGAAGAGCAGTTTGGCGACATAGAGGATGCACTAACAATAAGTTGTATCATTTTAGGATTGCCGATATTAAAGACCAGAAATAAGCCCTACGGAACAACAGCAGGAACATCTATAGCATCAAAATATTTACGTCAATATCTCAATGTAGAGTTACCTGTAAGATTACCGACGTTAACTGAAGCGAGCATTGCCACTTTAAAACCTAAGTATGTGACAAATTTGGGGGCCTTTGTCGGGAGAGGCCTACCAGTGATTGGCTGGACATTGGTAGCCAGCGATTTGGCTCAAATATGCTATAAGACACTTAAAATGTATAACACGATTGCTCATAAGAAAGACCGGATATGGTAACTGAACAAGAGGTTTTGGCTTTTTTTCAGAATGAATTGCCCGTTATGGGTACATTTACCGGCAAGCTCATACCTTTGCAGTTAGATGATATTTTACAAGACTATGCAGAGGATGATGATTTAGCCATCTGTATGGATAAATTCAGCGAACGATTCAATATTGATATAACGCTGATGAATTACAATGCCTATTACCCATGGTTTCACACATGGTTTTTTCGAAAATGGTTTACGGATAAACCCGTAAAGCAAATTTCTAAGCCTTTAACGGTGAGGATGTTCGCCGAATCTGCGAAAGCGGGAAGATGGTTATATGATTAATAAGGAGGAAAATGATGGCTGTACCGGTCCATTTATGGCTAAAAGATGATGCAGGAAATCTGATTAAGGGGTCATCTGACGTAGAACATAGAGAAGGGAGTATTGAATTACGTGGTTTGACACATAATTTAAGTATCCCGGTTGATGGGACAACAGGAAGACTCACCGGAACACGTCAGCACGCTCCTTTCCTGTTTGAAAAAGAAATTGACAGCGCATCCCCCTATCTTTATCGGGCTGTTGCAACAGGGCAAACTCTCAAATCTGCAGAGGTAAAGTGGTACCACATTAATGATGCAGGGCAGGAAGTTGAATACTTCAATATTTTACTGGAAAGTGTAAAAGTTGTTTCTATTACGCCAATTATGCACGATACGCGTAACTGTCCGGGAACAGGGCACATGGAAAGCATTCAACTGCGCTACGAGAAAATCACATGGCGTTATGTTGATGGAAATATTCAATACTCCGATGCCTGGAATGAGCGAGCTACGGTTTGAAGTGCAACAAACTGCCTCCGCTCTATAAATTGAGTGGAGGCATGTCCTGTTCATCCTGCAAAGATCACCGCTCCCTCAGCGCTTCCTTCGCCCGGTTAAACGGCTTAATCATATAATCCAGCACCGTTTTCTCCCCGGTCTTGATATCCACCGTCGCAATCATCCCCGGCACAATTGAGAAGTGCCTGCCTGCTTTATTCACCAGGTAATCCTGGCTGGTGCGGATAAACACCCGGTAATAGAACACTTCCGGCTTGGCTTCGTCCTGGATGGTGTCCGGGGAAATCGTCTCCACCACCCCGTGCAGCCCGCCGTAAATGGCGTAGTCGTAGGCGGTGATTTTGACCAGCGCTTCCTGGTTCGGATGGATAAAGGCGATATCGCGCGGCGAGAGGCGGGTTTCGATCAGCAGGTGATCGTCCACCGGCACGATCTCCATCAGCTCGCCGTTGGGCGGGATCACGCCGCCGATGGTGGTGACCTTGATGTTTTTCACGATCCCGCGCACCGGCGATTTCACCGTCAGGCGCGTGACGGAATCCTGACGGCCTTTCAGGATCGCCGAGACCATATCCACCTCCGCGTTGGCTTTGGAGAGCGCCTCGCGCGCCTGAACGTAATACTGCGAGCGCACGTCGGTGAGCTTCAGCTCCAGGTCACTTTTCTGCCGCTGCAGGCGCAGCACCTCTACGTGGCTGGCGGCCCCGGTTTTGACCAGCCGCTGGGTGATCGCCAGCTCCTTATTGGCGAGATCGAGCGCGGCACGCAACTCCCGCTGGGTATCCTCAAGCTGCGCGCGGCGGGAGTTGTAAAGCCGCGTTTCGTCGGCAATTAACTCAGGCCATTCCTTCAGCGAAGAGGGGAATTTAAGCGGCAGATCGTTCACCTCGGCATACAGGCGCGCGCTGGAGGCCAGCGAGGCGCGATAGCGTGCCGCACTTTCGCCGACGTTTGATTCTGAACGCGTGGGATCAAGGCGCGCCAGCACTTGTCCGGCCTGCACCTGATCGCCCTCGTGGACGTTCAGCTCGGTGAGGATCCCCCCGTCCAGCGACTGTAAAACCTGCTCGCGCGAGCTGGGGATCACTTTGCCGGTACCGGTTGAGACCTCATCCAGCACGCCAAACCAGGCCCAGATCCCGAGGACGATAAACAGCAGCAGAGAGAGGATCACGATTCGTCGCGCGCCGGTGTAGCCGCTTTCAGAACCGAGCGCATTATCCAGATCGTCCATTGCCGCGGCATCACGCTGACTGATTTTCATTTTTCCACTCCCTTGCGGCGGCTGCCTGCTGTTGTTGCATGCGGCTGTTGTTCAGCGCCTGCGCTTTCGGGGCATCCATCACCAGCATGCCCTCCTTGAGCACCACCACCCGCTCGACCAGTTCCAGCACCGGCACGCGATGGGTGGCGACGATCAGCGTACGGTGGCCGAGCCAGGCGCTCAGACGCTGGATAAACTCCCGTTCGGTATGCTCATCCAGCGAGGCGGTGGGTTCGTCCATCAGGACGATATTCGGGTCGCGCAGCAGCATACGCGCCAGCAGGATCGACTGCCGCTGGCCGCCGGAGAGCCCCACGCCGTTCTCCATGATCGGATAGTCCAGCCCCTTCGGCAGCTTCTGCACAAAGCTCGCCGCGCCGGTTAACTCCAGTGCGGCGAAAATCTCCTCGTCGGTGGCGCGCGGCATGCCGAGGGTGATGTTTTCCCGCAGGGTGCCGTAAAACAGCCGCGCGTTCTGGGTCATAAAGCCGACGTTGCGCCGGACGTCGGCGACGTCGAGGTGCGGCAGGCTGAGGTTGTCGAGTCGCAGCTCGCCGCCCGCCAGATCCATCCCGCCTGCCATCGCCTGCAGCAGGGTTGATTTGCCCGCGCCGTTACGCCCGAGGATCGCCACTTTCTCACCGGGCTTGATCTCCAGACGGTTGATGCGCAGCGCCATGCGCGGATCCTCCGGGTGATAGCGAAACTGCGCCTGCTCGAACAGGTAGTGACCGCGCAGCACATCCTGGCGGATCGGCGTCTCCTCGCGCTGGTTCTCGGTAGGTAACTGCATAATGCTGTCCAGCCCCTCTTTTGCCGCTTTCACCTGCTGCCAGCGGGCCAGCACGCCGCACAGCGTCGCCATGGGGGCGATCATGCGCGAGGCCAGCATCGAGGCGGCGACCACCGAACCGGTGGTCAGCGTGCCGTCGATCACCATCGGTGCGCCAACCACGATCACGGCGGCGTAAACCAGGCTCTGGATGGTCATCCCCCAGCTGATCAGATTCTGCGTCAGCTCGCGGGTACGCAGGCCGGATTCCGCGGTGATCTGGATATAGCTGTTCCACTGCTGCAAAAAGCGGTTTTCCGCCTGCATCAGCTTGATGTCCTCCAGCCCCTGCACGCTCTCGACCAGCACCGCGTTGCGCAGGGTCGATTCATGGGCGGATTGTTTCGCCAGCTCCGCCAGTTTCTTCTGCAGCAGCAGGCCGGGCAGAACCATGATCACCGCCGCCACCGGGGCGATCCACGCCAGCTGCGGGGCGATAATCGCCAGCACCACCACAAACAGCAAGAAGAAGGGCAGATCGACAATCGTCGAGATGGTGGAGGAGGTGACCATCTCGCGGATCTGCTCCAGCTCGCGCAGTTGGGAGATAAAGCTGCCGGTAGAGCGTGGGATCGCGCTGTTGCGTAGCCGCAGGGCGTGACCGAACACGCGATCTGAGACGCGCAGATCCGAGCGTTTACCCAGCAGATCCATAATGTGCCCGCGCGCCACGCGCAGCACGAAGCCGAACAGGGTGGCGATCAGCACCCCGATGGTCAATACATACAGCGTCGGATAGGACTGGGCGGGGATCACCCGGTCGTACACCTGCATGGAAAAGACAATCCCGGAGAGCGACAGCACGTTGATAAACAGCGCGGCGAGCATCACCCAGCTGTAGGGGCGCAGGTCGCGCATCACCAGCCGGTAGAGCCAGTCCGGGCGGTATTTTGAGATATAGGCGTCCACGCGGCTGTCCTTCAGCGCTGCCAGCGGACGCAGGGCGATGACGTGGCGGATGGCGGGCAGCATCGCCGTCATCGACAAACGGTTGGTGTAGGTCTGGTCGTCAAAGAAGCTGACCTCCAGCGTATCGTCGCCGTCGAAATGTTCGATCACGCCAACCCTGCCGTCGTTTAGCGCCACCACCACCGGCAGACGCCAGCTGTTGATCGACTGCTGGCTGGCGGTAAGCAGCTGAAACGACAGCCCCGCCTCACGGGCGAGCTGGGTGAGGGCGGGCACCATCGGTTTGCCTTTCAACCACGGTGCGCCTGCCAGCAGCGCGCCGGGAGAGCAGGCGACGCGGTAGCGCGTGGCAATAAAGCCAAAGGCCTGCGCCCACTGGGCCAGGGCGTCATCCGTCATGGGCTCAGCTTGCGGCATATCACGCTCTTTCATGGCTGGATCTCCACGGTCTGGATGGTGCGGTTATCAAGATCGAACGCATGGCGCAGCTGCCCGGTGTTGTAGAGGCAGTTGAGCTGCAGCTGATGCAGCTGGCCAAGAGTCTGTTGCTGGGTGAAACGCGCCTGGTAGACCTCCTGCTCGGCGTTGAGCACATCGAGCAGCGGGCGTGAGCCAAGGTCAAGATACTGCTGCTGATACAGCTCGCGGGTGCGGGCGCTGAGCGCCTCCTGACGACCCTGGATCTGCAGGGTGCTGAGCAGGCTCATCACCTGACTGCGCGCCTCAAGCAGCTTCTGGCGAACCTCAAGGCGGGTGCGCTGAATGGTGGATTGCGCCGCTTCCACGGCGTGTCCGGCAGCGTTACGCCGGGCGGTGAGGCCGCCGCCCTGATAGAGCGGCATCTGCACTTTCACCCACGCGGAGTATTGCGTGCGATCCCGCGTTTCGTTACCCGCATAGCGGTCGTTGAGGTAGTGACGCACTTCCGGCTCCAGCGAGACGGTCGGAGTCATCTGGGCGTTGGCGTAGTCAAGGTTGGCCTGCGCGACGTTCGCCTGCGCCCAGGCCGCTAACACCGCTGGCACCAGACGATCGTCCGGTTCGGCGATATCACAGCTGCGGGCCAGCTTTTGCGGAAAATCGTTGCCCACCTCGTTGAGGGTGTTCCAGCCGAGAAAACTCATCAGCGTAGCGCGGGCGCTGTCGAGGCTGGCCTGGTACTGCATGAGCTGGGCGCGGGCCCCTTCGATACGGGCATCGGTCTGCACCACGTCAGAGAGCGAGGTGGCTCCTTCGTCGTTACGCTGGCGGGTCAGCTTGCCAATGGAGGAGAGAGCGTCGAGCTGTTCTTTGGCGGTATCGACCATCTGCTGCCAGGTTTGCACTTCCACCATGGCGATGGCGGTATCGTGGGCGATGGTGTCGATGCTCACCAGTACGTTGGCCTGCTGCTGGGCAACCCCGGCGTTTTCGGCACGCACCTGGCTTGCCACCTTGCCAAAGTCGTACAGCATCTGGGAAAGAGAGAGCACCAGCGATGGCGTAAAGCCATTATCGTCGCCGTCATGGGTATAGCCATTGTCCATACCGGCGTTAATTTGCGGGTAGTATTTCGATTTGGCGACGTCCACCTCTTCACTCTGTTGGTAGAGTTTTCCTACCGCTTCACTGATGGCCGGGTGCCAGGTGACGGCGCGGTTGACGGCGTCGCCAAGCTGCAGCGTGCCGGGGGCGGCGTTGCCCGCCACAGGCGCCACGCGGCCATTCAGGGAGGGGAGTTCCTGCGTTTCGCGAAGTTGTCCGGTATTAATCATCGCCGCCGGATTAGCGGAGAGTGCGGGCACAGATATCAGGCAGCACGAGAGCCACCAGTAAGGCATCATCTTTCCCATGTCATGTCCCTAATAAAAAATACGTACAGCTTTATTGTTTATGCCCGGGCGCAGTGCGCCCGGGTCAGGTACTACAGGTGCTATCAGGTCACGATGTGTTGCTGGTTAACTAACTCGTCGTAGGTGGTCTGGACGTTATCAAGCGTCACGAGCGTGGTATTGGTATAGGTGCTTCCTGTACCGTCACGGTCGATGGAGATCACGGTACTGCCATTGCTGTTCGTCACATGCAGGTAATTACCGAGCGTTGACGCACTGCCGTTCCAGCCCACCAGCAGATCGCCGATGTCAATTTTGTCTCCCTGGGCCAGCGAGAAGTTGGTCCAGTGATCGCCGGCGGTACTGCTGACGTTACCCGCGGTGGCGTTGCCTGCGGTGCTGTTCAGCACCTGATAAATCAGCGTATCGCCGTACGCGGTGCCGGTAATGACATCGTTATGCTCAGAACTGACGAACTGCGGCGCCATATTGATGGTCAGCGTGGCAGTGTCCGTATTGCCGTTGGCATCGGTGAGGGTGTAGTTGAAGACCTCCTTCGACGTGATGGTTGAGAGCGACACCCCGCTGTTGAGGGTGTAGGTGTAGTGGCCGTCTGCGCCAATCGACAGCGTGCCGTAATGACCCGTGACGTTGACCAGCGTACTGCCGGTGTAAGGATCCAGCGTGGTGGTGGTGCCGTCGAAGCCGGTAATGGTCACGCGGGTATCGACCGACTGCAGCTGATCCATCGCCCCGGCGGAATCCGTACCGTCGAAGATATTGCCGTCAACGGTGTGGCCGCTGGTGGAGTCGAACTGGGTCAGTGAGTAGGTGGTACCGTTCACGCTCGGGGTGATGGTGATATTGCCCACGCTCAGCCCCGGTACGCTGCCGGTATAGCTCAGCGTATAGGTCCCGGCATTCAGATCCAGCCCGGTCAGGGGCACGTCGATACTGCCGCCCAGCAGCGAGCCGCCGCTGAAGGAGCCGGTGCGGATAACACCGTTGGCATCGCTGATCGTCCAGTTCACCGTCAGCCCGCCCAGCGCCAGCAGCGACGCGACGTCAAAGTGCAGCGACGCGCTATGCAGGGCGGTGTTCGGATCCACCACAAAGGTCCCGCTTCCGCTGCCCGTGGTGGTGCCTAGCAACGAGGTGGTCCAGCTGGCGCTGCCGACGGTGGTGTCAGAGTAAGCCGAGGTATGGTGTACCGACGTGACACTCATCTCGGTGCTGACATCGTTCACCGCATCCATTGCCCGCGCGGTTGGGGTAATGTTGAGCGAGCCCGTATCTTTCGCGCCGTTTGGTGCCGTAATGGTATAGACGAAGGTGTCCGGCGTGCTGATATGGTCCGCACCCACGCCGCTATTCAGGGTGTAGGTGTACTGACCGGACGAATCAATGGTCAGCGTGCCGTATTCTCCCTGAATGTCGGTTGTTCCACTGCTGTTAACCGCCACACCGTTCACTTCTGTCACCACCGTGCCATCCGGCACCGGATCGTTCGCCAGCACATCCCCCGTGGTGCTCTCCCCGATGCTGGAGACGCTGTAGACATGATCCTGCAGCACGCTCAGGGTGTAGGCCGTCAGCGCGGTGATCCCTGCCGCCGTATTGAGCAGGAACAGATACTCCCCGGCAGGCAGGTTCAGCGTCAGCTGCGAGGAGGTGCCGCCCAGCAGCGGCGCACGCAGCCAGCCCGGCTCAACGCGCATCTGCTCGAAGGTCTGGGTCGCATTGTTGAACTTATAGACGTACAGGTCGAACACCGATGCCAGGGCTACGCCCCCCACGGAGGCCTGAATCGTCATGGTGCGGGTTGTACCTTCCTCCACGGTGTAGATGATTGGGTTGGTCATATCGTCCAGCAGGTTCAGCCCCAGCGTGTTGCCGAGATTGATCCCCACCAGGGTAAAGCCGCTTTGCGACGATGTGCCGTTATCGATGGCCTGGACGGTGGTGTCGAAGGTCAGGGAAGCCGCGTCGTCTACGGCGACAATGCCATTCGCCACGCTGCCCGAACCGAGCGACAGCACAAGGTTCGCCGACGCGCTGACACCGTTATGGGTAATGGTGTAGGTGAAGCTCTCCGTGCGGCCAATCACCGCGGCACTGGTATCGGTGAGGTTGTAGGTGTAGCTGCCGTCGCGGTTAATGGTCAGCGTACCGTACTGCCCCTGAATCACCGTGCCGTCGGCGTTAACGCTGGTGGTGACCCCCAGCGCGTTGGTCACGGCGGAGACGGTCGTACCTGCCGGAGCGTTATCGCTGCCTGCGGTAGGATCGGTATCCAGGATCACGTTACCGTCCAGGCTGGTGTCGCCCGTTACGGTCCCGGCGCTGGTCTCTTTCACCGCCACATCCAGGCTGGTGTACGAGCCGGTTGCCAGCAGGTTGGTGTTGTAGCTCAGCACGCGATACTGGCCATCAGCGAGCCCGGTCAGGTTCAGCGACACGCCGGTGGCCCCAAGGGTCAGCAGGTCGGCGAACTGCGGTTGTCCGGTATCCACGACGGTGGTCCAGGTGTTGTTGACGGTATCGAAACGCTGCACCACCAGCTCCAGGGTGTTGAGCAGCGAAAGCACCGCCCCCGTGGCGTTGGCATTGACCACAATATCCGCACTGCCGCCGCTGCCCACGTTGAACTCAACCTGGGCTGTATCGTTGCCCAGCAGGGTCAGCACGTTGCCTACGGCACCCACCAGCAGGAAGCCATAGTCGCTGTACTGGCTGTTGGTGACGGTGGCGGTGGTACTGAGATCCAGCTCTTCAACGTTATTGCTGGCAGAGAGCGGCACCACCGGCGCAAGGACCGAGCCCGGCTGCGAGGTGTTACCCGCCGCATCGGTGGCCGTGATCTGCAGCGTCTGGCCTTCGGTCTGCTTGTTGAGGAAGGTGTAGCTGTAGGCGCCATTGCTGTCTGCGGTGGTGGTCACCGTTGACCCGTCCGCGAGGCGGATGGTGACGGTGCTGCCCGCTTCCGCCGTACCGGTCAATACGCTGCCGTCAGCGTTAAAGGTCCCGGCAGGCGCGTTTGGCGCCGTCACGTCGACGATAACGGTTGTCGAGAGCGAGATCGGGCTGGTGCCGGCTGAGTTGGTTGCCGTGGCGGTAAAGGCGTGTGATCCCTCGCTTAATGCCGGGGTCGTAAAACTCCAGTTACCGCTGGCATCCGCCACTACCGTACCCATCGACACGCCGTTGTTATACAGCGTGACGGTGGCGTTCGGCTGTGCGGTGCCGCTCAGGGTTGGCGTGGTGTCATCGGTGGTTTTACCGTTGGTCAGCCCTCCGGTAACGCTACCGACGTTATCGTCAATGTTGGCGATAACCGGTGCGTTTGGAATGTTGGTTGATGGCGCAACCACCGAGGCGCTTACGCCAGCGTTACCGGCCTTATCGGTCGCGTAGACCAGCAGGGCTTCACCGTTGGTCTGCGCCGTGGTGAGGGTAGCGCTAAAGTTGCCGTTACCGTCTGCCGTCGCGGTACCGAGCACCGTACCGTTACCGCTGGTGATGGTGACGGTGCTGCCCGCTTCCGCGGTACCGGTGACCTGGGTTCCGTTAGCGATCACCTGCAGGCTGGTCGGTGCGCCCGGTGCCGTCAGGTCCACCAGGATTGTGGTCACGGTTGATGGCGCGCTGGTATTGCCCGCGGCATCGGTGGCGGTGGCGGTGAAGCTGTGCGAACCTTCCGTCAGCGTGGTGGTGGTCTGCGCCAGCGTCCAGTTGCCGTTGGCATCGGCGGTGACCGTGCCAACCAGCGTGCTACCGTCGTAGATACGCACCGTCGCATTGGCTTCGGCGGTACCGCTCAACGCTGGTCGGGTGTCGTTGGTCGGGTTATTGCCCGTCACCGGCCCGGTAACGCTGCCCACGTCGTCTACAATCGCGCTGATGACCGGTGCGGCTGGCGCGGTGGCATCCACGTTGATCACATACCCGGTGGTGGGTGCGCTGGCGTTGCCCGCCGCATCGGTGGCGGTAAACGTCAGGCTGTGCTGACCATCGCTGAGCGCCGGGGATGGCGTAAAGCTCCAGTTACCGCCGGTGGCGACAACGCTGCCAATCTGCACGCCGTTATCGAAGATTTTCACCGTCGCGCCCGCTTCCGCCGTGCCGGTGAGGGTTGGCTGCGCGTCGTTGGTCAATCCGCCATTGGCGACAGGCGTGGCGGCATTCCCGACGTCATCCACAATGCTGCTCAGCACCGGCTGCGCAGGCGGCGTGGTGTCGATGGTCAGGTTGAAGGTTGCTGACGGCGCGCTGGTGTTACCTGCCGCATCCGTCGCCTGAGCCGTAAAGCTATGTGGACCGGTTGCCAGCGTGGTGGTCAGCAGAATGCTCCAGTTTCCGCTGGCATCCGCGGTACCGGTGCCCACCAGCGTCGTACCTTCATAAATGTTCACCGTGGCAAACGGCTCGCTGGTACCGACGAGACGCGGAATGGTGTCGTCGGTGCTTTGTCCGGAGCTGACAGGGCCGGTGATCGTGCCCACGTCATCAACCGCCTGGCTGATAACCGGCGCGTTAGGCGCAGTGGTATCCACCACCAGCGTAAAGTCAGGCGATGCGGGGCTGACGTTGCCCGCCGCATCGGTGGCCGTGACGGACCAGGTGTGGCTACCATTCGCCAGCGCTGTGGACGGGGTAAAGCTCCACGCGCCGCTGCCGTCAGCCTGGGCGGTGCCGACCTGCTGCCCGTCCTGATAGACAGTGATGGTCGCGTTGGCCGCGGCTGTGCCGCTAAGGGTTGGGGTGGTATCGTCCGTGCTCTGCCCGGAGGAGAGCGGTGTCTGAACGCTGCCCACGTTATCGCTCGCGGTCAAAATGGACGGCGCTGTCGGTGCGGAGGTATCCACCGTCAGGTTAATCGGTGCCGACGTGCTGCCGGTATTGCCTGCCGCATCTGTGGCGTTGAAGGTGATGGCATGTGGCCCTTCGGTGAGCGCGGTACCCGGGGTGAAGGTCCAGTTCCCCTGAGCATTGACGACCGCGGTGCCAATCTCGCTGCCATCAACAATGATGTGCACCGTGGAACCGACTTCGCCCGTGCCGTTGAAGGTGGGTTTTGTGTCGTTGGTGCTGTTGCCGCTGGTGAGCGTCCCGGTGACCGGACCGACATCGTCAATCACACTGGTAACCACCGGCGCGGAAGGACCTGCGGTATCAACCGTGAAGACGAAGACCGGCGAGTTGGCTGAGACGTTACCGGCGGCATCGCTGGCGTTGATGCGAATGTTATAGCTGCCATCTCCCAGCGCCGGATTAGGGGTAAAGCTCCAGTTGCCGTTGCTGTCTACCGGTGCGGTACCGATCTCCACGCCATTGTTCAGGATGTGGATGGTACTGCCGACGGCGCCTGTCCCGCTGAGCGTTGGCGTGGTGTCATTGGTGACCTGGCCGGTGGTGAGATTACCGACAATCCCGCCCGCCACGTTGTCGCTGACGGTTTCCAGCACGGGGACCGCCGGCGCCGTCAGGTCAACCACCACGCTCCAGGCGTTTGACGACAGGCTAACGTTACCCTGCGGATCGGTGGCCTTGACGGTGAAGCTGTGCGACCCTTCGACGAGGGCGGTCTCAGGCGTAAAGCTCCACGCGCCGGTACCGTCCGCCGTGACGATGCCAATCTGCGTATTGCCATCAAAGATCGTCACCACGCTGTTCGCTTCCGCCGTACCGGAGAGGGTAGGCGTTGCGTCGTTGGTGGTATTGCCGCTGACCACGGTCGTGGCGGTGTTACCGACATCATCGGTGACGTTAACAATCACCGGGGTGGTGGAGCTGGTGTCAACCACGATGGTGAAGCCTGCCGATGGCGCACTCTGGTTGCCCGCCGGATCGGTCTCACGGATGGTCAGGACGTTATTGCCCTCCGCCAGCGCGGACGGCGTGAAGCTCCAGTTACCCGTCTGGCCGACCACGGTGGTGCCCAGCAGGGTGCCGTTGCTGTAAATGGATATGGTATCGCCCGCCGTGCCGCTACCGGTCAGGGTTGGGCGGTTGTCATTGGTGGTCTGTCCGTCCGTGAGTGGACCGGTGCCTGGGCCGACATCATCAATAACCGCGCCAATGGCAGGCGCGTCAGGGGCGGTGAGATCAACAGTGACGGTCGCCACCGGCGAACGTCCGCTGGTTTCGCCATTCAGCGTGGCGGTGACCTCAAAGGTGTGCGCTCCTTCACCCAGCGGCAGAGTTGGCGTATAGCTCCAGTTGCCGTTTGCATCGGCGGTTACGGTTGGCAGCAGAACCTGCACGCCATCCTGATAGACAGTGATTATGCTGCCTGGCTCTGCTGTCCCGACAAGGGTCGGCGTCGTGTCGTTGGTGGTTTTGTCTTTCACATCGCCCGTAACCGGGGCCGTATCGTCGTTGATGACCGTAATGACGGGAACGTCCGGGAGGTTCGGCTGCGTACCGGTGACGGTATAGGAGGCTTCAGGGCTGAGATTCCCTGCAGCATCCGTGGCGGTGATGGTCAGCGCCGCGCCGTCCTGCTGGGCCGGGCTGAGCGCCACGGAGAAGTTGCCACCGGAGACCACCCCGGTACCGATCACGTTACCGCTGGCGTCTGTAACGATAATGGTGGTGCCCTCTTCGCCGGTACCGGTCAGCGGCGTACCCTGTGCGGCCACGCTGATATTGTCCGGCGCTGCCGGAAGCACGGTATCCACCGTGACGGCAAGCGGCGCAGAGCTTCCTGAAGCGTTACCCGCCGGGTCGACCGACGAGACGGTGAAGCTGTGTGGGCCTTCCGCCAGTGTGGTGTCGGCGGTCCAGCTCCAGGTCCCATCCGGCTGGACGGTGACCTGGACTGTGGATGGCGTACCGTCCACGCTGACAATCACGGTGGAGCCCGGCTCACCGGTGCCGTTGAGGGTTGGCGTACCGTCGCGGGTATAGAGCGTCCCGTTGGTGAGCTGGCTCTCTTCAACGCTGTTGATCTGCGGGATCTCAGGTGCAGTGGTATCGACGGTGACGGTAAAGACCGGGCTGAGTGCGCTGACGTTACCCGCAGCGTCGACTGCCGCAACGGTGATGTTCAGCGGGCCATCCGTCTGCGTGGGCAGGGTAAATGACCATTCGCCGTTAGCCACAACCACGCGTCCAAGCTCGACGCCATTGTTGTAGACGATTACCGTTTCACCCGTCACACCGGTTCCGCCGACGGTTGGCGTGGTATCGGTAGTAACACCGCCATTCGGCTCACCGGCGATGGCGCCAATCACCGGGGTATCCGGTGCGAGGGTATCGACGGTGATGGTGATCCCCGTAGAAGGGTCAGAGACGTTACCCGCCTCGTCGGTGGCGGTAGCGGTAAATTCGTGGCTGCCCTCGTCAATAGCGCTTTCAGGACGCCAGCTCCAGTTGCCGTTGCCGTCTACCGTGACGGTACCCACGGCGGTTGGCGTGCCGCCATCAACGCTATCGTAAATGGTAATCACATCGTTTGGCGTACCGGTGCCACTCAGTACCGGACGCGGATCGTTGATGGTTTCGCCATCGGCAACCGGGCCGGTTATCTGGCTGACGCTGTCGGTAATGACCGGGACCGCGGGCGCGGCAGGCGCGTCGGTGTCGATGGTGATAGTCACCGGCTGGGACGGGGCGCTTTCGTTGCCCGCGCCGTCCTTGTTGGTGACGGTCAGGGTAATGTCATAGGTGCCGTTGGGCAGGTCGGTGGATGGCGTCCAGCTCCAGTTGCCGTCGCCGTCCACCACGGCGTCACCGATTTTGTCGGTGCCGTTGTAAATCGTCACCGTATCGCCTGGATTACCGGTACCGCTCAGCGTCGGCGTGGTATCACGGGTGGTTTCCCCCGGGTTCAGCGACGTGGGTGCTGAGCCATCCGGGTTTACGGTGATGGCTGGCGTGTCCGGTGTGGCCGGTGCGACGGTATCAATCACCAGCTCGAACGGATCCGAAATCGAGGTATTCCCGGCGGCATCTGTGGCATGGATCGTCAGCGAATGCGGGCCGTCGGTGAGCGGCGTGGTAGGGGTAAAGCTCCAGCCGCCGCTGCCATCGAGCGTTGCGGTACCGAGCAGCGTGGTGCCGTCATACACGGTGATGACCGTGCCGTCCGGGGCGCTACCCTGAAGTAACGGCTGGGTGTCATCCGTGGTATCGCCGCTGTTGAGCGGGCCTTTAACGTCTCCGGCGTCGTCGGTGACGGTTGCCAGCGTCGCGACCGGCGGTGGGGTGGTATCAACGGTAAAAGTAAATCCACCGGATACCGGGCTGGTGTTACCGGCGACGTCGGTGGCGATCGCGGTCAGGGTATGCGTGCCGTCGCCAACCGGCGTGGTGGGCGTAAAGGTCCACGCGCCGCTGCTACCGACCACCGCGGTGCCAATATCGACGCCATCCAGACGGATGGTGATCGTTGAGCCGGGTTCACCGGTACCGTTGAGCGTCGGCGTTGCGTCATTGGTGGTGTCGTTGGCACCCACCGGGCCGGTGCCCCCAGGGACATTATCGACAAGCTGGGTGATGGCGGGCGCATCAGGCGCCGTTCCGTCAATGGTAATGGTCCAGGCGTTTGAAACGTTACCGTTGCTTGATGTCGCCGTCAGTACATGGGCACCTTCGGCCAGCGGGGTGGATGGCGTAAAGGTCCACTGGCCAGATGATGGAACAACGACCGTGCCGAGGACGTCGCCGCCGCTATGGATGGTGATGGTCGAGCCTGGCTCCGCCGTGCCGTTCAGGGTAGGGGTGCGGTCATTGGTGATCCCATTCTGGCTGATGGGGCCTGTGACGCCGGGTTGATCATCCACCACAGAGAGGATATCGGGTGTCGTGTCCGGTGCGGTGAGGGACGCCGCCGGACTCTGGTTGCCCGCCGCGTCAGTGGCTACCACAGAAAGCTGCTCGCCGTTTGTTTGTGCAGGAGAAAGGGTCGCAACAAAGTTACCGTTGCCGTCAGTGGTGGCGCGGCCAATCACGTCGCCGTTGCTGTTGGTGATGACGATTTTGCTGCCTGGCTCGGCGGTGCCGGTAACCTGGGTTCCCACCGGGTTAATGGCAATAACGGGCAGCGCAGGTGGCGTGGTATCGACGGTAAAGTTTACTGGCTGCGATTCTGCGCTCTGGTTGCCCGCCGCATCGGTTTGTTTAATGGTGATCGAGTGCGGGCCTTCCGCGAGTGGGTTGTCTGGCCTGAGACTCCAGGTGCCGTTTGGCAGCACGGTGGTTTGCCCAATCAGCACACCATTGTCATAGACCTGGATTGTGCCGCCAGGCTCTCCCCGTCCCGCCAGCAGTGGTTCAGAGGAGTCGGTGAACTGGCCTGCGGTAATTGCGCCTTTAATGGCCCCGGTCTCATCGCTCAGTACAATCGCCGTGGGCGTTGCCGGAGGGGTGAGATCCACGGTGAGGGTGAATACCGGAGAGGCGGGTCCGGTGTTGCCAGCGGCATCGGTTGCCCGGACGGTGAACTGGTGGGTGCTTTCACCCAGATTGACCGATGGCGTGAAGGTCTACGTGCCGTTGCTGCCGGTGACCGCCGTGCCAATAGCGACAGAGCCGTCATAGATGGTTACGGTGGAGCCTGGTTCGGCGGTGCCCGAGAGTTGAGGACGCGGATCGTTAGTGCTGCCTCCGCTGCTTACCGTTCCTTTGCCGGGATCAATATCGTCCGTTGCGCTGCTAATGGTGGGCGCGCCGGGCGCAACCGTATCGACAACAAAACTGACGGCAGCGGATGCCGGGCTGGTATTGCCTGCCGCATCGGTCGCGGTTGTGGTAATGGTGTGGCTGCCGTTGGCGAGATCGGTGGTGGGGGTAAAGCTCCAGCTACCTTTAGCATCCACCGTGGTGGTGCCAATCTGCTTGCCGTTATCGTAGAGAGTGATGGTGCTGCCTGGCTCGCCGATACCGCTGAAGGTCGGGCGGGCATCATCGGTGCGCTGGCCGTTTTCCAGCGGGCCCGCTTTGTCGCCGGCATCGTCATTTACCAGCAGGATGTCCGGGGCATCCGGCGCGGTGGTGTCCGGGGCGGTCACGGTCGTGCCCGGGCTGGTATTCCCGGAGGAATCCGTCGCGGTGGCGGTAATTTGTTCGCCGTTAGTCAGCGGCGTCCCCAGGTCGATGGTGAATTTACCGTCGCTGCCGGTTTTGCCGGTGCCGATGACATTGCCGTCGGCGTCTTTCAGCGTGATGGTACTGCCCGGTTCGGCGGTACCGGAGACGGTTTTACCATCCGGCGAGAACTGAAGGCCGGACGGCGCATTCGGCGGAGTGGTATCCGGATCGGAAGGGTTTGTCGGCGTGCCGGGGTTGCTGCCGTTGTCATCATCGCCATCCCCACCGCCGCCACCGCCGGTGCTTGCCGCCGCCGCGATGCCACCCGCGGCGACAATGCCACCCAGTACCCAGGGCCAGATGGCCGCGCCGCCTGCATCACTTCCGGATGCGGCAAGCAGGACGTCAGTGGAGGCAATAGATTCATAGGTGGCCGCCCCGGCGGGGTCCTGAATCCACCACAGCGCTCCCTCACTGTCCTGCAGTACCAGCTGGCTCGCCCCTTGCGCATCGGTGACGAAGAAATTTTTAACGGTAATCACCTCGCCGGAGTGTAGCGTGATCACCAGATCGTTACCGTTGCGGGCGAAGTCAGCGACATTGGCTCGCTCTACCTTAAGCTCAACGATAGAGGAATGGCTCAGCGTAACCTGAGTGCCTTCCGTGGTGGTTTCCACACCCGTAAGTTTCGATATAACAGAGATTTGGCTCATTTAGTGAGTACTCCAGCAGAGTTATCGTTAACGGCGAGCAAGATGAGCCATCTCTGTTAAGGGTAAAGCGCGCCCCCGGCGGAGTAACTGTTATTTAAAACAGCGCTCACCGTATTTATTTTCAGCGCGAACGATGCCCGCCAGAATGCAGAGTGGCAACATCAGAGCGAATCTATTTATTTGAGAAAAACTATCAACAATGTGATTTTGTCTTTTATATAACCTTGTATTTAATAGAGGAATTAATCCGGGACGGTATGAAAATGATATAGTCAGAAAAGTCTGGATATGCAAATTAAGCTTTAGTAAACATGGCGCAAGGATGTGAAGAGGGCATTACTTTATAGATTTTGTTTATAATTTAAATTTTGTAAGTCCTTGATTATTTGTGATTAATTCATTTTTAATGAGTCGGTTTTTTGTGCGTTTTCGCCGCGGGAAAATAATTGGTAGGTGATAACTTTAATCGTATTCTGGCATTGATTGTTTATGGTTGCTTAATTGCGGTTTAAGATAGGGTAATGTTTTTGATGTAAGATATATTATATTTATTCGCATTTTAAAAATATTCTTTTACAGGGTTAAATTTTCTGCTAGCAGGCGATATTTAATAAAATGGTGAGGGGTAAAATACGCCTGACTTTATTTGAAGCAATAAAAAAGGCCGCGCAGGCGGCCTTTTTATCTGTGTGACGGTTACTCAGTGACTTTCTTTTCCAGCTCGCTGGCACCTTCTTTGGTTTTGTTCCAGCCTTTCTCAGCACCTTCTTTGGTGGCGTCCCAACCCTTCTCGGTGCCTTCTTTGGTTTTGTGCCAGACTTTCTGTGAGTCTTCGCTGATCTTGCTGCCAAAGCTTTCGCTTTTACCTTCTGCAGCATGTTTCTGTTTCAGCTTCAGCTCTTCACCTTTGTTCTGCTCTTCGTGCAGTTTTTGCTTCGCTTCGTTGGCGTTAGCGTTCGCCGCGGCGACGGTATCATCAGTTGCATGTGTGGTCGCAGCAAATACTGGAGAAGCCAGCAGAATGGCAGACAATGCGATAATTGTTTTTTTCATAATATCCTCATTTACGTTATCGGTTATGAGCGTGATTCAGCATGTCACAGACAAAGCGAAGCGGCTTTAGGAAAAAACTGTAAAAGGGTGGAGGCCATGACGGCGCTATTTCATGCGAAAGACTAACCGAACGTGAGATATCCAATCTCAGCCAGTGCTGCCAGCGTCAGTAAAATAAAAAATACTATGGTGAAGGGTCTGTACATCGCTCTCTCCTTGTTTGCGCAAATTTCATCCGTGTTTTCCTGGTATGCTCCCGCCCGATGTTATTAGGGGCGATGTTATTATCTCCGGGGCAGCGAAAATAATCATGGATGCCGCTCACAAGTTGTGAGACGGCATTTTATTAGTCACCGTGATTAAATATTTTCCAGGTCGATACCGCGCGTGTTGGGACCAAAAATACCAATGGTGAGCATAACAATCAGCATACTGATCACAATAAAGGCAATGACCGCCATTGAGCCGCTATATTGCAATATCAGACCGATAATTATACTGCTGAAGACGGTGGATAAACGGCTAAAGGAGTAACAAAAGCCGACCGCTCGCGCCCGGATACGGGTGGGGAAAATCTCTGACTGATAGGAGTGGTAACTGTAAGTCAGCCAGGCATTGGACCAGGTAATAAAAAAGCCGCAGGCAATGAGCAGCAGTGGGTTGCTCTGAAACGCAAACAGCGAACCAAAGATGACCGTGGTCAGACAGGACAACACGATTTGCCATTTATTTTCCATTCGATCGGCATAGCGGCTGCAGATAAGCGCGCCGAGAGGATAGGCCAGGGTAATGAAAAAGGCGTATAACAAACTGTGCGTGACGGATGTCCCGCTGCCGGACAGCAGGGCGGGCAGCCAGTTTCCGAAGCCAAAAAAGCCAATCGCCTGAAAGATATTCATCACCACCAGCATCGCAACCCGGCCACGGTAGCGCGGAGACCAGATATCCTTAAACCTGCCCTTGAGTGAAACCTGTTCGTTGTGCTGCCCGGCGCGGAGAGGGAAATCCGCCTGTTCGCCGCTGCCGCAGCGCTTCTCCATCTCCTGCATGACGGTTCTCACCTCGAGAAAACGCTTTTGCTGCAGCAGCCAGCGCGGAGATTCCGGCAGCCCCTTGCGCACCAGCCATATAATGATGGACGCCAGCGCGCCAGCGATCACCACGAACCGCCATCCGCTCAGGCCAAACCACATCTGCGGCACCAGCCACCATGACATCAGCGCGACGGCAGGAACCGAGAGAAACTGAATGAAAAAGGCGAAAGCAAAGGCGCGGGTGCGAAGGTGAGCAGGTACCCACTCTGTCAGATAGGTATCAATGGTGACCAGTTCAACGCCGAGGCCGATGCCTACCATAAAACGAAAAAAGATCACCCATTCTGCCTGATGCTGAAACGCCATGACGAGAGAGAACAGCCCGTACCAGAGGAGGGCATACATAAAGGTCGCGCGTCGGCCAATGCGATCAGCATAGGGGCTGAGCAGGCTGGCACCGATAAAAAGCCCCAGAAAGGTCGCGGACGCAAACGCGGCCTGGTCGGCCATACCGAACACGCCCTGCTGGCCGGTGTGGAAGATGCCATCAGCAATGAGACCGGCGCTGATGTAGCCTGTCTGAAACAGATCGTAAAGCTCAAAAAAACCGCCAAGGGACAGCAAGGCGATGAATCGCCAAAGTCCGGCGGAAGCCGGTAAGGCATCGATCCTTGCCGCAAGATCGTCCTCGCGGATGGGGTTTTGTGCCCCCCACTGTGTTCCTGAAACTATGCATTCACTCACGGTTAACCCTCTCGTAACATTCACCCTGAGTCGTTATGCTAGAGGGAAATCAGCGGATTTAAATTTTTAATTCGTATTCAGAAGCAATAAATAAAGCATAAAAAACCAGATATTTTTCTTTTAGTGCGTGGATATTCACCCTCTGAGTTAACCCATTTTTTGAAGAAAATATATTCTTGTTACGCGGTGAAAAATAGCCGTGCGGCGCTGCGGAGTTATTATCGAACCGGGGCAGAACGACAATGCTGGAAAATTTTCACTTGACGATAGCAAGGACTTTTGCCACTAATTATCGGGTGACGTTTGCTGACCTGGTGCAGATTGTAGAATGGAAAAAATCGAGAATTTAATTCCGATGGTGGTTTTCGCGCGTGTCGTCGAAACCCTGAGCTTCACCGAGGCCGCACTCTCTTTGGGAATGTCGAAGTCATCAGTTAGCCGGGATATTTCAACGCTGGAAAAACGTATTGGTGCAATGCTGCTTAAGCGCACCACCCGGAAAATAGAGATTACGGAGCTGGGGCTGAGTTACTATCAGCACTGCTTCAAAATATTGAATGAACTGCGCGCCGCAGAACGCTTTATACGGGATTATTATGAGGAACCAGCGGGGACAATAAAAATACTTGCCCCGGTGACGTTCGGAAAAGAGTATGTTGTGCCAGCATTAAATGCGTACTTAGAACGAAATATTATGGCCAACGTCGATCTCGATTTATCGGATAAAGCGGTGGATATCAAAGAGAGCCAGTACGATCTCTCTATCATTGTGGCGCAGGACACGCCAACCCATGAGCACACCAAATTTTTATGCTCCATCCAGTGGGGGCTTTATGCCACCCCTGACTGTATCGCCCGGATGCGTCCTGTCCTGACGCCGGGCGATCTCCCGGCCCACAACTACATTCTGTTTCGCGGTGTGGCGCGTACGGTTTCGCTGCCGTTCAGAAAAGAGAAACAGAAGGTCAATATCGACGTTCATAGCCGCTTCAGAAGCAACAACAGCGTGGCGCTGATCAGCATGGCGCTTTCCGGCCTCGGCATTGCTTACTTGCCCAATTACATTGCGCGAGAAAGTCTCGCCACCGGGAAACTGGTCCGGCTTTTACCCGGCTGGCAGATGGATGAATATAAAGTGTGGCTACTGTCCAAAAATAAAAACACGATGACCTCAGGCATTAAACGCTTTAGCGACGAACTTCAGCAGCTGATCGCCGGGGCCGAGGTCAAAGCAGGCTACTGATATCCAGCTCGCCATGACGCAGGATCGAGACTTTGTCATCCAGCAAAGAGATATGCGTGGTGGCGGTACGGCTGGGGTTTTTGCAGTTGGACGGGACAACCAGATCGACACAGTCTCCCATGTCTTCCCGGGCGAGCGTAAAACTGACAAGATCGCCCTCATCCTGCGGATACCCTGCCGGGATCACCACCAGGGGCCTGCCTAAGCGGCTGATGATGGTTCGCATCTGACTGTTTTTCACGCAGACGACCGGGAGAATATCGCCTGCGCCGGGAAGAAAATCGGCGCGCTGTTTCTTTCGCAGGCTGATTTTAAGGGTGCCGGGCCAGCAGGCCCGGCTGAGCATTTCAATTTTGCTTCTTTGCCACGGGCTGACATCCACCCATTCCCATATGTCCGCCAGTTCGCAGAAGCAAAACGTCATCTCTCTGGTACAGGGCGATCTTTTTAACAGCGTCAATTTTTCCACGGCATCCGGGCTGTAAGGATCGGCTGCCAGGGCAAAGTGGGTATCGGTAGGGATCAGGATGATCCCGCTATTACGCAATACGGTAATGGCCTTGTCTATAAATGACATGATTATCGATATCCCTGTGACGCGGTTAAACCCAAAAATTAATAGTAATCGCCGTGGCGATAGTCCCAGGTATTAAACTGGGCGGACATGAAATTAATAATTTTATTCACGTCGAGACCTTTGCGAATTAATACCGGGCAAGGGGTCACTTTTCTGGCACTACCCTGTTCAGGGACCAGTTTCCCTTCGCTGTCCACCATGGACACCATCACGCCTTGTTCATAGCGACTCTCCTGGGTTTCATCAGGCTGAATAGACTTAACGTACTCGTTGGCACAAATAATTAAGTCTGCACGCGATTCGATGCGTTCCCCAATGAATTCCACCATGCCGCGGTTGCCTTTTCCTGACGGATTCGCCGAGCTGGCAAAAGAGAATTTTTGATGATTTTCCCACAGCTCTTTAGCAATCATTTCGCCGGGTTTGCCAAATTTAATCACGAAGCAGCTGGTTTTTCTGCCGTCCATCATCAGCTCTTTGAGGCCGTTATCGGGTAATCTGGCGATGGCATCTTCTCGCCACGGTAAAATACAGCCCAGTAATACGTCTGCATCCCAGTGGGCCTGATAAAATGCCTCGATTTCCGGGTTCATCTCCGCCAGCGATTTCAGCTGTTCCATACTGCCGCACAATACCACGCCGGGTTTATTACGGTTTCGCTGTTTGGCTTCGAATTTTCTCTCCAGCCCCTCTTTATCTGAGGTCATAATGATATAACCCACTTTCGTAGGGCAAACAATCATTCCGCCTTCAGCCGATAATACGTTAATCGCTTCCGGCTGAACCTGACCATTCCACGCGACTTTCTTATTCATCATTCAATTCTCCCTGCACCGCACTGGTGTCATAAATTTAGGGAAAGGATGTCGTGTAATAAGAGGCTTCGCAATCAGCAGAGAAATTTTCACCGCATTGTTTCAGTGTTGGAACAATATCGCGTTATTCCTGGGCAATATGCCGGGTTGGTTAATTCTGTTACCGGTTTTGCTTTCAATCGGTTACCAATAGAACAACCCACCGGTAAATACCGATTTTCAAACAGAGGTTAACGCTATGAAAGTATCTATTGCAGGTTTAAGTGACTACGCTTTTCTCTCCAAAGCGAACGAATATCATAATTTTGGGGGGAATGGCGATAATGTCTCGCCCGCCTTGTCCTGGGAAAATGTCCCGCAGGGAACCAAAAGTTTTGCCGTAACCGCGTACGATCCTGATGCGCCAACGGGCAGCGGTTTCTGGCACTGGGTGGCGTATAACATTCCTGCCAGCCTGACCGGGCTTGCGGCAGGCGCGGGAAACCCGGCGAACACACCCGACATCAAACACGCCAGCTCCGATTTTGGTGCGCCTGGCTACGGCGGTTGCTGCCCGCCAGAGGGCGACATTCCGCACCGCTATATCTTCACCCTGCACGCCCTGAGCTGTGATGACCTGGGCGTGACGCCGGATCTGCCAAACGCGGTGATACGTTTCCTCATCAACATGCATACCCTTGAGAAAGCCAGCGTCGTCACGCTGTATAAGCGTTAATGAGGCGTGTGTGATTAACCGAATCAGAGCGGTTTTCGCCCGGTATAGCCTGCTCAAATGGGGCGTGGCGGGTGGCGTGCTGGTGGCCATTGTTCTGCTGTTTTTTGCGGGAATGGGGGTCTCCAGCAAGGAGGCCTTTATCAATGGCCGAATATCCACGGTGCTCTCCCCGCTGCCGGGACAGCTGGTGCTGGCGAAGAACATCGCGCCGGGACAGGCGGTCCGGGCCCGGCAATCGCTGGGAAATGTTGTCACCACGCAGGCGAACGACCAGATCCCCGGCCTGGTGGCTCAGCGCAGCGCGCTGGAGATCCAGCTTGCTGAACTCGACAAGCAAATTTCGGGGATCGATCAACGACTGCAGGTTTATCAGCAGCAGCGGCAGCAGTACCTTGCCGAGAGCAGAATGCAGCAGCAGTTAGGTGAGAAACAATCGGCTGCCACGTTTGTGCAACTGAAGGAGGAGCTGAGCGCGATTACGGCGCAAACCGCCTTCTCCCGACAGCAGCTTCAGCGCTATGAAAATCTCTACCAGCAGCGTTTCATCAGCCGCATGGAGTATGAAGAGCGTAAGAACAACACGCGGGTGTTGCAGGCCAGCCAGGAGGCGAAAGCGGCCGAGCTCCGTCAGCGTTTACTGGACGTGAATGCCGCCAAATCCGGTCTTCAGCTGACAGGGCCAAGAACGCTGGATGCGCCACAGCAGAATCAGCGCGATATGTCGCTCACAATCGAGAATATGCAGCAGGAGAAGCTACAGCTGATTGCCCGCAAGCAGGCGACGACGCAAAGCATTCAGGAAGTCGCTGCGCTTCTTCACTCCCGTCAGCAGGCGGCGCTCAACAGCAGCACGGACGGCGTGATCTGGGACGTGACGGAGGAGAGTGGTGCGAGCGTTCAGAACGGCACCCCCATTGTGCGCATTCTGGATTGCCGCACTCGCTGGGTAGAGGCGTTTTTTGATGAGGCTGACGCCGGCAGTCTGCGCCCGGGGATGGCGGTAACGGTGCGTCTGACCACCGCATCCGCCACGCGCTGGAAAGGAACGATAAGAACCCTCCGCGCTGGGAGTGGACGCGTGGCGGTCGGGGAGAGGGACGTACAGCCCCCGCCTGAAATCGCGCGCCGGCAGTTGCCCGTGAAAGTACTGACTGCACATATCGATATCGACTGGAAAGACGTGCCGGATCCCGCCAGTTTCTGCCTCGCGGGCCGTAGCGTAACCGTCAACATTTAAACAGGAAAAGAGATGCAGCATATACATAATACGGTCGCCGCCCTGAAGCGCGGCGAGGTGGTTCTGGTCCCCACGGACACGAATTACGCCCTGGCGGCAGACCCGTGGAACATTGACGCCTGCCAGAAAATTTACGATCTCAAAAAACGCGAACGACAGAAACCGCTGACGCTTTTCGTCGCGGAACCGGCGCAGGCATGGGATTACATCGCCGTCGATAAGGTCCAGCACCGCGCTGCGCTCGACAAACTGATTGGTGCCATGCCCGGCGCGCTGAATGTGGTGGTTCCGGCATCGGACAATGTGCCGCAGAACCCCTATCTGAAGCCGGACTCCATCTCTCTGGTGTGCAATCATCAGAGCGTGTTGCGAGAGGTGATTGCGCTGTTTGGCCGCCCGCTGGGGATGAGTTCTGCCAATCTTTCCGGCGTGGAGTCTGACTGCCTGATCGACATTGATGCCGCCCGCCAGACGTTTGGCGACCGTGTGGGCTATATTCTGCCCGCAGTCCAGCGTCCGGTGACAACGGTCTCCAGCACCATCGTCTCGTTACTGGAGAAGGAGATTAAAATCCTTCGTGCGGGAGATATGGATATTATGGCGATGCTGGCGTCATGACGACGCGCCGGTTACATCCCGGGTCTGGCAACCATGGCCTGTTCCTGGCCTACCGTATTATTTCCCGTTGCTATTTCCATCTTCCCGTCTTGCTGCTCTATTTCTGGACAATAGACATGGGGATGTACCGGATTATTTTCCTGCTGGCGCTGTATGGATTGACCAGCACCTTCAGCAGCGGCATACCCGGCTGGCTGCTGCGCTTTTTGTCACCCAGACAGACGGTGATTGCAGGCGAACTGATGAAGGCGCTGGGAATGACGCTGATGCTCTGGAGCACCCGGCAAAGTGAGGTCAGCCTCCCTCTGCTGGTGGTGTCGCAGCTGCTTGGCGGCGCGGGATTTACCATTGCGCTGACCACGGATGCGGCCCTGCTGCGCCAGCTCACCGCAGGCGACCAGCACCGGTTTATGCAGATCCAGACCACGTCGCAAAGCGGGATGTTTATTGCCACCCTGATCGCCGGGTCGCTGGGGAGTATTCTGTTTGACTATAATCCCCAGTGGCCGTTTATCGCCGCCATTGTGGTGAGCGTTATCTCCTCCGGATGCGTGGCGTTGATTCGTGTGCAGGAGGCAGAGCCCGAACCTGCCCGGCCTGTTGAGCGGGTCTCTTTTTCGCCCAGAGGGAACCAGCTCTTCTGGATGCTGTTCTATTCCATCTCACGCGCTTTTACGCTGGCGCCGTTCATCGGCTTTATCCCGTTCTACTTTATTATGGTGAATGTCGACCCGCTGCTTTTCGGTGCCGTACTGAGCTGCTTTACGCTCTCGTCCTGGGGAGCGATCAAAATAGCCGGGCCGTTTATCGCACGGTTTGGGGTAACGGCGTTACTGGCGACGACAAGCCTTTTTATGACGGCGGCGCTGGGGCTTTTTGCCAGCAATGAATGGCTTGCAGCGAGAGGCATGGACTATTTTGTCTCCGGGCTGCTGGCGCTGGTGCTGCTGGGGTTTGGCTCCGGGACGATCCGGCCCGTCACGCTTGCTAACCTCGATCTCTCTGCCAATACCCCGGATGAACGTATGCGCGTGTTCGGGCGCATGGAGCGTGATTTCGGGCTGGCCAATGCTTTTTTACTGGCCGTTGGGGCGTGGCTGCTGGTGAGCCGGGACTTTTCCACGCTGATGCTGATCTTCTGCCTGATCTATATTCTGGTGGTATGCATATCTGCACTGCTTTACTTAAAGAATTTGCGCAGCGGGGAGCACAGTTCCACCTGAGGAACAATTCATACGCAAAATGAAACTAATCTGACGAATAACGGATTCCCGTTGAAAGCCCCTCCTCTGTACGGTGTAATTTCCCCATCAGATAAAGAGGAGAGAAAAATGAATATTCACGAAACTGATGATTATGCGTCGGTAAATATAAAGCCGGGGATGACGTTAACCGAAAAAATCATCGCCAGAGCCAGCAAGAGATCGCATGTTTCACCGGGTGAAGTTCTTTTCGTGAATGTTGATGTATTAATGTCCCACGATCCCTGCACGCCTGGCGTCGCCAGCGTATTTAAAAAAGAATTTGGTGAAGAGGCAAAAGTCTGGAACCCGGATCGCTTTATTATGATCCCTGACCACTTTGTTTATTCCGCCGACCCGCAGGCGAATCAAAATATTCGGGTAATGCGGGAATTCGCAAAAGCGCAAAATATTACCCATTTTTATGATGTGGGCACCCCGGACTATAAAGGCGTGTGTCATATCGGCCTGGCGGAAGGGGGACACACCCGGCCGGGAGAGGTGTTGTTGGGGACCGATTCTCACACCGTGACTGCCGGGGCCTTTGGCACCTTCGCCATTGGCGTGGGGATCACCGACGGGGCGTACGCCCTGGGTACGGGGGAGCTCCCGTTGATGGTTCCCGCCACCATAAAAGTGAATTACTACGGTAAAAAAGCGAAAAGCGTTCAGGCGAAAGATTTAATTCTGGTGTTAATGAAAGAGCTGGGCGTGGAAGGGGCGACCTATAATGCCATCGAATTTACCGGCAACGTCATCGATGAATTATCGGTCGAAGAGCGAATGACGATGTGCAATATGGTTGTGGAGTGCGGGGCTAAAAACGGCATTATGGTGCCAAACCAGGCCACGCTGGATTACCTGGCGACCAGAACCACCGTCCCGTTTTCCGTGGTGACGCCTGATGAAAATGCGCATTACGTCCGCACGATTGATATTGACGTCTCGGCATTAACCAGTGTGATTGCGCGGCCACACTCACCGGATAATGTGGTGGCAGTGACACAGCTGGAAAATATTGCCATTTCGCAAGCCTATATTGGCTCCTGCACGGGCGGTAAAACGGATGATTTTATCGCTGCTGCGGAAATACTGTGGCAGCGCAAGGTGGCCATCCCAACCTACGCCGTTCCCGCGACCAAAGAGGTTTTTCATAATCTGATCACCACCCAGGTGAAGGGCCGATCCGTGTATGAAATTCTGACCCGGGCTGGCGTTAAATTATCTTCTGAACCCGGCTGCGCGGCTTGCTGTGGCGGGCCTGCGGACACCTTTGGGAGAGTCAGGGATCCGATAAGCGTGATCTCCACCACCAATCGTAACTTTGTGGGGCGGATGGGAAACAAAGGCGCGATGATTTATCTGGCCTCACCTTATGCAGTGGCTGCTGCGGCAGTGACCGGTTTTATTACTAATCCAGAACGGTACTTAACTAATGACTATTAATAACGTAATGCGCGGTACAGTTTATGTGTTAGGCGACAATATCGATACCGACCAGATATTAACGGCTGAATATTTGAAAGTTAACCCGGCCTCTGCCGAGGGGCGTGAAGAGCTGGCAACGCTCGCCATGTGCGGACTGCCGGAAGGGGCGCTGCCGTTTATTAATCCGCAGACGCAGCGAGCCGGTTATGACTTTATTGTGGCCGGGAAAAATTTCGGCTGTGGCTCATCGCGCGAGCATGCGGTGGTGGCTCTGGGAGCATCCGGCGTGAAGGCCGTCGTCGCCCAGTCGTTCGCCCGCATATTTTTCCGTAACTGTGTATCCACGGGGCAAATCATGCCCGTCACGCTGAATGAAGGCTGTGATATCCGTGCGCTGAAAACGGGGGATACCATTGAAATCGATTTAGACGCTCATCAGATTGATACTGCTGATGGGATTCTGAAAACCGCTCCGGTAGGGGAACTTGCGAACATTGTCGCCGCCGGTGGCTTGTTCGCTTACGCAAGGCAAACAGGAAAGATTTAATCCAATACAACCATAAGACTCAAAACAAGACGCCTTACTTTCTCAGGGTGCAGCGTCTGTTTTGAGCGTACATAAGGCAATCAAACTATGATCACCCAGCTAGAGTTTAACGATCTTCAAAAAGATGAGCTATCAAAACTTATCAGCCGTGTCACCATCAGCCCTTATACAGACTACAAACTCTTCAAGCAGTCCATCACCGAACTCATTGAAAATGGTCTGGTGCCCACTTTTTTTGTTCAGGCCTGCGAGCGCGTCAGGCAAGAGCGCAAGGATCAAGGCATTAACGCGCATTTATTAAAAAACGTACCACTCGACACCATCATCCCTGAATTTGATCAGTCCAATCCCGTTAACGATAAGTACGCCAAAAAGCTCACCTTTGTAGGAGAGGCGCTGCTGGAGCTGTTCGCTCAGCTCACCGACTCCCCGTTACTGGCCTACCGTACGCGCAACAACGGTGATTTTTTCCATGATGTTTATGCCGACAAAAAATACAGCAACACACAAACGCAAAAAACGGACGGCGAACTTTATTACCACAACGATCGCACCGCTCACCCGGTACGTGCTGATTTTCTCAGTTTATTAGGCATGCGTTGCAGCGAAGAAAACCTGATTTTTACCGGCTACCTGGACGGTAAAGCGATTCTGGATAATTTGAAAGCTGAATCCCAGGAGTGGTTACGCAAGCCACTTTTTATTACCCCTTTTGATGAATACTCTCGCGACTCGAACGCCAGCCAGATTGATTCTGAGCTGCATCCGATCCTGGAGAATATTCATACTTTCCGTTACTACGACACACGCACAACGTATTCTCCGGATGCGCCAGCAGAGGCGATCAAAGCATTAATTGACCTTAAGGTGGCCATCACCAAAGCGGCAAAAGGCCGCGTTGCTATTAACAAAGGCGACCTGTTCTCCTTCGCCAATCAGGACTCTTTACACAACCGGGAAATCATCCAGGTGAGAGATCCCTACTCTGCGGAAAAACGCTGGCTGCTGAAAACCTACAGCTTCCGTAATCCCGAAGTGATGAATATGTATCACAACTACTTCGATGCCGATCTGCCGGGGTTTGTGGTCGCCGAGTAAGAGTGTGACCTTGCTGGTATAAAAAAGCCCGCATACCTGAGGTGTGCGGGTTTTTTTGTTTGTGCGAGAAGACCTGTGCTATTAACATTCTTTGGTTATCATCTCGCTTTATAACTTATGACAAGCCGTTATCAAGCTCAGCGGATAGCCTGTTAAGTTCCTTGCTGATGTGTTTGCGCCGTTGTTTTAACAGTACCCGGGCCGGAATGATGCGTTCGATAATTGTCGGCTTTCTGTTCAAATACGTTGTCACAAGCCGTTTGATCTCTTCTTCTGACCAACCGTCCATCACCGGCGTTGGGTTGTAAAGCAGATTCGCCTGTAGAGCAGGGGCGACTTCCTCATCCACAATTCTGAAGATCTCTTCCCGGTTTAATCCGGATTTTTTCAGCACCTCTGCCATCCATTGATAGTCATACTCCTGGAGTTCACGCCCGGAAAAAAGTTCTGATAAGGCGTGCCAGACGGGGACGCGGGCGATCAGTTCTGCGTCAGTTAAGGTGAGTATTCTGTTAAATAATGGCTTCAACTTATGTTTTCCGGCGTGGGAGTGGCAGAAATCGCTATGTATTTTTTCAGGCCTGACTCCCGTTTAACACCTTTCGGGTCGGAAATAAAAGGGAGGCGCAAGCGAGGTGAATCTGATACTTCCACTGTCCAGATATAATCCCCAATAAACCTGAAATTCACGCTATCGTCAGTGATCTGGAGGTCAGCAAAACTTCCTGTCGAGTATTCATTACCTAAACGAACAATTTCTTTAAGCCCGTCATGCACGTCGATAAGGGCAATGGTCAACGATTCCTCGAAAATGACATCGTCTGTCAGAAACAGGATATAACGTTGGTCATTAACCTGAACCGCAGCTTCCAGTATGTGTCCGGGAACGAGAATACCCGTGCTTTCGCCATTGAGCATGACGTCACACTGAGCCTGGGTTAACTCGTTCGCTTCGCGGGTTAATATCAGAGAGAGTGATTGAACCTGCTGCATCATTAATTTCGGGTATGTTTCCATGTCTGGACTGGAAGCGTTCTGTGACTGTGGATTTGCTAAAGAGAAAACATAAGCTTTTGATGGTTTACTGGCAAACAAATTTGCCTGGCTGTAGAGCCTCCTGAATTAATTACCGGGCAGCAGGTCAGGGGGGGGGCTAGCCACCTGTTGACGCGGGGTATCTGTTGCTTCAACTGGGTGAACTGCCCGGGTAATTCAGGAATAAACAGGCAGGAGGACACCATAAACTACCGGCAAGTTGGCCGTTTTTTTACTCAGGTCACGGTATACTGGCTTTGATTATAAAGAGGGGGATTAGCGTGACGATAACTGAAGATGTATTGCTTAGATCGGGCTTCACAAAACAGGAGTTGCAACAGCTTAAACGCCATGCAGCTACTCAACATATAACATTGGAACTTTTGCTCCCTGCGCTTTCAAATCGTTTCAAAGGAATTCTCATTCTTTCAGTTATGCTTATCGTTATGTTCATCCTGGCGGTGTGCTTCGCTTCCCCGGAAAATATCATCTCATTAGGCGTTGCTGTAGTGTTTATTATTGGTATCTTTTGTTGGATGACTCCACTGAAATTAGCTTATAAAGCCTGGCGTTTAAAGACGTAGCATTAATTTTTTATCTTCCTTTTTTCATGGGGCAATTTACAGGTTCAACTAATTTCTCAGGGTTTGTGCATTCCGCGCTCTTATCACTGAATGTGATAGTTACATCCATTGGCCTGATTGGCTATATAGGCACTTCAATGCAGTTAGCTGTTGGCGTATTACCCGCCTCTGTATGATGAGACTGAACTAAAATTTAGACTAAACAAATATGCTCAGATTGCGGTAAAAGTTCACAATGCAATAAAAATATGGTTAAGTGAATAGCAGCGTTACGTCAGGCTGAAACCAAAATGGATAAGAAAAAATGGATATATATCTGAACCCGAACCGGTCTATTAATTACTATGCTTCCATGGCGCAGATAGAAGCAAACTCTCTGTGGAACATAGCAACGCAGGTTGCCAGCGCACATTTTAAAGATGGGCTGACCCGTATCCGGTTTCTTGATGAAATCAAGGCATTTATTAATGCTCAGCGTAACGGTATCCGCCAGGCCAGGAATGATGGTGTTTGCAAAGAGTGCATTGCAAATTTAAAAGCCGAACGCGACAACCTTAAAGTTCAGGACAGAATGTTACGCACGGGTGAGGCTTATCTTGCTGCTGCCGTAAATCTTTATGAAGATAATGGGAAAATCGTCGGGTACGTGATTAGCGGCGTTGGAATTGTTCTGGGCGGCATTCAGATTGTGGGCGGTGCAATGATGGCGGTTGGTTCAGCCAGCACCGGGAATATCCTCGGTGTAATTGCAGGAGCAACGCTGATCTTTCATGGAACCAGTAATCTAATGGAAAATATTGATAAGCTAACGGGAGTACCAAATCCAGGGAATATTGCTCAGGATGCGTATATGGGCGCTGCAGAGTTTCTCTGATTTGAGCGTAAGACAGGCATGTTAGCCTGGCAAGGGATGAACATGGTGACATCAATGTATGGAATATTTCGCCCCATGCTCAAGCCTGAAAGTTGGCGGCTGTACGACTGGTTATCGACGGACTTTTACCGCAAAGTTTCAACAATGACACGGCCAGCGCTGGCTATTGAAGTTGGAAAATCAGCCCATAAAATTTATACGATGGGAAAAACGTATAATACCGATGAACAAGAGTTTGTTCGTTAGGCAGAAAGGAGGATTATCCCTCCTTGCGTAAAAATTTCACCGCCTTCCATGAGACAGACAGCGGTGCCATTCCCAATATAAAAAGAGATAAAACGATAATTATTGCGAAATAAATCCAACCATTACCATAATCATTAGTGATAGTTGCATAGGTAGCAAAAAACAGTAAACCAATGACAATGATCCAGGACGTGTAGAAGCGTCTTTTTAGCTCAACTAAAAGTGAATGCAGAGTCCGATCTTTACGTTTCGGATCTTCAAGTACGGCACGCAAAGCCGTAATGTTTTTATCAGTAAACCCGTATGAACGAAGTTTCGTTTCCTGTTGCGCGTCTATCACCCTTCACTCCTGAACGTTGAATGCTCCTGCTTAAATTATATAAAACAATAACAGTTATGGCTGAGCAAAAACAGATTCAACACTCGCTGGGGTCATGAATCACTCGATTGTGCCTATAGTCAGACAAACCCCGCTACGTGCCTGACAGCCAGAACATAAGCATATCTCTTAACTAGGTGAAATTCCTTTAGTGCGCAGGATTACCATCATAGAGTGCACGGCGTTGAGGTCAACGACTGCTTCGGTTCATTACAACACTAAGGCTTATCAATAGTCGGTATGGTCTGTTCCGATGATGACGCAGGTGCGTCCGAGGCATGCTTACACGCTACTTATCTTCAAACCAGACCGCGCCAATCCTAGTCGGGTTGAGGAAAATCAAAACTGAAAATAATGAAAAGAATTTCAGCGTTTTCAGTTTTAGTTAGAATTAAAGGAACGAAATCGAGTGTAACTAGCTTTTATCATTGTTTTTTTGTAAGTTGTATGAATCGTAATATCCGATATGTTAAAAAAAATTTTCATGTTCCAAGTCTGGTCAGAATGCGTAATCCCTACGCAAATAACGCTGGAGCAAATTGAAATCAATTAGAACACTTGATTATGCTTTTCTATCGGCCCGACTCCGTCAAAGACTTCAATTTCAATAGATTCTTTCAAAGGCTTTGACATCAGTTTTTCAAAAATTGGTTTGTAGTAATCTTTGAATTTCAACGATACATCACGGTTATAGCCATAAAGTACGAAGCAGTTTTTCAAAATTTCTTGGGATTTAACAGAGTAGAAATCCATATACTGTATCCTACAGTGCTTATCAGGGGTTTCCGAAACCAGCAGCGCCAGTATAGAGCGCACAGCAGGCTCTTGAGACGCAATGGCGTTCTCCACATTGAAATTTATTTCTTTTAAAAATTTTTCCTGCACATAAGGTTTTATTAACCCATTGATTTTAAATAGATATTCTGATTTGCTGACCTGCGCTACCGCAAGAATCCATCTTTGTTGGTTCAAAAATTGAATTCGTTCAGCATTTCTTAGAAAGCTTTGATCACCTTCGATTGCAAGGTGTTCTAAAATTTTAACTAGCCTATCCTCCAAATGTGGATAGGCTGCTTTGAAGTTAGCAATGAATTTTGCTTCTGCCTGCTCCGACTTCAATTTTTGTATGTTCTTGTCTGCAATAGCCTGTTGTTTTTTCTCAATCTCTGACCAAATATTGCGTACTATACCGCATAACTTTTCGCATAATGAAAAAACTAATACGGATAGTCCAAGCCCAAAAGTAGCTGTCAGAAAAGCGATATAAGCCAGATAGAAATCTGTTACAGGTTTTAAGGCTGGCGTTAGCCAGTATACGAAGCTTTGATTAAGAAAAATTAAGCATAAAGTTACACCTACCACCATGAAGACTGTTAGAGCAGCACGACGCGGCGTATACAGTGTTGAAAGGAATGAAAAGAATTGCTCGATTGGTCCCACTTTTTGTTTCCCATGTTTGCAAGCCTTTCTGATTATCAGAGATGGCGATGGACGTAAAATGGACAATAGATATTAAAAAGGGGCTACGTCTTCACGTAACCCCTTGTTTTATTTGGTGGAGCTGGCGGGAGTTGAACCCGCGTCCGAAATTTCTACATACCATTTTAATAGTAATAAAAACAGGTATTTAATAATAAAATCATCATGTTATTGTAATTGGTGTTCGTCAGGTTTTATATGATTTTAAGTCTTTGCCGCCAATCTGCCGCCATAAATTATCGGTTCCAGTTAAGATTGTGAAGCGGGTTTTTTGTTACTGCGTCTTCCAGATGGTCGGGGGCAAAGTGGGCGTATACCATCGTCATTTTGATATCTGCGTGGCCCAGAATATCGCGCAGTACCAGTATGTTTCCTCCATTCATCATAAAATGACTTGCAAAGGTATGGCGCAGTACGTGGGTGCATTGCCCCTCAGGTAAATCAATGCCAGCCCGTTTCACTGCACGCTCAAAAGCTTTTCTGCATGGAGTGAATAACCTTCCTCGGTTTTTGGGGAGTTCATCGTACAGTTCCTGAGAGATCGGTACGGTCCTGTTTTTCTTACCTTTGGTTTTGGTATAGGTAATTCGATACTTTGATAGCTGATGTCCCTGCAGGTTTTCAGCTTCGCTCCAGCGTGCGCCGGTCGCCAGGCAAATTTTTGCAATCATCAGCAGGCTAGGGCTTTGAGAATCAGCGCAGGCATCTAGCAGGCGTTTGATTTCATCCTCAGCCAGGAACGCCAGTTCCCCTTCTGCTATCTTGAATGTGGGCAGCCCTGCTAAGGGGTTTGGTGCTGACCAATGCCCCATCTTTTTCAGCGTGCCAAATACAGAGGAGAGGTTGCGTTGTTCAAGGTTTACTGTCCGGGGTTTAACTGGCGCCATGAGTACGCCATCTTCATTTTTAATTTCCCCCTTTAACCGGGCTTCCCTGTATTTTGTGAAATCACCTGCGGTTAACTCCGATGCAATGGGATCACCTAGGCCATTGCAAATAATTCTGAGTTTCGCCATTAGGCGTTTAGGGTCCGCAAGGGTCTGTCCGTAGAGTGAATGCCATTGCTCAATCACCTCTGACAAATGGCGCCGGTCTTCCTTTTCTCCCAGCCAGGGCTTTTTGTTAACTTCATCCATGGTGAAGTTTTCAAAGGCAATAGCCTCGCCTTTCGTCGCAAACTGCTTGCGTACTCGCTTTCCGTCGCGCCCGGTCGGGTAACACTCACACAACCATTTTCCGTTCGGCTGCTTCCTGATAGTCATACGTTATAGGCTCTTGATAACTTTGACTGCGCGCCCGATGACTTCAACATCATCCACTGAGCACTCAAAAGATGCTTCATCTTGTTGAACCACAATCCTATTGCCTGGGATGCGTGAGATTTTTACGAAGCTTTTTACACCATCGATATCTACCAGCCAAAAGCCATTGCTGATCTGTTTCACTGATGTATCAACAACAAAACTATCTGTAGGTGTCTTTACGAACAAAGAATTTGAAGGCTCACCCTCTAACAACCTGCTATCCAAAAGCATTTCATCATCTGGCTGCAGTTCACCGTTCTTCAACTCCGCGTGTTTGATGCTGGGAGCAACGATTTTAGAAAGTGGTCTTACTGTGACAGGAGTTCCCTTTTTGAGGTTTTTTTCCTCGCTGTCACTTGCATACATTTCCCCCTGACCAGTGGCCAGCCATAAAAGAGATATTCCAGTTTCAAGAGCACATTGGATAACCCATTCAGCGGGAAAGCTATCTCGTAAGTATCTGTTTGCCATGGTGCTTTTTGATACTGACAGATGCTCGCACAGTTGTTGGCGCGAGCTAAAATTGTAGGCCTTAATGAGCCTATTGATCGCATCACGCCCGCCGCTATCGTTACCCGCCTTGATTAAACTCATAATCAAACCCCTTGACGCATATAAAAAGTGATCCTAATATCCATTCAAGTTTTGAAAACCAAACTCAAACCATATAAAACGAGATAAAACGAAACTAAACTAAGAGATACTGCACTATGAGCACTGAGATTTCAATTCGTGTACCAAAAGTGATAGCGACTCCAGCAGAGTTCGCGGAGTGGGAGGGGTACTCTCGCGGCTCTGTTTATCAGATGATTCATAACGGTAAACTTGCTAACTACATTGAAAAGAAAGAAAAAAACAAAGGTCGAGTTTCCATTTTATATCTTAAGTACAAGCAAGAGCAGGCTCGTAAGAACATGGAGCACTCAGCCTTCAACTACAACGTTGTTGTTGGTCAGTGAGTTCAATTATGAGAACCATTTCAGAGGCTAACATGTTTGATTATCGCGTTTCCAAACATCCTCATTTTGATGAAGCCTGCCGTGCTTTCGCATTGCGTCACAATATGGCGAAACTGGCAGACCGCGCAGGAATGAAGGTCCAGACGCTGCGCAACAAGCTTAACCCCGATCAGCCCCATCAGCTCACGCCGCCGGAAATCTGGCTGCTGACAGATATAACTGAGGACTCCACGCTTGTTGATGGGTTCCTGGCTCAAATCCATTGCCTGCCATGTGTGCCGCTGAACGAAGTAGCCAGCGAGAAAATGCCTCATTACGTTTTGAATGCTACAGCAGAGATTGGTCGTGTTGCAGCAAGCGCTGTTTCTGGCGAACACCAGACAACAACGGAACGCCGCCAGGTTATTGAAAGCATCAATTCTGTTACTCGTTTGATGGCGCTTACAGCTGTTTCCATGCACGCGCGCCTACAGTACAACCCGGCAATGGCAAGTGCTGTCGATACAGTGACGGGCCTCAGTGCTTCATTCGGTCTGATCTGAGGTGCTTATGCTAAATAAAGAACCTTCACTCGCTTCTCTGCTGGTAAAGCAAAGCCCGGCAATGCACTACGGCCACGGCTGGATTGCAGGAGATAACGGCAAGCGCTGGCACCCGTGCCGCGATCAGTCCGAATTATTAAACGGGCTGAAAACAAAAGCGGCTAAGCCGTCAGCATTTTTAATTATTCGCATTGCTCGTTTGATTATTAAAGGAGTGAAACATGTCTCGTAATGAGCTGAGAATTATTCTGGGCGTGATCATCCCAAATATGGCGGAAGGTTTTGAAATTAAAACCCGTGATGGTGCTGTTTTGCGTGTCGATCCTGAATGGGAGTGCTGCAAAGAATTTAAAGAAGGTTTGCAGGCTGAAATTATCAACCAAATTAAAAGTAAGCCTGTTCCAGTTGCCGGTTATATCTAATTTGACGCCTGCCTAATGCTCATAACGTGGGCATTGTGAAGACAGTCAATTAAAAATGAGGAAATAACAATGTTTGGAATCTTTAAAAAGAAAGCTCGTAAAGCCGTTGTAGAAGTAAAAAAAATGGAAAACCGCGACGCGGTAGAGGCCACTGTTTGGGGCGCCTATTCCATTGCGTACGCTGACGGAACCTGTGACGCGAAAGAAATCGGCGTGCTGGAAAAAACAATTTCAGCCCTGCCAGCCTTTGCGCCTTTTGCCGGTGAAATTGCGCAGATGAGCAGTAATATCCGCGCCCGTTATGAAGCATCACCGCGTAGCGCTAATGCTCAGGCTCTGCGTGAACTGGGGGATGTTGCGGGTACTGACGACGCGGTGAACGTGTTGTGCCTGTGTCTTGATATTGCTGACCAGGACGGCATCGGCAGCGAGGAAGAAGCGCAGCTTAAGAAAATTGCGCAGGCTCTTCAGTTGTCACTGGACCAGTACCTGTAATGGGAAAGCTGCGTTGTCTCATTATCTGTGTGCTGCTGTTCCTGGTTGTTGCAGTAGATTTCACGGGCCGTCTTATGTCGATGTTGGCTGATGGTGTTTTGGTGGCGGGGATTATTGCAGTAGCGCTTCCAATGTTTAAGAAAGCCTGATTCTTACAGCCCGCGTTGCGCGGGCTATATCCGAGTAAATAACCCGTTTTTTTGGCGTAAACCCGCCGGGCATTTTTTTGCCCGAATTCTGAGGAAATGAATATGAAAAATACTAAAACCCACTCAACTAAAACAGGCCCAGACGATGCTGGCCTGTTCGCTTTGTTAAATGAAACGCGCATGGATGAGCGCCGTTGCCGTGCTGATGTAATGGCGGCTCGTCTGGATAGTCTGGCCGTGCGCATCGTTTCCCGTCAGTTGAGCCATATCGAGGCGGCCGAACTGCTTCGCGTTGAAGCGGTACGCATCCAGAACGAAGCGCAGGAGCTGCATTAATGGCTGATTCAATGGACCTCGCACAGCTGCGCGAACAGGAAGATCGTGAGCGCCATATCAACAATGCCCGCGCCAAAGTGCCGGGCGTTTCCCGTGTTCTCTGTGCGGAGTGTGATGCTCCGATCCCGCCAGCGCGCCGCCGCGCTATTCCGGGCGTGCAGTGCTGTGTGACCTGTCAGGAAATCGCAGAGTTAAAAGGCAAGCACTACAACGGAGGCGTTGTATGAGCACTATCCTGAAATGGGCGGGAAACAAAACCGCCATTATGTCCGAACTGAAAAAGTATCTCCCAGCTGGCCCGCGATTGGTTGAACCTTTCGCGGGTTCCTGCGCTGTGATGATGGCAACAGACTATCCTCATTATCTTGTCGCAGATATCAATCCAGATTTAATTAATCTGTATCGTTCTATTGCAGAAGATACAGAAAACTTTATTAATCTTGCTAAGGCGGTTTTTGAAAGTTTTATTGTCGCTGAAAATTATTATCGTGTGCGTGAAGCGTTTAACCACGATCCGCAATTAGACCGACTGCACCGTGCTGTATATTTTCTTTATCTAAACCGCCATTGTTATCGTGGGTTATGCCGCTACAACCTAAGCGGTGTATTCAACGTCCCTTTCGGTAATTATAAAAAGCCGTATTTTCCTGAGCGTGAAATCCGCGCATTTGCTGAGAAAGCGAAGCGAGCCACCTTTGTTTGCGCTAACTACGAAGAAACGTTGTCTTTGTTGCAGACGGGCGATGTGATTTATTGCGACCCTCCTTATGACGGGACTTTTAGTCATTACCACACTGCCGGTTTTACAGAGGACGATCAGTATCGCCTGGCGTCTATTCTTGAGCGCCGCGCGTCAGAAGGCCATCCGGTCATAGTTTCAAACAGTGACACCTCACTTACTCGCTCCCTTTATCGGAATTTCACCCATCACCGCCTTACCGCAAACCGCAGTATGGGTGTTGCGGCTGGTGACGGTAAGTCTGCCGTGGAAATCATTGCTACCTCAAAATCGTGTCACTGGCTTGGATTTGATCCTGCAACCGGACCTGACTGCAGCGTGAATTATGAGGTGCAGGCGTGAGGGCAACGGCGTTTATTCGCGCTTACATTATGGGGTGTCAGAATGTCTGACACCGTTTTCCCCTACGCATGGAATGCCCCGCGCCTTGCAATCGGTGGTTTTAAGCAAGCCGATGCGGCGCCGGGGATCATGTATCTGACGCCTGACGGCAATCGCAAGCGTTTGTCGATTGCCGAACTGGCAGAAACGGATGAAGCACCAGACCGGGGCCGGGCGGTTCGTCGTCGCCTGGCTTCGCTGCCTCATTTTGTCCGTCGTATGTATGCTCAAAAACTTGAACAGGTAGACCGTAAAGGCAAACAAGCGGCTGATGCCTGGCTTATCAATACCTTTGAACGATTCGTTCTGAGTCGTATAGATCATGTTAACGAGCAATATCTGCCGCAGGGGGTTATGCCTGCGGCTTTGTTGCCTCTGCGTGAACAATTCTGGCGCCTGCTTTGGGCTGGCAAAAGAGAGCTGAAAAGACTGGCGCATAACCTTGCTGACCTGTTGGGTAGCGAGTTTAACCGCGAGTTTGATTTCCAGATGGCCCGCACGTCCGATCCCCATTTCGCCACCCTTTCAGGTTATGGCCGCATGGGGTTTCTTGCCAATCATCTCAAAACGTCGGTCCCGTGCTGGACGGCCTACTGCAAAGAAGAACTGGAGGCGGAAGACGCACTGAAAGCAGTGGCCCGCCTGCAGTCTCCGCAGTGGTGGCTTAATCGTCTGCGCCGTATGCATGCTCGCTGGCGTGAGCATCTGATGGTTGCGGCCGGGTATGTACACAAAAAATCCGCACCGTACTGCAGTGACCCATGTTTGCAGGAGTGGACGGCGCAAAAGAAAGCCAACCGTGAATTTCTGAAAGCGATGGAGCTGGAAGATGAGGACACCGGAGAGCGCGTATCGCTGATTGATAAAGTGGCCGGCAGCGTTGCAAACCCAGCCAACCGACGCCGTGAACTGATGGCGCGCATGCGTGGGTTCGAAGATTTAGCGAATGAGGCCGGACTGGCCGGGGCGTTCTTCACGCTTACCGCTCCATCCAGATATCACTCAATGCAGTACGACGGGCGCCGGAACAACAAATACAGCGGCGCGTCACCGCGTGAAACGCAGAAATATCTTTGCAAAGTATGGGCGCGCACGCGTGCGGCCTGGCTGCGCAATGGTATTCGCGTGTTTGGCTTTCGCGTTGTTGAGTCTCACCACGACGAAACCCCGCACTGGCACCTCCTGCTTTTCATGCGCCCGGAGCATATCGAACCGGCAACAGCAATCTTTCGTAAGCACGCCATGCGTGAGGATGGGAATGAGCCAGGCGCCGCTGAAAACCGCTTCGAAATGAAACCCATCGAGAAAGAGAAGGGCAGCGCAACGGGCTATATCGCCAAATACATTTCAAAAAATATTGATGGCTATCAGCTTGATGACGATCTGGATGATGAAACCGGCAAGCCTCTGAAAGAAATGGCCCGCCGCGTAAGTGCCTGGGCCTCTCGCTGGGCGATCCGCCAGTTCCAGCAAATAGGCGGCGCACCGGTAACTGTTTGGCGTGAATTACGTCGCCTCGGTGATCGTGAGCTGGTCCTGCACCCCGAAATTGAGCCAGTGCGTCAGGCTGCCGACAGCAGCGCGTGGGATTTGTACGTAAGTGCGCAGGGTGGCCCGCTGGTTTCCCGTGATCTCCTGCGCGTGCGCCTCAGCTATGAAGTCACCGAAAACGGCAACCTCTACGGGGATGACGTCTCCAAAATTTCCGGCGTTTATTCCCCGATCCGTGGGCCGGAATCACTGATTCATACGCGCACTACCAAATACAAAATCGTGCCGAAACGTCAGGCCGACGGCGTTTCAGGTTTTGACCTTGCTTTTTCAGGCGGCCCCGCCGCCCCTCGGAGTTCTGTCAATAACTGTACGCGGGAGCCGCGGGAGGTTGAAAAACGCGCCGATCCTGGCGGCACGGTCATGAATGACTGTGCCAGCTGGGCGGATATGGGCTCTTTATCCCGGAAAGAAAAACGGGTGATAGCGCAGCGGCTGAGCGAAGCGGCAAAGGCATCCAACAAGCGCGTAAAAGTGAGGCCAAAAGCCAGCCCTATGACGGAGCAGGAAAAGCAAATTAGTGAGCTGCTGGCTCTGCGTGGTGTGGATGTCAGTGCCGGAATGGTCCGTTCGTTGATTTCTGGCGCGGTGGTTGCCTTTGGCGATCAGGTGTTAACGGTTGAAGAAGGGCGCCTTACTGTCCGAAACCGTACTGCGGCAGGTGTTGAGCGTCTGCCGTCCCAGATTGTGGAGATTAAACAGCAGGCGGATGACCTTTTGAACCGAATGAAGCGTGCATTTTCAGCGCGTGAATGGCCCGTGATCAACATGGTCAGGTCTGACGGTGTGGTACCGCGTTCCGTCATTCACCGTCAGAAATGACAGTGCTGGCCATTCATCGAGTAACGTCATTTTCGACTGTGCTGCAGGTGAATTAAAACGAAATCAGTAGTTGAGGAAAACAGAAATGACCTATCTGGGAAGCAAGGCCGCAAGCGGTGTTTTTCAAAAGATTATTGCGGAAATGCCGCCGCATGATACCTACATTGAGACGCACCTGGGCGGTGGCGCTGTCATGTTGCGTAAGCCACCGGCCCGCCGTAATTGGGGCATTGATATTGATCCCCTGACGGTTGAAGCGTTCTGCCAGGGCAATGCTGATTTCCTTGATAACGTGGGCGATAGCCTTTTTATCGATGTTGCCGATGCGGTGCAGTTTTTAAGGGACTTCGATTTTTCCTCTGCCGGTCGTGTGCTGGTTTACGCGGACCCTCCTTATTTGCATGAAACGCGGACCAGTGCCGCGCGGTATCGCAATGAATATACCGTAGCCGATCATGAGCGGCTGCTGGCCTGCCTTAAAAGCCTGCCAAAAAATGTCAGTGTAATTTTGTCCGGCTATCCGTCAACGCTTTATGACGAACTGTTAACGGGCTGGCGCCAGAAAGAATTTCAGGCCATGACGCGCGGCGGTGTGCGCACAGAGAAAATCTGGATGAATTACCCGGAGGGGAAAGCCTACTCGCACACTTTCGCGGGTAAGGATTACAACGACAGGGAGCGCATCAAACGCAAGGCGAAGCGCTGGCGCGAAAAATTCGCAGCACTACCACACCCGGAGCGGCTGGCAATAATGACCGCCCTGAGCGAAGTTGATGATTAACCTCAGCAAACAGACTCATCTGATTGATTGATAGAAAGTATTTTACAACCTCAAAATCCTCCTATACTGTATATATAAACAGTGGATATAAATACAGCGCGTCAATATCTCTTCCTGGGGATATTGGCTGGTTTATCCCGTAGTGAGGATAGGAGGGAAAATGCAGGACTATCTTTTGGAGTCGTTGAAACTCCAGCGTATTGATTTCTTTATCAAGCTTGTAGCGGCTAGTGAGTGTAGCGAAGAAGAGAAACGCCTTGCGATCCAGTGGGTGTCGGAACTGACGGACGAGCTGATGGCGAAAATTCGTAACCATGATTACGGCCAGGCAATGGACGTTATCAACTAAAGGGGGCTTTATGCGCATTGAAATAATGATCGATAAAGAGCAGAAGATAAGCCAGGCAACACTGGAAGCCCTTGAATCCGAGCTTTACCGAAATTTGCGCCCTCTCTACCCAAAAACGGCAATCCGCATACGCAAGGGAAGCGCTAACGGCGTTGAGCTGAGCGGGTTAAAACTGGATGAAGACAAAAAGCGAGTGATGGAAATTATGCAGAAGGTCTGGGAAGACGACAGCTGGTTTCATTAGCGAACGTTGCGGACGATAAAACTGGTTTTTACCGTCCGCAAGGTTGAACAACGAGCCGTTCGAGGCGTTAGAAATTGTCTTTGTTAGTGCCTGCTTCTCATAAGAGGCACTATATATGCTAAATGCAGCGGTTTAAGGCAGAAACATCTTGCGCGATTAGGGGCAATGAACTTAAGTTAAGTAACGCAACCAACTGTTAAAACGGTTGTCTTAGTTATAAGGAATTTGCTGTTGTGGTTGCTGGTGACGAAGTGTACACTTCCGCGCCATATAAGAAGGAGGGGTTATGTCAAGTATCGCCGCATTGAGGCTGGGTAATCCAGTTGAACGTTTGGCACGGGTTCTGAAAGAGAACCAGGACAAGCTCAATCTGAGTAAAGACGGTTTTGTGTCCGTAGATTTGTCCAACGAAGAAGCTATGAAAGCCATCAGAGATCAGATGGATAAGCTTGAAGGCGTCAAAACGAGCACTGTTAAAGCAAAATATTATTACAGAACCCGATAATGGCAACATTACTTTTAGCAGTGATTTTGGTTAGTGGTTTTATTTATGTAAACCTATCACTTTCAACACGTTATAGATATAAGCGTTCCAATGGCTGGGACGCTTATTTTTTTGTGGCTGCATGGGGAATTGTCTTTTTCCTCGCTGGCGGCTTCCTTACCTTCGCTCTTAACATCAGCGGTGGGTTTCGCTGGCTTTCTAATGCGCTGAATCTGACTCCAGACAGCTTTAACGGGATGTTATCCACCACAACCGATAAACCGCAGCGCATCAATGAAATTAAGCAAATCGCGTGGGTTGTGATTTCAATAGTTCTGGCGGCACTGTTCGGTTGGCTAAACAAACGTCGTACTTCAAAGGGGGATCGCCGTTGGGATGCACTGGCAAAGGCAGTGGGAAACAATTCTTTTGAATCGCTGCTCATGGAAGCATCAGCTCGCCAGTTTCCTATCATCGCTACACTTTCATCACGCAAAATCTATGTAGGGCTGGTGACTTGCCCTGCGTTGGAAAATGGATTGTCGGAACACCTTGAAATTCTCCCCATGCTGAGCGGATATCGTGACAAAGACGACCTAACGATAAATATCACGACAAACTATCATCAGCACTATCTTGAAAGCGGCGTTATCAGTGGGATGTCGCGCCTGAATATCCAGGATTTCCGTGTGCTGATCCCTAAAGACGAAGTTGAAACCATCTCGTTTTTTGATACTGAAACGTATAACAAATTTAAAGAAGACGAAGTGCGTGATCGGAAAGACTGCCGCAAGTTGGGTGGCAAAAAACCATCCACGCGCAGGAGAAGGACTGCTGGCGACGCAGAGCAGGGTAGTGCATGACTATGCTGCATGAATGCGCATGATCGTTTAAGGATCGTTTTTGCTGAGGCCCGCCAGAAATGGCGGGCTTTTGCTTATGTCATGCATGTGCATGAAAACCACTACACAAAGCGGGCAGGCGTGGCGGGGCTACGAGCGCGCGGTTTTGGTTGTCAACGCACTATTAATGCTATAGAACAGTGCTACTTAAACGATTTTCTAAGGTGGCCTCAATGGAACTGCAAGCAAACGCCAGGACATTAACCAATGTATTATCAGTCAACAAAAAATATATCGTCCCTAGGTTTCAAAGAGAATATTCATGGGGAAAGGAACAAGTAAGTGAGCTGTGGAATGATATAATATCTAATATCCATTTGCAGCAGGATGGACAGTATCATTATGATGAGTATTTTATTGGTGCGCTCGTTTTAGTTGGTCAAGAGACAAGTTCAGAATTAATGATAGTAGATGGTCAGCAGCGTCTAACTACTCTAACAATTTTGCTTTCTGCTTTATGCGATAAATTTAAACAGAATAATGAACAGGCAGTTGCGCAATCTATTTACAATAATTATATATCTGGCATCGATGATGATGGCAAACCATTCTTTAAATTAGTAAATGAAACTCCGAAACCATATTTTCAAAACAATATACAACATATTGATAAAAAAAGTGATGGTCCTGAGTCTCTTGAGGAAAGAAATCTGCAGTCCGCATATAATGATTTGACTGAGTATCTTTCTGAGGAGTACCTCTCTAAGATGTTAGGAATTGATGGGAGGGAGTTTAATTATCTGGAAGCTTTGAAAGCAGTAAGAGATCAGGTCCTTCGTTATCTAAAGGTGATTTACATTACAGTAAACGATGAAGATGAGGCGTATACTATTTTTGAAACTCTCAATGCGAGAGGGTTAAATCTTAGTTATGTTGATTTGATAAAAAATAAATTATTCAAAAAACTCAATGGTACGCATCCTGATGATGATGCGAAAACCAAGTGGAACAAAATCAGACAGATTATATCTAGCCGTAATGGGGTAGGTTCGATTGAAACCTTTATACGTCATTGGTGGGTGTCTAAGTATTCTTACGTCAGTAGTGATACTCTTTATAAAGCATTTTTGGATAAATGGAAGAAAGGGGAAATTGATGCTGCAGGGTTCATTGATGAGTTGCTCTCAGATGCTGAGATTTATGTGAAAATCTCTGCTCCGACTGAACAGGATTTTCCTGAGATAGAAATGAAACCAGTTTATAGAGGGCTGCAGGCGTTAAGATTGTTCAATATATCTCAGAATAAACCATTTCTGTTGTCTTTGTTTAAGGCAAGGGCCAGTGGTAAATTAAAGCTTGTTGATATGAATAATGCTATTTTATCGATCGAGCGCTTTCACTTTATGTTTAACGCTATTTGTTCATTGCGCCCTTCTGGTATTGAAAGTGCTTATGCTAAAGCAGCGAGGGCTTTGGTAGATGAGGCTGCGACGAAAGCTAGTAATCGACAGGTTATAATAGCTTTACTAGATATGCTTGTGAAAAGAAAGCCTGAGTTTAACGTGTTTGTGGAAAAATTTATTATGCTAAGGTTTTCTAATCAAGAATTAAAAAATAAAAGGTTGATTCAGTATATTTTTAATAGGCTTGAGTTGCATTATATGAAAACGGGTGAGTATATGCCTGACTCATTAACATTAGAACACATACAGCCGCAAAGTGTTGGTGAACCAGATGCTTATAGCATGATAGGTAATCTTTTGCCCTTGTCAAAGGAATTGAATGAAAAAGCGGGAAGTAAACCGGTGAAAGAAAAGATTGATATTTATAAGAAATCAAAATTTGCATTGGTTCAAATTTTCGTAGATGAGTTTGAAAATAAATATCAAGGGGAATGGAAACCTGATTCTATGATGTCTAGGGCTATTGAATTATGCATGTTATCTTATAATACGGTTTGGAAATTAGGAAGGGATTAAGAATATCAGGGGCTAATATTTAGCCCCTGATGTTTATTAATTGGTGCTATTATCAATCTCTAAAGAATATGCCTCAAAGCGGATCAATTCTTCTCCCAGCCATTCGTTTATTTCCTGCATTCGCTTCTGCAGCGGCATCAATTCGTTGCGGACAAATACTCGGCTTGCTTTCTCCACGTCACCAAATCCCCCTGTATTCGTTGGAATAATCCCCATCAGCTGCGGCGGCACGCGGTGAGCTGCCAGCATGTCATCACGGCTCACATTCTTGATGTTAAGAAACTCATCTTTCGCTGCGACCTCTGACAGTGGGATGATCTGAATGCCGTCTTTCTTGCCGTTCGGGCTGTACATAAACAGGTTGCGGAAGTTGCCCGGCCCTTTCGATTTTTTAAGTGCTTCGCGTATGTTGTCCACGTCTTTCTGATCGGCGGCGGGGTCGCTCATGTACATGATGAAACCAGCATGGCTACCGTTGAGGTAATACTTACGACGAAACAGCGTTGCCGATTCATTCAGCAGTGCGGAAGGAATGGCAGAAAGGTATTCCGGCATCCCGTAAAGCTCCTGGTTAACGTCGGGTTCCATCAGATGAAACACGCTTCCCTCATCGAACTGATATGGCTGTGAGCTGTGACCATACTGTGCAAACCAGTAGGTGTCCTGGTCAATGCCACGACGGGTATATTTGGCAAGCGAGGCGCGCAGCTCCATGATCTGACCTAACCGGTTCATGCGTTTTTCAAGGTAGGCATTACCGAATACCAGAAAGTCCTGGGCGAACCGGGAAAAGGCTTGTTTAGACAGCCAGCGGTGAGGGATGAAGGTACTGGTAAGAATATTACGTTTTACCTGAATAGCGCTGGAGTGATGCACGGCGGCGCGGTAAGTTCGCGCCAGGCCATCCATGCTGATCGGTGGTTCGTACCAGCGGTCTACCTGCACGCACTCCAGGTAATCAAATAACTCCCGGCGGTCCATCACGGGGATCGGATCGCCAAACGTAAACGCCTCCGCATGTGCATTACTGACCATGCTGGCCGTATCGGTGGCGGTCTGGCCGCGCGGTGTCTTGCTGCGGTTTTTGCGGTTAGCCATTAAAAAATCTCCACGATGTTGCTGGTACTGGCGGAAGCTCCTGCCAGTGGTTCGTTATAAAGTGCGTGCATGGTTGCCCAGGCTAAATCCGCGTGGCTGGCTTCCTCTGTGCGGGCTGCTTCGTAGGTTGGCCGGTTGCCGCTGGCGGTGGTTGAACGGCGAATGGACATAAAGGACTGCGCGATATCCAGCATCCCTGCGTCAAATTCCAGACGGCGTCCGCTGATGATGTCGTAGGCTTTAAGCACCAGGGCATTTTTAACGGTCGGGTTGTAGACAAACTCGCGCGCCGCAGGGAAGAACTGCTTAACCGTTTTGTAAACGCCATCGCCTACGCCGGTCGAGTCAATGCCGATGTAGGTCACGTTGTAGCGTCTGGTGATTTCCTCAATCGCTGAGGCCTGGGCGCGAAAGTCCATCCCGCGCCACTGGTGACGCTCAAGGATGCGGAATTTACCCCCGGGGACGACGGGAGGCGCAATGACCACGCAACCGGCGCTGTCACCATTCTGCGTTCCTTTTGCCGGGTCATAGCCGATCCAGACAGGGTGGTATGCAAACGGCCGCAGTAATAGCGGTTCGAAATCGTCCCACACATCCCAGCTGTCAACCATGCAGGACTGCAGCAACGCCAGCGGGAACACGGACGCCAGGTCGTCAACAAACTGACACATCAGCAGGTTGTTGTATTCGTCCGGGCTGTACTCCAGGCGCAGCTGGTCCAGGTCGAAAAGGTTACACCCGCCGTTTACGGCATCTTCGATGGTGACTATCTGGCGGTACTGGCCGTCAGGACATAAAACGCCGTGTGCCAGGCTACTGTGAGAAAGGTCAAATTCTACCCTGTCGGCTTTCGGGCGCCCTTTATTGAACAGGGCACCAGACCAGAACGGGTAGGCGCTGTGCGTCAGGCTGGAAGGTGTTGAGAAATAGGTCTGACGCCATTTTTTGTGCAGCGCCATACCGGAGGCCACCTTGCGCAGCTCCTGGAATTTCGGTATCCAGAAATACTCATCAAGATACAGATTGCCGTGATAGCTCTGCGCGGTACGGGCATTTGTACCGAGGAAGTAAAGACAGGCGCCGTTAGGCAGCACCATCGGATCGCCTTTCAGCTCAACGTCCACCTCTTTTGCGAAGTCGATAATGTACTGTTTAAAAACGTGTGCCTGAGCTTTACTCGCTGACAGAAAGATTTGATTTCGGCCCGTGGTCAGGGCGTCTATCAACGCTTCACGGGCGAAATAGTAGGTTGCACCGATCTGGCGTGACTTTAAGAGGTTGCGGATACGGTGCTTGATGCCAGCGTCCCACCAGTGGCGCTGGTATTCGAACATACCGGCGCGGAAAATCTCTTCCAGCTTTTCGATCTGTTCGTCGGTAAACAGGTTTTTTTCCGGCGGCTTGCGCGGACCTTTATTGCGGTTCGCAACGTTCGGATTCAGGTCTGCTTCATTCCCGCCATTGTTAAATTTGCCGATTCTGGCCTGTCGTTCGGACTGACGCGCCAGCAGGTCAATTTCTTTAAAATCCTTTCCTTCCTTCTGCTCCTTCATGACGAGCTGGCAGTAACGTGCGGCGGTGGTGAGCTGCATCTGATCCAGTGGGCCATATTCGCCCCACTTATCGCGTTTTTTCCAGCTGTGAACGGTTGCAACTTTCTCGCCCAGCATTTCAGCAATGCGGGCTACGCGGTATCCCTGAAAGTACATCAGCATTGCCTGACGACGGGGATCGAGGTCTGCGGGGGTCAGTGTTGTCATGGCACAAACATACGGCCTCAAATCAGCACTTTCCCCGGCTTCGCATTGTGTGGGAGTTCGCACAAGCCCAACGCGTTGTTTACACGCGCCCATCACCGCAAACATAAGGCTCTGAACGTGTTACGAACTAACTAACCGGAGCCGGACCGATGGCAAAAAAATCTAAGCGTTTTCGTATTGGGGTCGAAGGGGCCACTACTGACGGGCGCGTTATTGAGCGTGAATGGCTCACCCAGATGGCGGCGAGCTATAACCCGCAGGTATACACCGCGCTGATCAATATGGAACACATCAAGGGCTTCACCCCTGATGGGCCTTTCCGTCGTTTTGGCATGGTGGAAAAGCTGGAAGCGGAAGAAATCACCGAAGGGGCATTATCCGGGAAAATGGCGCTGTATGGCTGGATTGCCCCGACTGACGACCTGGTCACGATGACCAGCAACTGGCAGAAGCTTTTCACCTCAATGGAAGTTAACACCAGCTTTGCCGATACCGGCTCCGCTTATCTGGTTGGCCTGGCGATTACTGACGATCCGGCAAGCCTCGGCACTGAAATGCTGCAGTTCAGTGCCAGCGCAGAACATAACCCCCTGGCGCGCCGCAAGCTGGACAAAGACAACCTGTTTACCGCAGCTCTTGAAACGCTGATCGAGTTTGAGGACGTGCCGGAAAAAACCAGCCTGTTTACCCGCGTGAAAGAGCTGCTGTCCCGCAAAGGCGCCGATGATAACGCCCGCTTTGCTGATGTGAATCAGGCTGTTGAAACCATCGCGCGTGAGCATCAGACGCTGGCGGAGCAGGTCAGCACCCATCAGACCGATTTCAGTAACAAGCTGAGCGATATGCAAAAGGTTGTTGATGAGACAACCAGCGCACTCTCCACCCTGCGTGAGCAGCTTTCCACTCAGGACAGCCGCAGCGAACGCCGCCCTAATGCGACCGGCAATAACGGCGCAGAACAAACCACCGATTGCTGACGGAGCAAAAGCACAATGAAAAAAGAGACACGTTTTAAATTCAACGGCTATCTGACGCAGCTCGCCAAACTCAACGGCGTATCTGTGAGCGATATCGCCTCGAAATATACGGCTGAGCCGTCAGTGGCGCAGACGCTGGAAACGAAAATCCAGGAGTCTTCCTCGTTCCTGCAGAAAATCAACATTATCCCGGTTGATGAGCAGTCCGGCGAGCGTCTGGGGCTGGGTATTGGTTCCAGTATTGCCGGAAATACTGATACCACCCAGAAAGACCGTGAACCCGTTGATCCGACTTACATCGACGGTGAAGGGTACAAGTGTACCCAGACCAACTCTGATACGGCGCTGCCCTATGCGAAGCTGGATTTATGGGCCAAATTCCAGGACTTCCAGACGCGCATCCGTGACGCCATCATTACCCGCCAGGCGCTTGACCGCATCATGATCGGCTTCAACGGCGTGAAGCGTGAAAAAACGTCAGACCGCAATACCTATCCGCTGCTGCAGGATGTGAATATCGGCTGGCTGGAAAAAATCCGCCAGGAGAAACCCGTACAGGTGATGGATAAGATCGTGTCCGAAGGCGAGGTTATTTCTCAGACTATCCGTGTCGGTAAAGGCGGTGATTTCCTGAATCTGGACGCGCTGGTTATGGGCGCCGTGAATGAGAAAATCGCGCCGTGGTATCAGGAAGATACGGAGCTTGTGGTTATCGTCGGGCGCCAGTTGCTGGCGGATAAATATTTCCCGATCGTCAACCGTGACCAGCCAAACAGCGAAACGCTGGCGGCAGATCTTATCGTCAGCCAGAAGCGTATCGGCAACCTCCCGGCCGTTCGTGCGCCGTTCTTCCCGGCGAATGCCATGCTGATCACCCGCCTGGATAACCTGTCTATTTACTGGCAATCAGGCTCCCGCCGCCGTTCGGTCATCGACAATCCGAAGCGTGACCGCGTGGAGAACTTCGAGTCCGTTAACGAGGCGTATGTTGTCGAAGATTACGACGGCGTTTGCCTGGTTGAGAACATCGAACTGTTGCCCGTGCAGGCAGGTGGCAATGCCAGCCCAGCGCTGACAACTGAAACTATCCAGGAAATCGTCACGGCAGCGGTGAAAGGCGCGCTTGATGCGCAGGCAGCTGGCGGTGCTGGCGCCGGAGCGTGATAAATGAATCCGTTCCGTGCTCACACTCAGTATGTACAGGCACAGGATGCCGCCCGGCAGGGCGGCAGTAATGCCAGCCTGACGGGCTACAACCAGATGCTGTTACAGCTGACAGAACACCGCAGGCGCCTTAAAACCGTCCAGTCAAATGAGCGCAAGGCTCAGCTCAAACGTGAGTTTCTTCCCGCTTATGCCTCATGGATTGCCGGTTTACTGGATGCTGACGCGTCAGGCCAGGACGACGTGGCGATGTACGTCATGATCTGGCGCATTGATGCCGGAGACTATACCGGCGCGCTGGACATTGCCCGCCATGCCATTAAACACGGCTGGGTCCTGCCGCAGCGATTCAACCGGACCTGCGGGACCGCTGTTGCGGAAGAGTTTGCCGACGCGGCAATGCGCGCTTTTTCTGCCGGTGAATCATTCAGTGCCGCCATTCTTACCCAGGTGCTCGATATCGTTGAAGGTCAGGATATGCCGGATCAGTCCCGCGCCCGACTTCATAAGGCGATAGGCTACGCGCTGCGGGATAACGATCAGGCAGTGGCGGCACTTAACCATCTGAAGCGTGCCCTGCAGCTGGATAACAGTTCTGGCGTCAAAACCGAAATCAACAAGCTTGAAAGCCGATTGCGACAGGCAATGTCGGCTTAACGAATCGTGCCAACGCGCGGGGCGGCACGGGGTGGCGACAGGCTTTATGCCGCGTCAAAACCCCGTCCACCGCCCAACTATTTGGGAGTGCCAGAAATATGCAATTCGTTTCGCCGGAACAGGCCGGGGAAAGTACCCAGGACGTTATTAAAAACACCAGTTTCTGGCCTGATGTCAGGGTTTCAGAGTTCCGCCGTGATATGCGCATGGATGGGAGTGTCACCGATCCGCGCCTGCGTCTGGCGTTGCTGACAGCGATTGCTGAAGTTAACGCCGATCTTTATGAGTTCCGCGAGAAACAACGGGCGCAGGGGTATGCGAGCCTGGCCGACGTCCCTGCTGATGTGATCGACGGCGAAAGCCAGCGGCTCATGCTGTATCGCCGTGCGGTGTTTTGCTGGGCAAAAGCAAACCTGGTTGAGCGCTATCGCGATTTTGACGCAACCGGCGACGGAAGCAAGAAAGCTGAAGATATCGAAACAACCTTAGGCGAGCTGTGGCGCGATGTGCGCTGGGCGGAGTCCCGCCTGCGCGATATGCCTCATATGACGGTGGAGCTGATTTGATGAAAGTGCGTGCGCATCAGTATGACACGGTGGACGCACTCTGCTGGCGCCATTACGGGCGCACGCAGGGAGTCACTGAACAGGTGCTGCAGGCGAATCCGGGGCTGGCTGAATATGGCCCCTTTTTACCGCACGGGCTGCAGGTGGAGCTGCCGGACATTACGGCGTCAACCACTACGCAGACTGTCCAGTTATGGGACTGAACTATGACGCTTGAACGAATCAGCGCCTTTATCACTTACTGCGTTGCCCTGCTTCTGGCATGGCTCGGCGATTTGTCTCTTAAAGATGTGTCGACCATCACCGGTCTTGCGCTGGGGATTATTACTGCAGCGGTGACCTGTTATTTACGCTGGAAAGCCTACCAGCTGCTGCGGGATGGCAGAATATCCAGGGGGGAATATGAGTCCTTCAATCGTTAAGCGTTGCCTGGTCGGCGCGGTGCTGGCGATTGCCGCCACGCTGCCGGGTTTTCAGTCGCTTCATACCTCCGTCGAGGGGCTCAAACTGATTGCTGATTTCGAAGGGTGCCGCCTGCAGCCATACCAGTGCAGCGCCGGGGTCTGGACTGACGGGATCGGCAATACGTCCGGGGTAGTGCCGGGCAAAACCATAACGGAGCGACAGGCCGCGCAGGGGCTGATTAATAACGTATTGCTGACGGAAAAAAGGATTGAAGCCTGCCTGCAGGTTAAGCCACCTCAGCATGTTTACGATGCCCTGATCAGTATCGGTTTCAATGTCGGAACGGGGACAATCTGCCGGTCAACAATGGTTTCTTACATCAATCGCCAGCAATGGTGGCAGGCGTGCAACCAGCTCCCCCGCTGGGTTTATGTAAATGGTCAACGGAATAAAGGGCTGGAAAACCGGCGCGCCCGCGAGCTTTCCTGGTGCCTTAAAGGGGCAGGGGCATGACGCGCGCGCTGGCGGTGATCCTGGCTCTGGTGCTGGCATTGCTGGGCTGGCAGTCATGGCGGCTTAACAATGCCGGTCACACCATCGGGACGCAGGCTGAGGCGCTTAAAAAGAACAAGCAAAAGTTGGCGAAGAAAAACAGCCAGCTCATCAGCCTGTCCATTCTTACCGAAACCAACAGCCGGGCGCAGACGCAACTTTATGCTGCAGCGGAGGAGACTTCCGCGCTGTTGCGGAGTCGCCAGCGCCGGATCGAGGAGTTAAAACGTGAAAACGAGGATTTACGCCGGTGGGCTGACACTCCTTTGCCTGCTGACATTATCCGGCTGCGGGACCGCCCGCCCCTCGCCGGAGGTGCAGCTTACCGTGAGTGGTTGTCCAAAAGTGACGCAATGCCGCCTGGACAGGTCAGCGCCGCGCAGTAATGGGGATTTGAACCAGGTGCTGGATGAGACTGAGGCCGCCTGGGCGGTGTGTGCCGACAAAGTGGACACGATCATAGCGTGTCAGGAGCGAGACAGTGAACAAGCCGCAGTCCTTACGCGACGCCCTGAATAAATCGGTGGCGTATGTCCGTGACAACCCGGACAAACTGCACCTTTTTGTTGATAACGGTTCGCTGGTCGCAACCGGCGCCCGTTCAATGTCATGGGAATATCGCTACACCCTGAACGTGGTGATCGAAGACTTTAGCGGCAACCAGAATTTAGTGATGGCGCCCGTGCTGCTCTGGTTAATGACCAATCAACCGGACGCTATCAACAACCCGGAGCTGCGCGAAAAACTTTTTACCTTTGACGTCGATATCCTGAGCAACGATCTGTGTGATATCAGCCTCAATTTGCAGCTCACGGAGCGCGTGATTGTCAGTACAGACGGCACCGTATCGAGCGTAGAAGCGGTGCCGGAACCCGACATACCCGAAGAAATATGGACGGTGAAACGTGTATGACCTGCAGAGGGTGGATGACTGGCTGTCGGCCCTGCTGGCGAATCTGGAACCGGCAGCCCGCAACCGTATGATGCGACAACTGGCGCAGGAGCTGCGCCGGTCGCAACAGCAAAACATCAGGCTGCAGCGCAATCCAGACGGCACCGCCTTTGAGGCGCGCCGGGTGACGGCCAGAAGTAAAAAGGGGCGCATCAAGCGCCAGATGTTCGCCAAATTGCGCACCACTAAATACCTGAAAACCGCAGCCACTGCGGACTCTGCCAGCGTGCAGTTTGATGAGAAAGTCCAGCGCATCGCCCGTGTTCACCATTATGGTCTGCGTGATCGAGTCAGACGCAATGGCCCGGAGGCCCGGTACCCGGCACGCCGTCTTTTGGGTGTGAATGATGAGGTGGAAACCGTCACCCGCGATACGTTGTTACACTGGTTACTTGATTAGTGTGTTTGAAGTGATATCTGAAGCTCACAAAATCCCAATTAATTCTTCCATCGTCAAATCCGGCCTCTTTCAAAATGACAAGGCAGTTTAGACGTCGGAATAAAGAGTAATAATCCTTTAGTAAAAATGTGCTTATCGCACCATTCCTTTTTAAAGGGGGAGTTTGGTATGTGCCGTTATGGAAAAGTGCATTGCGTAAACTCGCGTAAATATCGAGAGAGTGAGATGGTCTTTTATTGTCTTGTTGTTTGATATCAAAATCGAATTTTTTAAGGTATTTATACAGTACAGAGGCTATACCGCTGGTGAGGTCATTCTCTCGTTGGCGAGCTATAGACTCTAAACCTGAAAATAATAGATAGTATTTTATATCTATATAGTTTGTTTGATTAATGAAAACTTGCGTGTTTTTATGGATTAGAAGAGAGAATTGATGGTCTTTATCAATGATAATCTTGTTTAATGCGGATTCAATAAAATATCTTCTGGAGTTTTTAGAGAAATAGTCTTCTCTAATCATTATCCCATTGCTAACAAGAGGGAGTGTACTAGTAATTACCTTAGGGTAATCATTGTCAAGATTATCAATGGTCTCGTGTTTTTTTAATGCATATCCAAAAGATACAGGGCGTTGTTCTATGAAAGATAATATTGCCGAAAGATGAAATATTATGTCTCGGCACTCATTGTTATCCTTAATGTCCAATTCTAGAAAGGCCGTAAGGTGTAGTTCTGTTTTTATTCGCATTATTTTTGTTATTTCAGATGCGGATTTAATTACTGGAAATATAGTGCCAAAAGAGAAATGAGTCACTTTTGTGATATTGAATCCATATATTCCAACAGTAAACATAAGGCCTCCTTTTTGTGCTGTAGACCATACAAAGGACCACAAGTTTGTAACTCATTCTAATGTGAGAATCTTATGAAATGAACGTACAACTCACAGAAATCATGCGCCTTATCACCAACCTGATCCGCACCGGCACCGTAACCGAAGTGGACCGGGAAAACTGGCTGTGCCGGGTGAAAGTGGGCGAGCTTGAAACCAACTGGATTAACTGGCTGACACTGCGCGCAGGTGGTGCCCGTACATGGTGGTGCCCGTCGCCGGATGAGCAGGTGGTGGTGCTGAGTATGGGCGGCAATCTGGAAACCGCTTTTGCCTTACCTGCGATCTATTCCAACCAGTTCGCGCCGCCGTCGGACTCCGTGGACGGATGCGTAACGGAATACCCGGACGGTGGCTGGTTTGAATATGAACCAGCGACCGGCCGCTGGCATGTGCGGGGCATCAAATCCATGGTGATCGAGGCTGCAGATAACATAACCCTGAAAACGGGGGAATTTGTGGTGGAAGCAAGCAACACGCGCATAAACAGCGAAGTGGTGATCAATGGTGGCGTCACCCAGGGCGGCGGCGCCATGAGTTCTAACGGGATCGTAGTCGATAAACACGGTCATACCGGCGTTAAGTCCGGCGGTGATACATCGGGAGGTCCGGTATGACGCTGTATATCGGCATGAGTCAGGGCAACGGCAGGGCCATTACCGACACGGACCACCTGCGCCAGTCGGTCCGGGATATTCTGCTGACCCCGCAGGGGAGCCGCATTGCCCGGAGGGAATACGGCTCGCTTCTGTCTGAACTGATAGACCAGCCGCAGAACCCGGCGCTGCGCCTGCAGGTTATGTCTGCGGTCTATGTGGCTCTGAGTCGCTGGGAGCCACGGCTTACCCTAGATTCCATCACAATAAACAGCAGTTTTGATGGTTCGATGGTGGTTGAGCTTACCGGGCAGCGTGATAACGGCGCGCCGGTTTCACTTTCGGTATCAACAGGAGCAGACAATGGCAGTCATTGACCTTTCCCAGCTGCCCGCCCCGCAGATAGTGGATGTGCCGGATTTTGAAACGCTGCTAAACGAACGGAAAGCCGCGTTTGTAGCCCTTTATCCGGCAGACGAGCAGGACGCGGTAAGGCGCACGCTTGAGCTGGAGTCTGAACCCGTGACCAAGCTCCTGCAGGAAAATGCGTATCGTGAAATTCTCCTGCGTCAGCGCATTAACGAGGCGGCGCAGGCGGTCATGGTGGCTTATTCCATGGGGAGTGATCTCGATCAGCTGGCCGGTAACTGCAACGTAAAACGTCTGACGGTTATTCCTGCAGATAACGACGCGGTACCGCCGGTTGCTGCCGTGATGGAAAGTGATGAGGCTCTGCGTCAGCGTGTTCCTGCAGCTTTTGAAGGGCTGTCAGTTGCAGGCCCAACGGGAGCTTACGAGTTTCACGCTAAAAGCGCTGACGGGCGAGTCGCTGACGCCAGCGCAACCAGTCCGGCCCCGGCGGAGGTGGTGCTTACCGTGCTGAGCCGTGAGGGCGACGGAACGGCTGCGGCGGATCTGCTGGCTGTGGTTGAACTGGCGCTTAACAGTGAGAACGTGCGGCCGGTTGCTGACCGTCTGACGGTGCGCAGCGCTGAAATCATTCCGTACAGCGTGGATGCGACGATCTTTCTTTACCCGGGGCCAGAAGCTGAGCCGGTGATGGAGGCGGCAAAAGCCAGCCTGCAGAAATATATCGCCAGCCAGACGAGGCTGGGGCGTGATATTCGCCGCAGTGCTATTTATGCCGCGCTACATGTTGAAGGTGTGCAGCGTGTTGAACTGGCCTCGCCGCTCGCTGATGTGGTGCTGGATAAGACACAAGCCGCTTCATGTACGGAATGGAGCGTAACCAACGGGGGAACGGATGAATAGTCTGCTTCCTCCTGGTTCATCGCCGCTTGAGCGCCGCCTGGCGCAGACCTGCAGCGGAATTTCCGATCTGCAGGTGCCGCTGCGGGATTTATGGAACCCGGCAACATGCCCGGTCAAGTTTCTGCCGTATCTGGCGTGGGCCTTTTCGGTTGATCGCTGGGACGAAGGATGGGCGGAGAGCGTAAAGCGCCGTGTGGTGCAGGATGCTTTCTATATCCATCAGCACAAGGGCACAACCAGTGCTGTGCGGCGTGTGGTGGAGCCGTTCGGCTTTCTGATCCGCATCATTGAATGGTGGCAGACCGGCGAGGCGCCGGGCACTTTTCGCCTGGATATCGGGGTGCAGGACCAGGGCATAACAGAGGAAACCTATCTGGAGCTGGAGCGCCTGATTGGTGACGCCAAACCCTGCAGCCGGCATCTGATCGGCATGTCCATAAACCTGCAGACGAGCGGACCATATTTCGTTGGGGCTGCCACTTACACCGGCGAAGAAATCACGATTTACCCGTATATCAACGAAACCATCATTTCCGGTGGCACTGCCTACGAGGGCGGCGCCGTCCATGTTATCGACACAATGAGAGTGAACCCATGAGCGCAAAATTTTATACCCTGCTGACGGATATTGGCGCGGCGAAACTGGCAAGCGCTGCCGCGCTCGGTGTGCCGCTGAAAATTACCCAGATGGCGGTGGGGGATGGCGGCGGCATGCTTCCAACTCCCAGCGCACAACAGACGAAGCTGGTTTCCGAAAAGCGGCGCGCTGACCTGAACATGCTTTACATCGATCCGCAGAACAGCAGCCAGATTATTGCTGAGCAGGTGATTCCTGAAACTGAGGGCGGTTGGTGGATTCGTGAGGTTGGGCTGTTCGATGAAACGGGCGCGCTGATCGCAGTGGGGAACTGCCCGGAGAGCTACAAGCCGCAGCTGGCAGAGGGAAGCGGCCGCACGCAGACAGTGCGCATGGTACTGATTACCAGCAGCACCGATAACATTACGCTGAAAATTGATCCGTCCGTAGTGCTGGCTACCCGAAAATATGTGGATGACAAGGTGCTGGAACTAAAGGTGTATGTAGATGAGCTGATGGCGGCGCATCTTGCTGCAGCTGATCCGCATACGCAGTATGCGCCAAAAGCCAGCCCGACGTTTACCGGCACCCCAAAAGCCCCGACTGCAGCTGCAGGTAACAATACCACTCAGCTTGCCACAACTGCGTTTGTGCAGGCGGCTCTGATTGCCCTGGTGAATGGTGCCCCGGCTACGCTGGACACGCTGAAAGAAATTGCTGCGGCTATCAACAACGATCCTAATTTCAGCACCACCATTACTAACGCGCTTGCGCTCAAAGCCCCACTGGCAAGCCCGGTCCTGACCGGAACACCGACGGCGCCCACGGCTGCGCAGACTGTCAACAATACGCAAATTGCCACTACTGCTTTCGTAAAATCAGCTCTGGCTGCGCTTGTTGGCTCATCACCTGCGGCGCTTGATACCCTGAACGAGCTGGCGGCGGCGTTAGGAAACGATCCTAACTTTGCAACAACCATGACAAATGCACTGGCAGGCAAGCAGCCGCTGGATAGCACGCTGACAACTTTGTCTGGAAAGACAGCGGATGGGATTATCGAATACCTTCGTTTGGGAGAAGCGGCAAAACTCGCCGCAGCGAGCGGCGTTTTGTCTAATAGCGGCTGGGCGAAATTCCCATTAATCGGCGGTATTACGTTAATGGTGCAGTGGGGGCGATGGGAGGGAGGTGTAACAAGCACTACTTATAAGAGTGATATAACTTTTCCCGTGGCGTTTCCTGCGGCCTGCTTCGGCGTATATTCAAGCGCAGGCGTGAGGGCATCCGATTATGATTATGTGCCAATCTATAGAACTTTAAGGCAAGCTGTTTCAATCGGCTACCCAACGAAAACGGGTGTTCACGCTCAGTTCTTCCTTGACGATACTCTGCCTGGTAATTCCCGTATGTTTACGTGGTTTGCAATTGGGTTTTAATTTAATCCTGTAGCTAACCCGACTGAATAAAAATAAAGCCCTTACGGGCTTTATTTCACTCAGGCCAATTTTTTACTACGTAACCGTTGTTTACTGCCTCAATGAGAATCCATTGAGGTATCGCAGGCAACGCTATGTCCGGCCATCCCTCATTCTCAGGCCAAACTTTAAACTTTTGCCTTACATCCAAAAGTTCCGCTTGCTGCTCAGAGGTTAATAAAACATTGTTGATAGTGTAATCAGAAACAAGCATTCGATCTGTACTGACGATGAATTCATCCCGCAAAGCACGGGCGCGTGCCTGGATTTGTTCCGGGCTTTCTTCCACAATGGGAATATCAATCCAGATCGGAAAACCATCAGATCCAATGCCACGCAATTTCCCTTCTGGTGGCGTCGCGGAAAATTCGCTAAAAACACTATCCTCCACTTCGATTAAATCATTAGGAAGACTACCTGCATTTACATAAGACTCCTTTAAAGCTACGGGGTAAAAAGCATTATTTGTAGGGCTAAACCAATAGTTCATAACGCACTCCTTAGTTTGAGCCTCAGATCGTAAGTGCGGTTTCGTAAAATAATTATCTAGCTACTATGTGTGAGTAATCACACAATTTTTTGACGTCAGTAGCCAACAGCGAACCAGTAAACGCTACGTTCAAAAGGTTGTTGCACGCCGTTCACTGTTCTGGCGCACAAAGCAAACGCGCTGGTTTTATCCCTGATAAATCCATTAGTCATAGTTACCATGCTCACATCAGCGGAATCAGTTGTATGGGCCATAGCAACCAGGCATAAACCCCCTACGGGAAATGCAATTGGGAATTTAAAAGAATAATTACTCGCACCGGTTAAAAGCCCCCACTGCAGCAGCATTTTTTTGCCGCCAGAAACGGGAATATATAGCCAGCCATTAGCACCGATCTGTGCGGTGGCCGCCTCCATTTTTGCCGCTTCTCCCAAACGAACGTTTAAAAGCCTATGGCAATATAGCTTGATGATTGAAGCCTAACCGGAATATGTGGGTATGGCGCATTAGAAACATCACGGAACACTGCGGCAAACTCCGTTAAAGACCTTGTAGCAAACGATACTGAGAAGCCGCCATTGCTGGTATCGAATGGGCCGAAAGCCCCTCCTAAAAAGTATTTTGGAAAGGCTATAGGTAATTGCGCATTTCCGGCTATACCACTTCCACCATTTGTCACAATCCCCCATTGGATTATTAAATCCCGTCCTCCGCTTAACGGTAGTGTGATCCATCCAGGGGTGGCAAGCGTACCTGTTGCGGCGGGCAGTTTCGCGCCTTCCCCTAAACGAACGTTTAAAAACCAATGGCTGTAAACCGTGTACCGGCGTTACTCCTGGTTGAAAAATTTCGCGCCATTACCGATTTACGGGAATCATTAACAGATTGAGCATCTACCCCTATAGAGATCGGCACGGTCGAATCTGCCGATCCCGCCGCGGTAAAAATCACGAAACACATTTGAGTTGGAAACGCTATTGGATAAAAAACCTCAATGGACGTTCCAGCAGGGATAGAAGTTATTGCCCCGGTTTGAATGATTAACCCATTCGGGAACTTCGCGTAAGAGTTTGCGCCCCCTGCAAAATTTGCAGCAAAAAGCCCCATATCTGGAAGTTGCCCGCTTGATGCACCAACGCCTCTTTTTGCCGCTTCCCCCAAACGAACGTTTAATACCCTATTGCCATCCAGTAAATAGAGTTGGAGGTAGGAGTAACGTAAGTAAATCTGGCCTTAGTCGTAGTTGTATTGCCAATATCGAATCCAGTAAAACGCATGGATGGATCGTTTGTAGACATTAAAGCGCTGAGATGTCTGAATGCAGTAGGGAATGCAATTGGGAAAGAAATGTCAGTGATTCCTACTGCCCCAGATGTGCCGTTGACGTTAAGCGCCCCCCATTGAATGATCAGCCCAGTCGGTAATTTTTGATACCCATTGAAACCTAAAGAACCGGCAAAGTTGCTCATATCAGGAAGCTGGCTTGCACCATTGCCGACCCCCCGTTTAGCTGCTTCCCCCAAACGAAGGTTTTTTATCCACCACGGTCATGATTGTCCGTGTTGGCCATTCTCTGCAGTACAGTCAGAAATGACCATGCTCGATAAAATGGTGGCATCATTCACCACTTTTTTAAGGGCGAAAAATCATGCAAATCGGTTACGTGAGGGTGTCAACAAATGACCAAAACACGGCTTTACAACGAAATGCGCTGGAGTGCGCAGGATGTGAGCTGATATTTGAGGACAAAATGAGCGGAAAAACCTCAGATCGGCCAGGGCTAAAGAAGGTCCTGCGCACACTCTCAGAAGGGGACACGCTGGTAGTCTGGAAGCTGGACAGATTAGGCAGGAGCATGCGACATCTTGTTACTCTGATTGAAGACCTGCGCGGGAGAGGGGTAAATTTCCGCAGCCTGACAGACAGCATTGACACATCAACTCCTATGGGGCGTTTCTTTTTCCATGTTATGGGTGCCCTGGCAGAAATGGAGCGAGAGCTGATCGTAGAGCGAACCCGTGCCGGGCTGGCTGTAGCGCGTTCGCAAGGGCGGATTGGTGGCCGACGGCCAAAGTTATCAGAGGATGAGTGGGCGCAAATTGGCCGGTTGCTGGCTGCCGGAGAAACGCGAAAACGCGTGTCGATAATTTTTGATGTTGGCATATCTACCATTTACAAAAGATTCCCCGCGTCGGGCTTAACTGAATTGTCTGAACGCTCAGACACTCCTGTATAAATGAACATGCTTTCTCATTTATGTAACCTGAAATCAGGCACATAAGAGAGGCAAGGCTATGCAAAAAGCGGTTATTGGGGCGGCAACTATTTACTGTGGTGACAGCCTGGAAATTTTGCGCGAACTCACTGGCGAATTTGATGCAGTTATTACTGATCCGCCTTATTCCAGCGGAGGTATGACACGCAGTGATCGGCAGGCCAAACCCTCCGGGAAGTATGTAGGCAATAACAACTACCATGAGTTTTTTGGCGATAACAGAGACGTGCGCTCCTGGGCGTTCTGGATGACGCAGTGGATGAGTCAGGTTAACCGCCTGGTTAAGTCAGGCGGCTATGCCATGGTTTTCACTGACTGGCGGCAGCTTCCAACGCTTACTGACGTTTTCCAGGCTGGCGGTTTTGTGTGGCGGGGGCTGATTCCGTGGGATAAAACGCTTTCAACCCGTGCGCCTCATACCGGTTATTTTCGTCATCAGTGCGAATACGTGGTTTGGGGAAGTAACGGACCATTGCCTAAAAGTCTGCATGGTGGACCCTGGCCGGGTATGGTGACTCGTCGGGTTATTCCGTCTCAAAAACTCCATATGACCGGCAAACCGATTGAGCTTATGGAGAGCCTGGTTGCTCCCGTTCCTCCTGGCGGCCATATTCTTGATCCATTTATGGGGAGTGCATCAACTGGCGTTGCCGCGCTGAGGAAGGGATATAAATTTACCGGGATTGAAATGAGCCAGCAGTATTTTGATATCTCATGCGAACGTCTGGAAAAAGAAAACGCAGATATCCGCGCGGGCGTATTGTGTGATTAAGGTAACAATGCCGCGTAGCTGTCTGCGCGGCCCATTCAATTCACCATAGGGCGAAACCTAAACACCGGAGGGTTCGCCGTATGGCTCAGGATTATCACCACGGTGTGCGCGTCGTTGAGGTCAACGATGGCACCCGCCCCATTTCAACAGTAAGCACGGCAATTGTCGGTATGGTCTGTACCGGCGATGATGCAGATGCGTCCGTGTTCCCCCTCAATAAACCGGTCCTGCTCACCGACGTGCTGACCGCCAGCGGTAAAGCAGGCGAGTCCGGCACGCTGGCCCGCTCGCTGGATGCAATTGCCGACCAGGCTAAACCCGTGACCGTCGTTGTGCGCGTGGCTCAGGGTGAAACCGAAGCGGAAACAACCTCCAACATTATCGGCGGCGTGACAGCTGACGGTAAAAAAACGGGCATGAAAGCGCTGTTATCTGCGCAGTCTCAGCTCGGCGTTAAGCCGCGCATTCTGGGCGTGCCGGGGCATGACACGCAGGCGGTTGCCACTGAGCTGCTGAGCGTGGCGCAGAGTCTGCGCGGGTTCGCCTATCTGTCAGCCTACGGCTGCAAAACGGTAGAGGAGGCCATTGCCTACCGCGCTAATTTCAGCCAGCGCGAGGGAATGCTGATCTGGCCTGATTTCATCAGTTTTGACACCGTGCTGAATGCTGACGCAACGGCTTATGCCTCAGCCCGTGCGCTTGGCCTGCGTGCCAAAATTGACGAACAGACCGGCTGGCACAAATCCCTGTCCAACGTGGGCGTGAATGGCGTCACAGGCATTTCTGCTGATGTGTTCTGGGATTTGCAGGACCCGGCAACCGATGCGGGGCTGCTGAACCAGAACGATGTCACCACGCTGATCCGCAAAGACGGCTTCCGCTTCTGGGGTTCCCGTTGCCTCAGTGACGATCCACTGTTTGCCTTTGAAAACTACACCCGCACCGCGCAGGTACTGGCTGACACCATCGCCGAAGCGCATATGTGGGCGGTGGATGGCGTGCTTAACCCGTCACTGGCCCGCGACATTATCGAAGGTATTCGCGCCAAACTGCGTAACCTGAAAACGCAGGGCTACATCATCGGCGCCGACTGCTGGCTGGATGAGTCCGTAAACGATAAAGATTCCCTGAAAGCCGGGAAGCTCACTATCGATTACGACTATACGCCGGTACCGCCTCTGGAAAACCTGATGCTGCGCCAGCGCATCACCGATCAGTATCTGCTGGATTTCTCCAGCCAGGTCAGCGCGTAAGGGGACAATATGGCTTTACCACGCAAGTTAAAACACCTGAACCTGTTTAACGACGGGAATAACTATCAGGGGATCGTTGAGTCCCTGACCCTGCCTAAATTCGGCCGCAAGTTTGAAAAGTATCGCGGCGGCGGTATGCCCGGTTCGGCTGATGTTGATCTGGGGCTGGATGATGGCGCGCTGGACACGGAATTTTCAATCGGTGGCACCGAACTGCTGTTATTCAAACAGATGGGTAAAGCCACCGTTGACGGTATCCAGCTGCGTTTCACCGGCTCCATTCAGCGTGACGATACCGGCGAAGTGCAGGCCGTTGAGCTGGTTGTGCGCGGGCGACATAAAGAAGTCGATTCCGGCGAATGGAAAACCGGGGAGAGCAACACCACAAAAGTCAGCAGCACCAACAGCTACGCGAAGCTGACCATTAACGGCGAGGTGCTCTATGAGGTTGATGTGATCAACATGATTGAAATCGTTGATGGCGTGGACCTGATGGAAGAACACCGCAACGCCCTGGGCCTCTGATCTACTTTAAAGGCGCGGGCAGCCGCGCCAGTACCTTATTAACAGGAAATGACAATGAGCGAACAACAGACTGAAAAAACCGTACAGCTGGACACCCCGATCAAACGCGGTAAAACCGAAATTGCCGAAATTGTGCTGCGCAAGCCGCAGTCCGGCGCGCTGCGTGGCACCCGTCTGCAGGCGATCATGGATATGGACGTAGGCGCGATGATGACGATTATTCCCCGCATTTCCACGCCCGCGCTGACCGCTCAGGAAATGGCTGAAATGGACCCCGCCGATCTCACCGCACTGTCGGTTGAGGTGGTCACTTTTTTGTTGAAGAAATCGGTGCTTGCCGGTTTGCCGACAGCCTGACGGTAGAAGACCTGGTGGCTGATATCGCCACCATTTTTCACTGGCCGCCGTCCGTCACTGACGTTATGCCGCTGACCGAAGTGCTGGAGTGGCGGCATAAAGCGATTCAGAGAAGCGGGGCCAGCGATGAGTGACACTAACCTGCGTTTGCAGGTAATTCTAAATGCGGTTGATAAGCTCACCCGCCCATTCCGATCAGCGCAGGCCAGCTCTAAAGAGCTGGCTACCGCCATTCAGCAAAGCCGCGCAAGATTAAAAGAACTGGACGCCCAGGCGGGCCGCATTGACGGTTTCCGCAAGGCAAGCGCGCAGCTCGCCGTCACCGGCAACAGTCTTAAAGCCGCACGCGAAGAAGCGGCGAAACTTGCCACGCAGTTCTCGGCCACTAACCGCCCGACCGCGGCGCAGGCTCGTCTGCTTGAGCAGGCAAAAAACCGCGTTAACGAGCTGCAGAGCAAATATAACGGCCTGCGTCAGTCGGTGCAGCGTCAGCGTCTTGCGCTCAATGAGGCCGGGCTGGACACCAAAAATCTGAGCAGTGCACAGCGGGAGCTGCGGCAGAATGCCGACGAAACCCGGCAGGCGCTGGACCGACAGCAGAAATCCCTTAAACGCCTGGGCGAGCAGCAGGCCCGTATGAACGCCGTCCGCGATCAGTATTCGCGGCGCCTTGAGGTGCGGGATCGTATTGCGGGCGCCGGAGCAACGACTACTGCCGCCGGGCTGGCGATGGGGGCGCCGGTGATGGCAGCCGTTAAAAGCTATGCCAGCATGGAAGATGCGATGAAAGGCGTTGCAAAGCAGGTTAACGGGCTGCGGGACGACAACGGCAACCGCACAAAACAGTTTTACGATATGCAGGATGCCATCAAAGCCGCCAGTGAACAGCTGCCGATGGAGAATGGCGCCATTGACTATGCCGCGCTGGTTGAAGGTGGCGCCCGCATGGGCGTGACAAACCAGAACGATTCTTACGAAGACCAGAAGCGTGACCTGCTGGCCTTTGCATCCACTGCAGCAAAGGCCGCAACGGCATTCGAGCTGCCCGCTGATGAGCTGGCGGAGGGGCTGGGGAAAATCGCGCAGCTGTATAAAGTGCCGACCCGAAATATTGAACAGCTTGGCGATGCCCTGAACTACCTGGACGATAACGCCATGTCTAAGGGCGGCGATATCATCAATGTGCTGCAGCGCATGGGCGGCGTGGCTGACCGGCTTGATTTCCGAAAGGCGGCCGCGCTGGGTTCCACCTTCCTGTCTCTGGGGGCCGCGCCTGAAATTGCCGCCAGCGCATCAAATGCGATGGTGCGCGAACTGTCGATTGCAACCATGCAGAGCAAGCGGTTCATGGAAGGTATGGATCTGCTGAAACTCAATCCAGAAGAGATTGAAAAGCAGATGACAAAGGACGCAATGGGGACCATTCAGCGTGTGCTGGAGAAGGTCAACAAGCTGCCGCAGGACAAGCGCCTGTCCGCCATGACGATGTTATTTGGCAAGGAGTTTGGCGACGATGCGGCGAAGCTGGCAAATAACCTGCCGGAGCTGCAGCGACAGCTGAAACTTACCTCAGGCACTGAGGCTAACGGCTCCATGCAGAAAGAATCCGATATCAATAAGGATTCACTTTCCGCGCAGTGGTTGCTTGTTAAAACGGGCGCGCAGAACGCTTTCAGTAGCCTGGGTGAAACCCTGCGCCAGCCGCTGATGGATATCATGGGGTACGTCAAAAGCGTTACCGGGGCACTGCGTCGATGGGTTGAGGCTAACCCGCAGCTGGCGGGCACGCTGATGAAAGTGGCGGCTGCCACTGCTGCGATAACCGTTGTTCTCGGCACGCTGGCGGTGGCCGTGGCTGCCGTGCTGGGGCCGCTGGCGGTGATCCGTTTAGGCCTGTCCGTGCTGGGTGTAAAAACACTCCCATCCGTTATGTCTGCAGTGACCCGCACCGGCGGTGCGCTGTCCTGGCTGGCAAATGCGCCGTTTTCCCTGTTGCGCCGTGGCCTGGCGGCATCCGGCAGCAGCGCCGGATTGCTGACGTCTCCCCTTAACTCCCTGCGCCGTTCTGCCGGGCTGGCTGGCAATGCGCTGAAAGCGCTGGCCGGTGCGCCGCTTGCTGTCCTTCGCGGCGGAATGTCTGGTATTCGCAACATTATCGGCATGGTAATGAATCCGCTGGCCGCGTTGCGCGGGGGATTATCCACAGCCGGTGGCGTGCTTCGTTTTCTGGCGTCCGGCCCGCTGGCTCTCCTTCGCGTTGCGCTGTACGGAATTTCTGGATTGCTGGGCGCCCTGCTTAGTCCGATAGGTCTGGTCGTGGCGGCGCTGGCTGGCGTGGCGCTGGTTGTCTGGAAATACTGGCAGCCGATAAGCGCATTTTTAGGTGGAGTGGTTGAAGGATTCAAAGCTGCAGCTGCGCCTATCAGTGCGGCGTTTGAGCCACTGCAGCCTGTTTTCCAGTGGATAGGTGACAAGGTCCAGGCGTTGTGGGGCTGGTTTACTGATCTGCTGACGCCGGTTAAATCCACCTCTGCAGAACTGCAAAGCGCGGCGTCGATGGGGCGGCAGTTTGGCGAAGCGCTGGCGGCAGGGCTGAACATGGTCATGCACCCGCTGGATTCGCTTAAATCGGGCGTGTCCTGGCTGCTTGAAAAACTCGGCATTGTCAGCAAAGAGGCGGCCAAAGCGAAGCTTCCTGAACAGGTCACGCGGCAGCAGCCAGCTACGGTCAACAGAGACGGTAAAGTGGTGCTGCCGCCTGGCGGATTTCCGATGATGGGTTTTGCTGGAATGTACGACAGTGGCGGTACCATTCCGCGCGGCCAGTTCGGCATCGTGGGTGAGAATGGCCCAGAGATTGTTAACGGACCCGCCAATGTCACCGGCAGGAAACGGACTGCTGATCTGGCGAGGGTGGCGGCAACGCTCAATCCTTCCCGGACGGAACCGGCCAGCGCTAAACAACGTCCTGAACGCGGGATAGTTCTGCCGCCTGATAGTGTGAACGGTCCGGCAAATATTCCGGTAATCAATCGCACTACTGAACTGGTGAAACTGGCGGCAACAGTAAGTCCCGTTCGTGATGTAACAGCCAGCCCGGATCAACGGCCTGAAAGCAGGTTAATACTGCCTCCTGAGATTGTTAACGCCCCGGTAAAACTTCCTGGTCGGGATCGTGCTGCGGAGCTGGCTGATATCGCTGCTGCCGTCATGCCAGCACCGGCCATTATGGAAATCACGGATAACAGGGTTGACCCGATGGCTATGCGTCAGAAGGTGTTCGCTTCCGTGGTCGCTGGCGTAATGGGCCTGGCGGCTGCCCCGGCAGAAGCCGCACCACTTCATCCGTACAGTGTGCCTGTCAGGACGCAACCGGCGCCGTCGCCGAAGGAAGAGAGACAGCCGCAGGTCATTAAGTACGAGATAAGCGCGCCAATTCATATTGTCGCGCAGCCAGGGCAAAGCGCGCAGGATATCGCCCGCGAGGTGGCCCGGCAGCTTGATGAGCGTGAGCGCAGGGCCAGGGCAAAAACACGCAGTAATTTCAGTGATCGAGGGGGTTACGAATAATGATGATGGTGCTGGGGTTGTACGTATTCATGCTGCGAACAGTGCCCTATCAGGAGCTGCAGTATCAGCGCAGCTGGCGGCACGCAGCCAACAGCCGGGTTAACCGGCGCCCGTCAACGCAGTTTCTTGGACCGGATAACGATTCGCTTACGCTGTCCGGCGTCCTGCTGCCGGAGATTACCGGCGGCAGGTTGTCTTTGCTGGCGCTGGAGCAGATGGCGGAGCTGGGAAAAGCCTGGCCTCTGATTGAGGGGAGCGGGACGATTTACGGCATGTTTGTGATCGAGAGTCTGAGCCAGACAAAAACAGAATTTTTTGAGAGCGGTATGCCCCGGCGCATCGAATTTTCGCTGAGCCTGAAACGGGTGGATGAGTCGCTGTCTGATATGTTCGGCAGCCTCAGCGACCAGCTCAGTAATTTGCAGGAATCTGCCACCTCTGCGATAGGCAATATGAAAAATACGGTTGGAGGGTTACTGCAGTGAATTTCAGCTCTGATCTCCTGAACCTGAACAGCAAAATTCCCGGTTTCAGTATCATCATTGAAGGTAAAGATGTGACTACCGTGCTGGATGCGCGCCTGATGAGTCTGACGCTGACGGATAACCGGGGCTTTGAAGCGGACCAGCTTGATCTGGAACTAGACGACTCGGACGGGCTAATCGTTCTGCCGCGTCGGGGGGCCATTATTCAGTTTGCGCTGGGGTGGAAAGGTCAGCCGCTTTTTCCGAAAGGGGCGTTTACTGTCGATGAGATTGAGCACAGCGGCGCGCCTGACCGTCTCACAATCCGCGCGCGTAGTGCAGATTTCCGTGAAACCCTGAATACGCGGCGTGAAAAGTCCTGGCACCAGACAACGGTGGGCGAAGTTGTGAAGGAAATCGCCGCCAGGCATAAATTAAAGATGGCGCTGGGAAAGGACCTGTTGGACAAGCCTGTCGATCATCTTGACCAGACTAATGAAAGCGACGCCAGCTTTTTGATGAAGCTGGCGCGGCAGTATGGGGCGATAGCCTCAGTTAAGGACGGCAATCTGTTGTTTATCCGCCAGGGGCAGGGCAGAACGGCAAGCGGTAAGCCGCTGCCGGTTATCACCATAACCCGCCAGGCCGGTGATGGTCATCGTTTTACCCTGGCTGATCGCGATGCCTATACGGGGGTAATCGCCAGCTGGCTCCATACCCGTGAGCCAAAGAAAAAAGAGACGGCAAAGGTTAAGCGCCGTCGAAAGAAAACCACTGCGGCAAAGGAGCCGGAAGCAAAACAGGGAGATTACCTGGTTGGAACGGATGAAAACGTGCTGGTACTCAACAGAACTTATGCAAACCGCAGCAATGCAGAGCGAGCGGCAAAGATGCAGTGGGAGCGCCTGCAGCGCGGGGTTGCAACATTCTCCCTGCAGCTCGCAGAGGGAAGGGCTGATCTGTATACCGAAATGCCGGTGAAGGTGAGTGGCTTTAAAGAGCCCATTGATGATGCTGAATGGACCATTACCACGCTGACGCATAGTGTCAGTGCTGATAATGGTTTCACTACGACACTGGAGCTTGAAGTTAAGATTGATGATCTCGAAATGGAGTAATGGGTTCTCAAAATTGAATAATGATGTATCATTATTGTGATTTTGGCAAAAGTGGTGGGATAACCGGAATGATGAATTGTCCAGAGTGCGGCCAGGCAGCCCATACAAGAAGCAGTTTTCAGGTATCAACAACAACCAAAGAACGTTACAACCAGTGCCAAAATATCAACTGCGGTTGTACTTTTGTCACGCATGAAACATTTGTTAGGCATATCATTAAGCCTAATGTGATTTCTTCTGCCCCCCCACATCCAGGAAAAGATGGGCAAGGGCACATGAATTTTTAAAAAGAACCCGCTTTCAAAGCGGTTTTTTTGTCGCCAGTCCAAAAGCCTGTCGCCATTTTGCCGCCATTGGAATAGAACAAGGGGCTACGTTTTCACGTAACCCCTTGTTTTATTTGGTGGAGCTGGCGGGAGTTGAACCCGCGTCCGAAATTTCTACATCCTCGGTACTACATGCTTAGTTTGTCTTTACATTCGCACGCCAGCTGCGGACAGACACGCCACTAACGAACTAGCCTGATTAGTTTTAACGCTTCAACCCCAGGCAGGGCTTCCACGCGATCTCTTTTGGGTTTGACCTCTCTTTGATCCCCGTCTTAAGAGCGGAAGCTAGGGAGAGAGGGCTCAGAGCAGGTTATTAAGCTGCTAAAGCGTAGTTTTCGTCGTTTGCGACTATTTTTTTGCGGCTTTTAACGAGGCAAACCGCCCCTCGGCATGCACCTTGGGTTTCGCAAATCCCGTCGAATCCAGAATCAGCCCCAATAGTGTTGAACTCAGTATACCAGATTTCACTTCCTGGATACCAGCCCGGAACGCTAACTTATTGAATAGTACAATAAGTGTGCAGAATCAACGTCCTGCGTTTTTCATAATGCGCGCTTTGTCGAGCTGCCATTCGCGCTCTTTCAGGTCAGTACGTTTGTCGTGCTGTTTTTTACCTTTGGCAACGCCCACTTTCACTTTGCACCAGGCGTTTTTCCAGTACAGCGACAGTGCGACCACGGTAAACCCTTCACGGTTAATGCGCCCGTAGAGGGATTCCAGTTCACGCTTGTTCAGCAGCAGCTTACGGGTGCGCGTTGGGTCACACACGTAGTGCGAAGAGGCGACGGTCAGCGGCGTAAAGTTGGCACCGAACAGGAAGGCTTCGCCATCTTTCAGGATCACATAGCTATCGCCGATGTTGGCTTTCCCGGCGCGCAGCGATTTTACTTCCCAGCCCTGCAGGGCAAGGCCAGCTTCAAATTCTTCTTCAATGAAATACTCATGGCGAGCACGCTTGTTGAGCGCAATGGTCGCCGAGCCTGGTTTATGTGCTTTTTTCTTCGTCATAAGTGTCGTAAAGCCGTCGGTAATCTGATTTCAAAAAGTCACCTCATTGCGTCCTGTGAGGTCTAACGCGCTATCTTAGCACGAGATGAGGCTTAGCGTTTTTTTAACAGGTGATAAATGTTATTATTTGTCCGTTGTGTGACCATGGGAAATGCTATGCCTCAGATTAGCCGTACTGCGCTTGTACCTTACAGCGCGGAACAAATGTATCAGTTAGTGAACGATGTTCAGTCCTATCCAGAATTTATTCCGGGATGCACCGGGAGCCGCGTTCTGGAGTCAGGCCCGACGCAGATGACGGCGGCGGTGGATGTCTCCAAAGCGGGGATCAGCAAGACGTTCACCACCCGCAATACGCTGACGAGCAATCAGAGTATTTTGATGCATCTGGTGGATGGTCCGTTTAAGACCCTGATGGGAGGCTGGAAGTTTACGCCGCTGAGCGCTGATGCCTGCCGCATCGAGTTCCATCTGGACTTTGAGTTTACCAATAAGCTGATTGAGCTGGCGTTTGGCCGCATCTTCAAAGAGCTGGCGTCCAATATGGTTCAGGCCTTCACGACCCGCGCCAAAGAGGTCTACAGTGTCGCATAAGATAGCGGTGGAAGTGGTCTATGCGTTGCCGGAGAAGCAGTATCTGCAGCGCGTGACGCTGGAAGAGGGCGCAACCGTTGAGGCGGCTATCCGCGCCTCCGGCATTCTGGAGCTTCGTCGCGATATCGATCTGGCAAAAAATAAAGTCGGCATTTACAGCCGCCCGGTGAAGCTGGGTGATGTGCTGAAAGAGGGCGACCGGGTGGAGATTTATCGTCCGCTGATTGCCGACCCGAAAGAGCTGCGTCGCCAGCGTGCGGAGAAATCAGGTAAGTAGTGCTTTCTTCCCCCGGTGGCGCTGCGCTTACCGGGGCTACGATCCAGTGCGAAATGTCGATACAAAAAAGGTGCTCAATGAGCACCTTTTTGCATTTCTGACGCCGGATTATTTGATCAGGGCAGGCTTGTTGTCGATGTTGGTCAACACACCGGCGCTGCTGAAGGTCAGCGTCAGGGTCTGCTGGGTCACATCTTCGTGGCCTGGCTGCTGACGGAATACATAGAACCAGGTGTTGGTGCCGAACGGATCGGACATCATCGGGGTTCCCAGTGCATAAGCGACCTGCTGTTGTGTCATCCCTACACGGATTTTAGACACATCGTTAGGGGTAAGGTAGTTCCCCTGGTTGATGTCAGGACGGTAAACCACTTTCTCCAGAGTGGAACAGCCTGCGGTCAACATCAGAAGAACCGCAGCGGCAGCGGTCAGCGTTTTACAGCGCATAGTGATTTGATTCCTTTTCGGGCCCGAGCAGTACGCGGCTCATATGTAATATGCCGATGATAATAGACCTTGCCCCACTTTGAAACCGGTCTGGCGGCGTTTTTGTTGTTCTGTATGACCCTGAGATCCCGAAAAAGTTTATGCCGCCAGCAGTTCTTTCGCATTCGCGAGCGTATTGCGGGTGACTTCGCTGCCTCCCAGCAGACGAGCCAGCTCCTGCAGACGCGAGCGTTTATCCAGCGGTTTCATGTGCGTTTCGGTCATTTCACCGTCCGTTTCTTTGCTGACGATAAAGTGATGATGACCACAGCCCGCCACCTGCGGCAGGTGGGTGACGCACATCACCTGAGTCGATTCACCGAGCTGGCGCAGCAGTTTACCCACTACCGCCGCCGTCGGGCCGCTGATCCCCACATCCACTTCATCGAAAATCAGGGCCGGGGTTTCCATTTTACGGGCGGTGATAACCTGGATCGCCAGAGCAATACGGGAGAGCTCACCGCCAGATGCCACTTTGGAAATAGGCTGTAACGGCTGGCCTGGGTTGGTGGTGACACGGAACTCGATGCGATCCGCACCTTCCGCCGTCAGGGAGTTCTCTTCGAAGCGAACATCAATCGTGAATATGCCGTGCGGCATCGCCAGCGTATGCATGCTGTCGGTGATGTGCTGGCTGAGTTCCTGAGCATAATGCTGACGAACTTCATGCAGCTTTTTCGCCGTGGTCAGCGCCTGCTGATGGTGCTGGTTTACCGCCAGAGTCAGCGTTTCCAGTGAATCAGCCTGATCGTCAAGTTGCTGCTGTTCATCAAGGAGAGACTGATAGAACGCAGGCAACTCTTCCGGCGTGACGTGGTGCTTGCGCGCCAAAGAAATCTGACGGGAAATGCGCTGTTCCAGTTCAAACAGGCGATTGGGGTCGAGATCCAGGCGTTCACAGTAGTGGCGCAGTTCATCACCGGCTTCAGAGATTTGAATCGCCGCCTCTTCCAGCATATCCAGCACGCCGGACAGTTTGCTGTCTATGCCCGCCAGCTCGGTAACAAGCTGACGCACGTTATACAGCTGGCTTTGCAGATTAACGTCTTCGCCATCTGCCAGTAAGGTGAGGGCGTTCTGGCTGGTAGAGAGCAGATGGCCACTGTTGGCCAGACGCTTGTACTCTTCGTCAATGAGTTCGAACTCACCCGCCTGCGGATTAAACTCGTTCAGTTCTTTGAGCTGATATTCCAGCAGTTCGGCGCGTGCGGCACGCTCCTGGCTTTGCTGCTGATGCTGAGCCAGCTCGCGGCAGCTCTGGTGCCACTGGCGATAGTGTTCTGCCATCAACTGAGTAAGTGCATACTCACCTGCATAGCCATCGAGCAGCGACTTTTGCTGCTCCGGCTTAACCAGCTGCTGATGCGCGTGCTGACCATGGATCTGAATAAGCAACTGGCCCAGCTCGCGAAGCTGAGAAAGCGGTACCGCCGTACCGTTGATAAAACCGCGTGAACGACCGTCGCTGCTGATAACACGGCGAAGTAAACACTCACGTCCATCTTCAAGCTGGTTTTCTTCGAGCCAGCGCAGGGCTGCAGGGGTGTCTTTCAGGGAGAAGCGAGCGCAGAGGTCAGCACGGTTGGCGCCCATGCGCACCATGTCACCCTCAGCACGCCCGCCAAGGCACAAGCCGAGGGCATCAATGGCAATGGATTTACCCGCACCGGTTTCCCCGGTGATCGCCGTCATGCCGCTGTGGAAATCGATCTCAAGCTCACGAACAATGGCAAAGTTGCTGATGGTCAGTTGTGCCAGCATAATTGTTTTCCTGTATGAAAAACCATAACTGTGTTTTCATACAGTATAAACTGGTTTTTTATACAGTAAAGTACTGGATGCAAAATCAGAACAATTTTTTTGACCAGCCAAGCTTCGAGCTTAATGTGTTGAAATAGCTGTAATCTTTCGGGTGAATAAGGTTCAGGTGATAATCACACCGACGAATCAGTACATCTTCACCTTCCTGAATAGGCAGTGCGATCTGGCTGTCGCAGCTGATCTCCAGGTCATTACGGCGGTGCGAGAAACGCAGGCGAATGGTGCTGCTGCCGTTAATCACCAGCGGGCGGGCAGAAAGGGTGTGCGGGAACATCGGCACCAGCGTAATGGCATCCAGCGAAGGCGTCAGGATTGGTCCTCCCGCAGAAAGCGAATAGGCGGTCGAGCCCGTCGGCGTGGAGATAATCAGCCCGTCAGAGCGCTGGGAGAACGCGAAGATTTCATCGATATACACTTCGAACTCAATCATATGCGCCACTTTGCCGGGGTGAAGTACCACCTCGTTAATGGCGGTACTGATGCGTTTCTGGCAGTCCTGCTGACACACCTGCGCTTCCAGTAAAAAACGTTTTTCGCTGATGTAATGTCCTTCCAGCACATCGGCCAGCTGCTGCTGCGCGTTGTCCGGGTCGAGGTCTGTCAGAAAACCGAGATTGCCACGGTTGATGCCGATGACTTTTATGTCGTAGCGCGCCAGCGTGCGAGCCGCGCCGAGCATGTTGCCGTCGCCGCCGACCACCACGGCAAGATCCGCCTGCTGTCCAATCTCTGCCAGCGTGCCGGTTTTGACGCTCTTAAGCTGCAGCTCCTGAGCGATCTGCTGCTCAACCATCACTTCATAGCCTTTGCTACACAGCCAGCGATACAACATTTCATGTGTCGTCAATGCCGTAGGGTGACGCGGGTGCCCGACGATCCCAATACACCTGAAATGATTATTCATTTTCTGGAGGTCCTTGTGCCTGATGAATGATGACAATCTCTCTTGTTCCCTTGAATCCAGGAAACTGATCCCCATAATAAGCGAAGTTAGCGAGATGAATGCAGAAAAACGCGGAGAAATTCATGAGTAGTAAAGAACAGAAAACGCCTGAGGGGCAAGCCCCTGAAGAAATTATCACGGAACAGCACGATGAAGTTGAGGCTGTAGAGCCAGACGCATCTGCTGAGCAGGTGGACCCGCGCGATGAAAAAATTGCGAATCTGGAAGCCCAACTGGTAGAAGCACAGAATCGCGAACGCGACAGTGTTCTGCGCATCAAGGCGGAAATGGAAAACCTGCGTCGTCGTACCGAACAGGACGTTGAAAAGGCGCATAAGTTTGCGCTGGAGAAATTCGTCAACGAACTGCTGCCGGTAATCGACAGCCTCGATCGCGCGCTGGAAGTGGCTGATAAAGCGAATCCGGACAACGCGGCGATGATTGAAGGTATCGAACTGACGCTGAAATCCATGCTGGACGTGGTGCGTAAGTTTGGCGTGGAAGTGATTGCCGATACCGACGTCCCGCTGGATCCTAACGTGCACCAGGCAATTGCGATGGTGGAATCAGAAGACGTTGAAGCCGGTAAAGTGCTGGGCGTGATGCAGAAAGGGTATACCCTGAACGGCCGTACCATCCGTGCTGCGATGGTAACCGTGGCGAAAGCGAAAGCGTAATTTGCCGCTACGTAGTGCCGGGCGGCGGCTTCGCCTTGCCCGGCCTACAACTTTATTCCGCGATACTTTCGCGCAGTGGTTTGACAGGCAGGACCTTCACCTGCTTAATCATATTGTCCTGCACGTCCAGGATATCAATATCATACTGTTCAATGCGCACCCGCGTGCCCGCCGCCGGGATCTCTTCCAGCGCTTCCAGAATCATCCCGTTCATGGTACGAGCCTCATCTTCCGGCAGATGCCAGTTAAAGGCTTTATTGAGTTCGCGGATGTTCGCGCTGCCGTCAATCAGCACCGAACCGTCGTTTTGCGGTGTGACCTCTTCCGCAAGAGAAGGGGACATGGAGGTGGTAAAGTCTCCAACAATCTCTTCCAGAATATCTTCGACCGTCACCAGCCCCTGAATATCGCCATACTCATCGACCACCAGACCGACTTTCTTTTTGTTACGCTGGAATTTTACCAGCTGCGTGCTGAGCGGCGTTCCTTCCGGCACGTAGTAAATCTCGTCGGCGGCGCGCAGCATCACCTCTTTAGTGAACTCTTTTTTCTCGGTCATCAGGCGATAGGCTTCCCGTACGCGCAGCATACTGATGGCGTCGTCCAGGGAGTCGCGATACAGCACAATGCGTCCGTGCGGGGAGTGGGTCAGCTGGCGGACGATGGCCTTCCAGTCGTCGTTAATATCAATCCCGACGATTTCGTTACGCGGCACCATAATGTCGTTAACGCTGACCTTTTCCAGATCCAGCACCGACAGGAGCATGTCCTGATTGCGGCGTGAAATCTGCGAGCGGGATTCGTTCACGATGGTGCGCAGCTCGTCTTTGCTGAGTGCACTGCTAATGGCGACGTCGGCTTTGATGCCGACCATGCGCATCAGGATACGGGTGACCATATTCAACAGCCAGACCAGCGGCATCATCAGGATCAGCAGCGGTGCCAGCAGGAAGCTGCTCGGGTAAGCCACTTTTTCCGGGTAAAGCGCAGCGATGGTTTTGGGCAGCACTTCCGCAAACACCAGCACTACAAACGTCAGTACGCCGGTAGCAATCGCGACCCCGGCGTTGCCGTACAGGCGCATCCCGACAATGGTGCCCAGCGCAGAGGCGAGGATATTGACGAGGTTGTTACCGATAAGCACCAGACTTATCAGGCGATCCGGTTTACGGAGCAGCTTTTCAACGCGACGTGCGGCACGGTTACCCTGTTTAGCACGATGACGTAACCGGTAGCGGTTTAAGGTCATCATGCCGGTTTCCGAGCCAGAGAAATAGGCGGAGATGACCACCATGACGATCAGCGTAACGATCAGCGTGGTGGTAGAGATGTGTTCCAGGGGGAACTCCTTTGTTACTTAGCCAGCAAATTGCTGTATGAAGCGACTTCCGAAATAGGCAAGGGTGAGAATGCCCGCACCCGCGACGTTGAACCAGACCACGCGACGACCGCGCCAGCCCTCATGATAATGGCCCCATAACAGCACAATATAGACAAACCACGCGATGATGGAGAGCACCGCTTTGTCGATATTCTCCACGCTGAACAGGTTTTTCATATAAAACAGGCCAGTGCAGAGCGTTAAGGTCAATAATACTACGCCGACCTGGGTGATGTGGAACATCTTACGCTCAATGACCATCAGCGGCGGCATCTCATGGTTAAACGCCAGCTTTTTGTTTTTCAACTGGTAGTCAATCCAGGCGAGCTGCATGGCATAGAGCGCGGCAATGATCAGCGTTGCGTAAGAGAACAGCGACAGGCCGATGTGCACCAGCATGCCCGGCGTGGCTTCCAGATGCGTAATGAACTCATTGGGCATAAAGGTAGCTAAGGCCAGATTGATCAGCGCGAAGGCATAAACAATGGGCAGCAACAGCCAGCCACGATTCTTAGAGGCGACAATGGTCATCACCGTACAGATCATCAGGCTGACCAGCGAACCGACGTTCAGCACGCTCAGGTTTTGCACGCTGCCGTCACCGGGAATGATGCGCGATTCCAGCGCAAAAGCGTGACTAATCAGTGCGATCACCGCCGACAGAATAGCCATGCGCCGCCAGCCGCTGTTTTTTTGCAGCAGTCCGGGAATGATCAGCGCAAGGCTGACAGAGTAGGCAACAAGGGCGATCAGTGCGAAAACAGGCATATAGGCATCGACAGTTGTCTTAATAAGAAAGAGAAGCAGTATAACGTTACGTGACGCCTGCTCCAACCGTTGCATAACAACAAAGGCGCCTTCATGTTATACTCCGGCAAAATTCTGTGTATGTGTCGCTCATGGCGGCCCAACGTTTCTACTCAGGCGAGAGACAATGTTTGATAATTTAACCGATCGTTTGTCGCGCACGCTGCGCAACATCAGCGGCCGCGGACGCCTTACTGAAGACAACATCAAGGAAACGCTGCGCGAAGTGCGCATGGCGCTGCTGGAAGCAGACGTCGCGTTGCCGGTTGTTCGTGATTTTATCAACCGCGTTAAAGAGAAGGCGGTTGGTCATGAAGTTAACAAGAGCCTGACCCCGGGTCAGGAGTTCGTCAAAATCGTTCGTAACGAACTGGTTTCGGCGATGGGCGAAGAGAACCAGGTCCTGAACCTGGCGGCTCAGCCTCCGGCCGTCGTGTTGATGGCGGGTCTGCAGGGGGCGGGTAAAACCACCAGCGTCGGTAAGCTGGGTAAATTCCTGCGCGAGAAGCACAAGAAAAAGGTGCTGGTGGTTTCTGCGGACGTTTATCGCCCGGCGGCGATCAAACAGCTGGAGACCCTGGCGCAGCAGGTTGGGGTCGATTTCTTCCCGTCTGACGTGGCCCAGAAGCCAGTCGACATCGTGAACGCGGCGCTGAAAGAGGCGAAGCTGAAGTTCTACGACGTGCTGCTGGTGGATACCGCCGGTCGTCTGCACGTCGACGAAGCGATGATGGACGAAATCAAACAGGTGCATGCTTCTATCAACCCGGTAGAGACCCTGTTTGTGGTTGACGCCATGACCGGTCAGGATGCGGCAAACACCGCGAAAGCGTTCAACGAAGCGCTGCCGTTAACCGGCGTGGTGCTGACCAAAGTGGACGGTGACGCCCGCGGCGGTGCGGCGCTTTCTATTCGTCATATCACCGGTAAGCCGATCAAATTCCTCGGTGTGGGCGAAAAAACCGAAGCGCTGGAGCCGTTCCACCCGGACCGTATTGCCTCCCGTATCCTCGGCATGGGCGACGTACTGTCGCTGATTGAAGATATCGAGAGCAAAGTTGACCGTGCGCAGGCCGAGAAGCTGGCCAGCAAGCTGAAAAAAGGCGACGGTTTCGATCTGACCGACTTCCTTGAGCAGTTGCGTCAGATGAAAAACATGGGCGGCATGGCAAGCCTGATGGGCAAACTGCCGGGCATGGGCCAGATCCCAGACAACGTAAAAGCGCAGATGGATGACAAGGTGCTGGTGCGTATGGAGGCGATCATCAACTCAATGACCCTCAAAGAGCGTGCTAACCCGGATATCATCAAAGGTTCCCGTAAGCGCCGTATCGCAGCCGGTTGCGGCATGCAGGTGCAGGACGTTAACCGCCTTCTGAAACAGTTCGACGACATGCAGCGCATGATGAAGAAAATGAAGAAAGGCGGCATGGCGAAAATGATGCGTGGCATGAAAGGCATGATGCCACCCGGTTTTCCTGGGCGATAATCGCTTTTGAGATTGCTTTTTGCCCGAAAATGAGTAAAATTTTCGGGCTTTTAATATGACACCCGGGCTCCGTTCCTCGATGGGGCCCGGTTGTTTTATTCACACAAGAGGATGTTATGGTAACTATTCGTTTAGCACGTCACGGCGCTAAAAAGCGTCCGTTCTACCAGGTTGTTGTGACTGACAGCCGTAATGCACGCAACGGTCGCTTCATCGAGCGCGTTGGTTTCTTCAACCCACTGGCCGCTGGCGCAGAAGAAGAAACTCGTCTGGATCTGGATCGTATCGCTCACTGGGTTGGCCAGGGCGCGACTGTTTCCGATCGCGTTGCTACGCTGATCAAAGCAGCAAACAAAGCAGCTTAATCTGTCACGGTGGTCATGATGAGCAATAAAGCACCTGTTGAACCGATTGTATTGGGCAAAATGGGTTCTTGCTACGGTATCCGTGGTTGGCTCAGAGTGTTTTCCTCCACTGAAGACGCTGATAGCATTTTTAATTACCAGCCCTGGTTTATCCAGAAAGGCGGTAAGTGGGAAGAGGTCGAGCTGGAAAGCTGGCGTCACCACAATCAGGACATCATCATCAAGCTGAAAGGCGTTGACGATCGTGATGCCGCGAATGCACTGACTAATTGTGAAATTGTCGTGGATTCGTCGCAGTTGCCGGAGCTCGAAGAAGGCGACTATTACTGGAAAGACCTTATGGGTTGCCAGGTAGTCACTACTGAAGGCTACAGCCTGGGGAAAGTCATCGACATGATGGAAACCGGGTCCAATGACGTTCTCGTCATTAAGGCAAACCTGAAAGATGCATTTGGCATCAAGGAGCGGTTGGTTCCGTTCCTCGATGGACAGGTTATCAAGAAAGTCGATCTCGCTACTCAAACGATTGAAGTAGATTGGGATCCTGGTTTTTAAATTCTCCGGATAAACGGTAAAAGACGGCGCTATGTGGATTGGCATAATTAGCCTGTTTCCTGAAATGTTCCGCGCGATTACCGATTACGGGGTAACTGGCCGGGCAGTAAAGAATGGCCTGCTGAGCATCCAGAGCTGGAGTCCTCGTGACTTCACGCATGACCGGCACCGTACCGTGGACGATCGTCCTTACGGCGGCGGACCGGGGATGTTAATGATGGTGCAACCCTTACGGGACGCCATTCACACAGCAAAAGCCGCGGCAGGTGAAGGCGCAAAGGTGATTTATCTGTCACCTCAGGGACGCAAGCTTGATCAAGCGGGCGTCAGCGAACTGGCGACGAATCAAAAACTGATTCTGGTCTGTGGTCGCTACGAAGGGATAGATGAGCGCGTAATTCAAACCGAGATTGACGAAGAATGGTCTATCGGCGATTACGTTCTCAGCGGTGGTGAGTTACCCGCAATGACGCTGATTGACTCCGTCGCCCGGTTCATTCCGGGAGTACTGGGCCATGAAGCTTCGGCAACGGAAGATTCCTTTGCCGATGGGTTGCTGGACTGTCCACACTATACCCGTCCTGAAGTGTTAGAAGGGATGGAAGTCCCGGCAGTGTTACTGTCAGGAAACCATGCTGAGATACGTCGCTGGCGTTTGAAGCAGTCGCTGGGCCGAACCTGGCTTAGAAGACCTGAACTTCTGGAAAACCTGGCTCTGACTGAAGAGCAAGCAAAGTTGCTGGCCGAGTTCAAAACTGAACACGCGCAACAGCAGCATGAACATGATGGGAATGCGTAATACGCTCCCGAATATCAGTTTACCCAGGATAAGAGATTAAATTATGAGCAACATTATTAAGCAACTTGAACAAGAGCAGATGAAGCAGGACGTACCTTCCTTCCGTCCAGGTGACACCGTGGAAGTGAAAGTATGGGTTGTTGAAGGTTCCAAAAAACGTCTGCAGGCATTCGAGGGCGTGGTTATCGCTATTCGTAACCGCGGTCTGCACTCTGCATTCACTGTTCGTAAAATTTCCAACGGCGAAGGCGTTGAGCGTGTCTTCCAGACTCACTCTCCGGTAGTTGACAGCATTGCTGTTAAACGTCGTGGTGCTGTACGTAAAGCTAAACTGTACTACCTGCGTGAGCGTACTGGTAAGTCTGCTCGTATTAAAGAGCGTCTGAACTAAGATTCGCTTAAGCGACATCCTGTTAGAAAGGGCTGGCCGAAAGGCTGGCCCTTTTTTTATCCCATCGCATCTCTCGTGTTAACCCTTTCGTCATAAATCATTTACAATGCTGGCCTCTTCCGTGGAGGGTAAGTGATTAACGTACTGCATCAGCATAACTGGAAACGCGCAGCGGCATTGACCGCGCTGTTTGCGATCCTGCTGATCGTGATCGCACCGCTGATCTCCGTCTCGCTGCAAAAAGATCCCATGAGTGCCATGCCGGGGATGCACCATGACATGAGCATGATGTCGATGGATGAGCACCACGGCGATATGCAGCACAGCATGCCGGTTGACCATGCGGAAGCCTGTGGCTACTGCGTGCTATTAGCCCACGTGCCGGGCATGATACTTGCTCTGATTGTGCTGCTCAGTATCGTGCTGCAAAGGCTGCGTGTCAGGATGCCGCGTCAGGCGGTCAGCCACTGGCACTTTTTCCCCTGGCTTTATCCTGATACCCGCGCGCCGCCGCGGCAGTCTGCTTTTTCCCTTTAAAAAATATCGATAACTTTTTGCCTTAAAAAGGAAAAGTATGACTACCTGCACTCCGCGCGCGGCATGGGGAAACCTGCTGCGTCGACTCCATTTCTATGTCGGGCTGTTTGTCGGCCCGTTTATTTTCTTCGCCGCGCTGACCGGTACGCTGTACGTGGCGACACCACAGCTGGAAAATATCCTGTACCGGCACGCGCTCCATACGGATTCCGTGGGGGAACTCCAACCGCTGGCGGAACAGATCGCCGTGGCGGAAAAAAACATCAGCACCGATCTGCGTTTATACGCCGTTCGTCCTGGCCTCGCTGCGGGTGAAACCACCCGGGTGATGTTTGCCGACCCGTCGCTTGGGCCATCGGAGACCCGCGCTATTTTTATCGATCCCGTTACTCTTGCGGTGCGTGGCGATATGACCGTGTATGGCACCAGCGGGATTTTACCGCTACGCCAGACCATTGATTATCTGCATACGTCCCTGATGCTGGGTAACGTTGGTCGGCTCTACAGCGAGCTGGCCGCGTCGTGGATGTGGGTCGCCGCGCTGGGCGGGATTGCGCTGTGGTTTTATACCCGGCCAAAACGTCGGCTCAACAATCGTTTTCAGAACCGGCGTCGCCTGCATGTCACGCTGGGCTGGGTACTGCTGGGGGGAATGTTGCTGTTTTCTGCGACCGGCCTGACGTGGTCCCAATGGGCGGGCGGCAACGTGGATAAACTGCGCGCGCAGATGAACTGGCTCACGCCGCAGGTGAACACCACGCTTTCGGGTGCGCCCGTCACGATGGATGAGCACGCTGAACACCATGGGCATCATGCTGGCATGATGATGCCCGACATGACGATGGATCTGACCCAGTTCGATGGCGTATTGCACGCTGCCCGCCAGGCCGGGATTGATGCGAATAAACTCGAAATCCGCCCGGCGAAAAGCGCTGACCAGGCGTGGACCGTGACGGAAATTGACCGTCGCTGGCCGACCCAGGTGGATGCCGTTGCGGTGGATCCAAATTCCATGCAAATTCTGGACAGAACCCGCTTTGAGGATTTCCCGTTAATGGCAAAGCTGACCCGCTGGGGTGTGGATTTCCATATGGGGATCTTATTCGGGCTGGTTAACCAGTTACTGCTCGTCGCATTTGGCCTGGCGCTGTGTGTGCTGATTGTCTGGGGATACCGGATGTGGTGGATGCGTCGTCCGGCGCAATCGACGGCGGATCCGCTTCAGACGCTTTGTCAGTGCTGGCTGGCGCTCCCGGGATGGGGAAAAGCCGTCACGGTGGTGGTCAGCGTATTGCTGGGGCTGGCATTGCCGGTGATGGGCGTGAGCCTGGCGCTGTTTATGCTGATTGACTGGCTACGCTGGCGAGCGGCAACTGGCGTCTCGCTCGCACAATCATCCGTTAAATAAGGCTATGGCGTGCTGATGACCACCGCGACCCGACGGTTTTCAGCACGCCCTTGCGCCGTACTGTTGCTGGAAACCGGATATTTTTTACCTAATCCCTGCGTGGTGAGGTTGCTGCGCGGGATATTGGCGCCTTTGGCCCAGACGTCAGCCACTGCATTGGCACGTTTTAACGACAGCGCTTCGTTGTAGCTCTCTTCTCCGTAATTATCGGTGTGGCCATCCATACGCGCGTGTTTTAGGCCGGTGGCCGCCAGGCGAGAGGCCATGGTGCGGATCTGCGCTTCACTTTCCGGGCGCAGTCTGGCGTCATTTTTATCAAACAGGATCGTATCTGACAGGCCCAAAGACCAGTCGCCATTCAGTTCGTTAAAACCGTATGACTTCATCGCCGCAATTTGCTCAGGGGTGAATTTACCTTCAGGCGGTAACTGACAACCCGCCAGTACCATTGAAGCGAGAAATAACGGCGCGAAGTATCGCTTTAACATATCGTATCCTTTCTAAGTTATTGCTTTTGTACGCTGGTTTTTATCCTGGTACATGTTGCGGTCGGCTTGCTCCAGTAATGCTTCCACAGAGGCACTTTCCCACGCCAGAGCAAAGCCAATGCTAAGTGACATCGTTGCTGTCTGCCCGTTATGCAGATCGAACGGGCGCATAAACTGCTGCGACAGCGCAGCACAAATCTGTTGAACCTCTGCGGCAGACTGCACGCCGTACAGCACCATCGCAAACTCGTCACCGCCAAGGCGGTATGACTGATGACGCTTATCGCCAAACTCAACCATCCGGCGGGCGACTTCAATCAGGACGCAATCGCCCGCAGCATGTCCCCAGGTATCGTTAATAAACTTGAAATTATCACCGTCGAGGAAGAGCAGGGCAGTGTTGGTTTTTGCGGAGGCGTCGTGCATTAATGCCGCGATGCTGCTACGAAACGCCGCCCGATTGGCGAGGCCGGTGAGAGGATCGTGCATGGCGGTACGCAGTAGCTGAGCGTTTTTAGCCTGCAGCTTAAGCTGCCACTCTTCCATTTCATCCAGCAGACTGTTGAAGTCTTCGCCAAACTGGTGGAATTCTTCGATGCGACCATCCTTCACCCGCCGGGAAAAGTTGCGGTTGGTACGTACGTCATGCACGACGTCGGTGATGTTTTGCAGCGCCGTGACCATGCCATGATGCAGAGATTGTGTAATCGTAAGCGCGACGGCGGTGGCAAAAAGAATACAGCCGGTAAGAACGGCAAACGACAGCCAGATGAAATGGCTGATGAGATTATCGCGTGCGGTCAGGCGAATTTCGCCGATCGCATTACCGTTATGCATGATGGGCTGCGCGACCGGGTCGGGGAACAGCCAGCGGCTAACCAATGCACCCAGCGTGTCGTTATTCTCTTCCGGGTTCCAGGACCAGTAAGCAAACCGCTTTTTATGCGCGTTAATAACCTCAGCCACGGCAAACTGGCCCTGTTTACCCAGGGTGGCGAGCGTTTCGTTAGCCGCCAGCGAATCATTAAACACCAGTGAGGCTTCAAGGCTGTGGCTCATTGTTGCGCCGGTTAATTCGAGATTTTTTTGGGCGTATTGCTTTAATGTCACCACAGAAGCAAAACAGAGCAGGAGCCAAATTAACGTCATAGTGATGATGACGCTTATCATGCTGATTCGTCTCAACGTGCTTTTAAACGTTGGACGTGGCGTTGAAGTGATTTCTTTATCCATGCTGCTTATTCCGTGCCAGCATTAATACATCCGGATTGACGCGTACGCCACTGCGCGTCAATGCATCGAGATTAACGGAAAATCTGACCTGGTTATGATCGATTATCAGGCAGAATGCACTGCCAATAACACATTCCGGATTCTGCTCTGAGATTAATAGCAATGCTCTGCCCTGATATTGACTTATTAATTCAAGTTGTTTTGCAGGCGATTCAGCCCCGAAATAAATAGCATCACACGTCGCGGACAGGGCTTCCTGATCGTTACGTACAATGACGGGAGTATAAGGTAACTCGCTTTGCCCCTCTTCGCTGCTCAGTGCTTGCGTGTAGTGAGACGAGGCATAAACGCAGAGTTTAGGTTGCCCGGAAAGTGACGGCCATCGGGTATAGCTCACAATACCCGATACAATCGAACGTACCGATTTATCGGTTTCCGTGAACGTGGCTGCCGGTGCTGGGCCCACCATAAAGAACAGCATTAGCACCAGAGTGAGTCGGAACAAAGAGATCAAGAATGAATTTCTCACCAGAATCCGCCATACCGCTCTGGAAAATAGATGTCCTTACGAGTTGTCGGCAGAATACCATTGTTTATCAAAGCCGTCATTATGTCAGAAATGTACTGAGTACGACCTAAGCTAAATCCTACAGTTGTATATATTCCGGCGTATAAAAAAACGGCTTAATTAAGTCTGCTGGAACGCATACTTTCATCCATTCCTTGTTGCCATGATTCATGCAGTTTTGCTGCGTTTTCAACAGTATCACAACTGGCCGGGAAAGATTTACCTGCTACTCCCCAGGCGTGAATAAAACCTTCCTCACACACTTTTTTCTGTCCGTCGGCGTAGCCACGAAGATATTCACTACGATCAACCTGCGGATCGTTAAAACTATCGGCCAGCGTCTGATTATCTTTAACCGGCAGACCATTCATGGCGTCTTCTTTACCCGCATCAAACCAGCTGGGACTAGTCCAGTCGGGCTGGAAGGTATAAGGGTTGATCTCACAGCCCGATAAAAACAGCGACAACAGCATCAGAGCAATTGAACGCATAGCCATTCTCCTTTTTTCTTCAGCATAGCCTGTCAAAAGAAAGTGGGAGTGTAATTTTATGTTTACGATTTTGTCGGCTGATTTTTGCAGTAAAATGGCTTTTGTAAAGTAAAGTGTACGTATTTTGGATTGAAATCTTTACTTGTTGTGGTATCGTTGTTTCACCTCTTCGAGGAAAACACCTATCGCAAACGAGCTTTACAGGATCGCCATCATGCAAAAAGACGCGCTGAACAACGTACATATCACTGACGAACAGGTTTTGATTACACCGGATCAACTGAAAGCGGAGTTCCCGCTGAGCGCCGCGCAGGAGGCTCAAATTGAGCACTCGCGCCAGACCATTTCTGACATTATCGCTGACCGCGATCCGCGTCTGCTGGTGGTATGTGGTCCTTGTTCCATTCACGATCCTGAAACCGCCATTGAGTACGCTCGTCGATTTAAAGCATTAGCGGAGGAGGTCAGCGATAGCCTCTACCTGGTGATGCGCGTCTATTTTGAGAAGCCACGTACCACCGTTGGCTGGAAAGGGTTGATTAACGATCCGCACATGGATGGCTCGTTTGATGTGGAAGCCGGTCTGAAGATTGCGCGTCGCCTGCTGGTTGAGCTGGTCAGCATGGGGCTGCCACTGGCAACCGAAGCGCTGGATCCGAACAGCCCGCAGTACCTGGGCGATCTGTTTAGCTGGTCTGCGATTGGTGCGCGTACCACGGAATCACAAACCCACCGTGAAATGGCGTCTGGTCTGTCGATGCCGGTAGGTTTTAAAAACGGGACCGACGGTAGCCTTGCCACGGCGATCAACGCCATGCGCGCCGCGGCCATGCCGCATCGCTTTGTAGGTATTAACCAGGCGGGCCAGGTTTGTCTCCTGCAGACGCAGGGTAATCCGGACGGTCATGTGATCCTGCGTGGCGGTAAAGCGCCAAACTACAGCCCGGCAGATGTGGCACAGTGTGAAAAAGAGATGGAGCAGGCGGGACTGCGCCCGGCACTGATGGTAGATTGCAGTCATGGTAATTCGAACAAAGATTACCGTCGTCAGCCTGCGGTGGCGGAATCGGTGGTCGCACAAATCAAAGACGGCAACCGTTCTATTATCGGTCTGATGATTGAGAGCAATATTCATGAAGGCAATCAATCATCTGAACAACCGCGCAGCGCAATGAAGTACGGTGTGTCCGTGACGGATGCCTGCATCAGCTGGGAAACCACCGATGCGCTGCTGCGTGAGATCCACAAAGATATAAACGGCCAGCTGGCGACGCGTCTGGCTTAAGAGGTTAGGTATGGTTGCTGAATTGACCGCATTACGCGATCAAATTGATGAAGTGGATAAGGCGCTGCTGGATCTGTTAGCGCGCCGTATGGCGCTGGTTGCCGAGGTGGGTGAGGTCAAAAGCAAATATGGCCTGCCGATTTACGTTCCGGAGCGCGAGGCCTCCATGCTGGCTTCCCGTCGTAAAGAGGCCCAGGCGCTGGGCGTCTCGCCGGATTTGATTGAAGATGTTTTGCGTCGTGTGATGCGGGAGTCCTACTCCAGCGAAAACGATAAAGGCTTCAAAACCCTTTGCCCGTCCCTGCGCCCGGTCGTTATTGTGGGCGGGGCGGGTCAGATGGGGCGGCTGTTTGAAAAAATGCTGACCCTGTCTGGCTATCAGGTGCGTATCCTGGAAAAAGAGGACTGGGCAAAAGCACCGGAGCTGATGAAAGATGCCGGAATGGTCATCGTCAGCGTGCCGATTCACGTGACGGAGCAGATCATTGCGAAGCTTCCTCCGCTACCTGCAGATTGCATCCTGGTGGACTTAGCATCCGTGAAAAATGGTCCGCTGCAGGCAATGCTGGCTGCGCACACGGGGCCGGTCCTGGGGCTACATCCTATGTTTGGCCCGGACAGCGGCAGCCTGGCGAAACAGGTGGTGGTCTACTGCGATGGTCGTCAGCCGGAAGCCTACCAGTGGTTCCTGGAACAGATTCAGGTTTGGGGCGCGCGGCTGCACCGCATTAGCGCGGTTGAACACGATCAGAATATGGCGTTCATCCAGGCGCTGCGCCACTTTGCGACCTTTGCCTATGGGCTGCATCTGGCGGAAGAGAATGTGCAGCTTGAGCAGTTATTGGCACTCTCTTCGCCTATCTATCGTCTGGAGCTGGCGATGGTGGGGCGTCTGTTTGCTCAGGATCCCCAGCTTTACGCCGACATTATTATGTCGTCTGAGAACAACCTGGCACTGATTAAGCGTTACTACCAGCGTTTTGGCGAAGCCATTACGCTGCTGGAGCACGGCGACAAGCAGGCGTTTATCGACAGCTTCCGTAAGGTCGAACACTGGTTTGGCGATTACGCGCAACGTTTCCAGAGCGAGAGCCGCACGCTGTTGCGTCAGGCAAATGACAGTCGCCAGTAATGCGATGATGTATATACTGAAAGCCAGCATTGCTGGCTTTTTTCATTTTGGGGAACTGTCATGGCCGAACCGCAGCTGCTGTTGAACTACACCGGGCATCTGCCCGAATGCCCGACGTGGAGTGCAGAGGAAAATGCGCTCTACTGGGCGGATATTCTTGAAGGTGAGATCCACCGTTATCATTTACCCACGGCGGAACACACCGTGCTCTCTTTCCACGAAGAGGTGGGGTGTTTCGCCCTGCGCGAACGCGGCGGCTTTATCGTCGCGATGCGAAGCGGCATCTGGCTTTCCGATAAACACGGTCTGCTGCAGCGCAAAGTCTGTGATAACCCGTCGAATCCGCAGCTTGCGCGTTTCAATGATGGGGGAACCGATCACCGGGGCCAGTTCTACGCCGGGACCTTCTGGGCACCGGGTGATTACAACGGGGCGCTGCTGATGCGCATTGATAACGATCTGACGCCAAAAGTTATCCAGTGCGACATTCATGGCCACAATGGTCTGGCATTCAGCCCCGACCAGCGGTGGATGTTTACTTCTGATACGCCAAACGGCGTTATCTACCGTACCCCACTGGATGAGCAGGGGGAACCCGGTAAAAGGGAGGTATTCCGCCGGTTCAACGACGGCGAAGGGATACCTGACGGTGCCGCGATGGACGTGGAAGGCTGTTACTGGAGTGCGCTGTTTGATGGCTGGCGCATCGCGCGCTTTTCACCTCAGGGAGAGCAACTGGAAGAGTACCGTATGCCGGTCCGTTGCCCAACGATGGTCTGCTTTGGCGGTGACGATATGAAAACGCTGTTTATCACGACCACCCGGGAAAATATGGATGCGCAGGAGGTGGCGCAATATCCCCTCTCCGGCGCTATCTTCACCCTGCCGGTCAGTGTGGCAGGGATGAAGAAAAGCCGGTTTATCGAACGTTAGCTTGGGTCAACCGGTACCACGTTTTCGCTCGGATAACAGCCCAGCACCTTCATTGAACGGGTGATTTCGCTCAGTTCACGCAGGGCTTTCTGCATGGACGGCGATTCCAGGTTGGCCTGAATGTCGAGATAGAACATCTCTTCCCACGGATTGCCGTGAATCGGGCGCGATTCGAGTCGGGTCATGATCAGATTGTGGTTACGCAGTACCAGCAGCGCTTCAACCAGTGCGCCTGCCTGCTGCCCGGTTGCCATCAACAGGGTGGTTTTGGCGGGCACCTGATCAGAGACATTAATGGCTTTGCGTGCCAGCACGATGAAGCGGGTAATGTTTTGCGTCTGGTTTGCCAGGTTACGTTCCAGAACCTGGAGACCATACAGCGCACCGCCCGCCTCGCTGCCCAGCGCCGCGACGGTAGGGGAGTTTGCCTGGGCGACTTTTTCCATCGCCGCGGAGGTGCTTTCGGTGTACTCAATTTTCCAGTTCGGATAACGGTTCAGGAACTGACTGCACTGCTGGAACGGCTGCGGATGGCTGTAGACCGTCTCGATGGTGCTCAAATCGGTTGAGCCAGAGACCAGCACGCAGTGATCGATAGGGATTGTCAGCTCCCCAACCAGCGACAGGCTGGTGTGTTGCAGCAGATCGTACACGTCGTTGATGGCACCGGAACTGGTGTTCTCAATCGGCACGACGGCGTAATCCGCCTGGCCGGTTTCCACCTGATTGAAAATATCGGCGAACTTTGCGCAGCCGCTCTCAATGAACTCTTCAAAATGACGTGCAGCGTACTGGCGGGCAGCCAGATGGGAGTAGGAGCCCTTAGGGCCAAGAAACGCGATGCGGGCAGAGTGCGGGTTGGTTTTATTCAGATGCTGCTGCAACAGCGCTTGCTGGGTCAGAACAGAGTCTTCGATGATGAGCTGGAACAAACGGGTGATGTAATGTGCGTCAAGATGATGGGCTTTGCCGAGTTGAATCAGACGTTCCAGCAGGTCGCGTTCGCGGTCGATATCACGTACCGGACGGTGGGAGTCCAGTTTGGCTTTACCCACTTCGATGGCGAGCGCGCGGCGTTCAGCCAGAAGTGCCAGTAATTTTTCATCCAGCGCGCTGATTTTTACTCGCAGATCCAGTAACGGGTTTTCCGGTGTCATAGTGTTGTCTGTCTCGTTTTATCGTTATCAATAAAAAAGGCCTCCCGGTGTGGGAGGCCTTGTTGTTCGTCTTCGCATTCTTTATCACACGACGAAACGCCTCCCGTTCAGGGGAAGGTAAAAAAGAATGCGAAGAAAAACGGCGTTAGTTTCATGAAATCATCCTGTGGTTGATAACGTTAAAGTACCCGTACTGTTTTCACCCTGTCAATAAAAAACGCGCCCGAAGGCGCGTTGGCGGTAAACTCAATTTAAAGGATTACTCTTCTTCAACTTCTTCCGCGAAGCTGGCGTCTTTCACCGAGGTCGTGGCGCGACGGGCTTCACCTTTGTGCTGCACTTTATTGAGCTGCCGTTCCAGCTTGTTGATCAAATCGTTAATAGCGGTGTACATATCCTCGTGTTTTGCGCTGGCGACCAGATGGCCGTTTGGAGTATTGATAGTTGCGTCAGCGATGAAACCCTGCGGCTCCTTAGACAGGATGATATGTGGATTAATCAAGTGTGTTTGCCATTTATCCAGTTTGGCGAGACGGTCTGCGACGTGCTGGCGAATTGCCGGGGTAATTTCCATTTGTTTGCTGGTAATGTTCATTGTCATAAATTTTACCTCTTGTCTTTCCGTCTTGGTGATTCCAGCATACCTGTCCTAATGTCAAAATGTGTGATTTAGATCACGTTATTTTGTCGGTTTTTGTCAGGGAATCTTTTTTGTGAGGCAGGGCAGGAAGAGGTGAGATTTACCTTGTCGAAGGCAAAAATTGCGGTCATAGTTGATAGGATGTGTTGAAGCTAAACCGCTTCAGCTTTGTCTGAATTGAATAAAAAAACGGCAGCCCGCGGGCTGCCGTTTTGCTTTGACGTCGCTATCAGGTGTTGCTGCTGTTCGCGGCGATGATTTTTGCTACCTTGTCTGCCTGTGCGGTCATCTGCATCTGGCGGTAAGCATTCTCCATCAGCTTCAGGCCGTCGCGGGTCGCCTGCGTATCCGGATAATCACGCAGCATTCCTTCTACACGGTTAACCACGGCAACCCATGCGCCACGGCGGGTGTAGTATTCAGCAACCGAGTATTCGTATTTCGCCAGACGGTCTTTCAGGAATACCAGACGTTTGGTGGCGTCGGTCACGTACTGGCTGTTCGGATAGCCGCGCACCAGTTTGGAAAAGTCGTTGAACGCATCACGCGCATGCTGCGGGTCACGGTCGGAGCGATCCACACCGAAGAAGCCCTGCAGGGCACTGTCATCCAGCGCCATGTTGGTCAGACCGCGCATGTACATTACATAGTCGATGTTAGGATGAGTCGGGTTCAGACGCATGAAACGATCGATGGTTGCCTGAGCCAGCGGCAGATCGGCATTTTTATAGTATGCGTAGATGAGATCTAACTGTACCTGCTGCGAATACGGACCAAATGGATAGCGATTATCCAACGCTTCCAGTTGCGTTATCGCCTGTTTCCAGTTACCGTCCTGCAACTTTTGTTGTGCAGTCGCATAGATTTCATTCGGCGGATTGTCAGGGACCTGTTCATTTGAACCGGAGCAGCCCACCAAAGCCAGGCTCAACGTGGCCGCTGCCACCAGATATTTCATGCGCGTCATGACGTTTTGACTTTCCTCAAATGTTTGTCCGGGAGAAACTCTGTTCCTGCTCCCGATTAAGACCAGCTACAATAGCACACTATATTAAACGGCAAAGCCGTAAAACCCAACGTTAAACGAAGAAGCAGTTTATGGCACAACGAGTAGAACTCACCGCAACAGTCTCCGAAAATCAGCTCGGTCAACGCTTAGATCAAGCTTTGGCCGAATTGTTCCCTGATTATTCGCGTTCACGCATAAAAGAATGGATTCTTGACCAGCGCGTGCTGGTAAACGGTAAAGTCTGGGACAAACCGAAAGAGAAAGTGTTAGGTGGGGAAGCTGTCGCCATCAATGCTGAAATCGAAGAGGAAATCCGCTTCGAGCCACAGGATATCCCACTGGATATCGTCTATGAAGATGATGACATTCTGGTGATTAACAAGCCGCGCGACCTGGTTGTTCATCCGGGAGCGGGGAATCCTGACGGTACGGTACTTAACGCACTTCTCCATTATTATCCGCCGATTGCTGATGTGCCGCGTGCCGGTATCGTGCATCGTCTGGATAAAGACACCACCGGTCTGATGGTGGTGGCAAAGACTGTACCTGCCCAGACTCGCCTGGTGGAATCACTGCAGCTGCGTGAGATCACCCGCGAATATGAAGCCGTGGCTATTGGCCATATGACTGCTGGCGGTACGGTTGATGAGCCGATCAGCCGTCACCCTACCAAACGTACTCATATGTCGGTGCATCCGATGGGTAAACCGGCGGTAACGCACTATCGCATTATGGAACATTTCCGCATTCATACGCGTCTGCGCCTGCGTCTGGAGACCGGTCGTACCCACCAGATCCGCGTGCATATGGCGCACATCACCCATCCGCTGGTGGGGGATCAGGTTTACGGTGGTCGTCCGCGTCCGCCAAAAGGAGCATCGGACGAGTTCATTAGCGTACTGCGCAAGTTTGATCGTCAGGCGCTGCACGCCACCATGCTGCGCCTTTATCACCCTATTTCAGGGATTCAAATGGAATGGCACGCGCCGATCCCGCAGGATATGGTGGAGCTTATCGACGCCATGCGCGCGGATTTTGAAGAACACAAAGATCAAGTGGACTGGTTATGACCAAACTGATTGTTCCGGAGTGGCCACTGCCTGAAGGTGTGGCTGCCTGCAGTTCAACCCGCGTTGGCGGGGTAAGCCAGGGGGCGTGGGCGTCTTTGAACCTTGGCGCACACTGCGGCGACAACCTGGAACACGTTGAAGAAAACCGCTCGCGGCTGTTTGCTGCGGGCAACTTACCGTCTAAACCGGTGTGGCTTGAGCAGGTTCACGGTAAAGCCGTGCTGAAGTTGACGGGAGAACCCTACGCGTCTAAACGTGCCGATGCCTCCTACAGCGATACGCCGGGAACAGTATGCACGGTGATGACAGCCGATTGTCTGCCGGTGCTGTTTTGTAACCGTGCGGGTACCGAGGTTGCGGCTGCTCATGCGGGCTGGCGTGGTCTGTGTGAAGGCGTGCTGGAAGAGACCGTCGCCTGCTTCAAAGACGATCCTGCAAATATCATTGCCTGGCTTGGCCCGGCAATTGGTCCTCAGGCATTCGAGGTGGGCCCAGAGGTTCGTGAAGCGTTTATGGCAAAAGATCCGCAAGCCGTTAACGCTTTCGAACCTGTGGGGGAAAAATATCTGGCCGATATTTATCAGCTTGCCCGTCAGCGTCTGAATAATGTCAATGTGACGCAGATCTTCGGCGGTGACCGCTGTACGTTCACCGAAAAGGGTGATTTCTTCTCTTATCGCCGTGACAAGACCACGGGGCGTATGGCAAGTTTTATTTGGCTGATATAACCTAAAGAATCAAGACGATCCGGCACGTGCTGTTTTCTTTTCACATAATTCAGGTCATTAACCTTGAATAATTGAGGGATGACCTCATTTAATCTCCAGTAGCAAATTTGACCTGTTATGGGAGGAGTTATGCGTCTGGATCGTCTTACTAATAAATTCCAGCTTGCTCTCGCCGATGCCCAGTCCCTTGCACTGGGGCACGACAACCAATTCATCGAACCTCTTCATTTAATGAGCGCCTTGCTGAATCAGGAAGGGGGATCGGTACGTCCATTATTAACGTCTGCTGGCATTAATGCTGGCCAGTTACGCACTGCCATCGATCAGGCGCTGAGCCGTTTACCGCAGGTAGAAGGTACCGGCGGTGACGTTCAGCCGTCCCAGGATCTGGTGCGGGTGCTGAACCTTTGCGACAAGCTGGCGCAAAAACGTGGGGACAACTTTATTTCGTCGGAACTGTTTGTTCTGGCGGCGCTTGAATCACGCGGTACCCTGACCGACCTGCTGAAAACTGCCGGCGCAACCACGGCCAATGTGACTCAGGCGATTGAGAAAATGCGTGGGGGTGAAAGCGTGAACGATCAGGGAGCCGAAGACCAACGTCAGGCTTTGAAAAAATTTACGGTCGATCTGACCGAGCGTGCTGAGCAGGGTAAACTTGACCCGGTGATCGGCCGTGATGAAGAAATTCGCCGTACTATTCAGGTTCTACAGCGCCGTACCAAAAACAACCCGGTGCTGATTGGTGAACCGGGTGTTGGTAAAACCGCCATCGTTGAAGGACTGGCGCAGCGTATTGTAAACGGTGAAGTACCGGAAGGGCTGAAAGGCCGCCGTGTACTGGCGCTGGATATGGGGGCGCTGGTCGCCGGGGCGAAGTATCGCGGCGAATTCGAAGAGCGTCTGAAAGGGGTGCTTAACGATCTGGCTAAACAGGAAGGCAATGTCATTCTGTTTATCGATGAGTTGCACACCATGGTCGGTGCCGGTAAAGCAGACGGCGCGATGGATGCCGGGAACATGCTGAAACCTGCACTGGCACGCGGTGAACTTCACTGTGTGGGTGCCACGACGCTGGACGAGTACCGTCAGTACATTGAAAAAGATGCTGCGCTTGAACGTCGTTTCCAGAAGGTGTTTGTCGCGGAACCAAGCGTGGAAGATACCATCGCGATCCTGCGTGGTCTGAAAGAACGTTATGAGCTGCACCACCATGTGCAGATCACTGACCCGGCGATTGTTGCGGCAGCGACGCTTTCGCATCGTTATATCGCCGACCGTCAGTTACCGGATAAAGCGATCGACCTTATCGATGAGGCCGCATCCAGCATTCGTATGCAGATAGACTCGAAGCCGGAAGAGTTGGACAGACTCGACCGTCGTATCATTCAGCTCAAACTGGAACAGCAGGCACTCAAGAAAGAGTCTGATGAAGCCAGTAAAAAACGCCTCGATATGCTCAATGAGGAACTGGACGATAAAGAGCGCCAGTATTCTGAGTTAGAAGAAGAGTGGAAGGCAGAGAAAGCGTCACTCTCTGGCACTCAGACCATTAAGGCTGAACTTGAACAGGCAAAAATTGCCATCGAACAGGCGCGTCGTGTCGGTGACCTGGCGCGAATGTCAGAGTTGCAGTACGGCAAAATCCCTGAGCTGGAGAAACAGCTTGAGATTGCGACGCAGTCTGAAGGTAAAACGATGCGTCTGTTACGTAACAAAGTAACGGATGCGGAAATTGCTGAGGTGCTGGCGCGCTGGACCGGTATTCCGGTAGCACGCATGATGGAAAGCGAACGCGATAAACTGCTGCGCATGGAGCAGGATCTGCATCAGCGCGTGATTGGCCAGGACGAGGCGGTTGAAGCGGTTTCTAACGCCATCCGTCGTAGCCGCGCCGGATTGTCTGATCCTAATCGTCCGATTGGTTCGTTCCTGTTCCTGGGCCCTACCGGGGTGGGTAAAACCGAGCTGTGTAAGGCGCTGGCTAACTTTATGTTCGACAGTGACGACGCGATGGTGCGTATCGACATGTCCGAGTTTATGGAGAAACACTCCGTTTCACGTCTGGTGGGTGCGCCTCCGGGATATGTCGGTTATGAAGAAGGTGGTTACCTGACAGAAGCGGTACGCCGTCGCCCTTATTCCGTCATCCTGCTGGACGAAGTGGAAAAAGCGCACCCGGATGTGTTCAATATTCTGCTGCAGGTCCTGGATGATGGTCGTCTGACCGACGGGCAGGGGAGAACGGTGGATTTCCGTAATACGGTCGTGATCATGACATCGAACCTGGGTTCCGATTTGATTCAGGAACGTTTCGGTGAACTGGATTACAGCCATATGAAGGATCTGGTTCTGGGTGTGGTTAGCCATAACTTCCGTCCGGAGTTCATCAACCGTATCGATGAAGTGGTGGTATTCCATCCTCTGGGTGAGAAACACATTGCGTCGATTGCACAGATCCAGCTGCAGCGTCTGTACAAACGTCTGGAAGAGCGTGGATATGAAATTCACATCTCTGACGATGCGCTGAAACTGCTGAGCGAAAATGGTTACGATCCGGTTTACGGGGCGCGTCCGTTGAAACGTGCTATCCAGCAGCAGATCGAAAACCCTCTGGCGCAGCAGATACTGTCAGGCGAACTGGTTCCGGGCAAAGTTATCCGTCTGGAAGCCAACGACGACCGAATTGTGGCAGTGCAGTAAGTCACAAAACGCAAAAACGAGCCGCTTGCGGCTCGTTTTTGTTTAAAAACCAGGCCAGAATTGAGGTCTGGGATGTAATTTGCCTGGAAAGTGAGCAGTCAGTAAATAATTTTCACTTTATCCTTGCGGCTTCAGAATTACTCCCTATAATGCGCCTCCACTGACACGGAACAACGGCACACACGCCGCCGGGTCAGCAGAGAAAAGCAAATTAAACGCTTGACTCTGAAGCGGGAAAGCGTAATATGCACACCCCGCGCCGCAGCGAAAACGAAGCGGCACTGCTCTTTAACAATTTATCAGACAATCTGTGTGGGCACTCAAAGTGACATGGATTCTTAACGTCCTCGGACGAAAAATGAATACCAAGTCTCAACGAGTGAACACGTAATTCATTACGAAGTTTAATTCATTGAGCATCAAACTTTTAAATTGAAGAGTTTGATCATGGCTCAGA